>JAUWXV010000048.1 GCA_030616165.1 bacterium | reverse complement strand
TTCGATAAATCGAACCCCTACAAATGTTATCATTATAATTGTAGGGGCTTGATTTATCAAGCCCTTTATATTAATTTTTATTAAATCTGCAATAACATAATTAAGCCCGAAAATAGAATATATTTTCATGTTTAGTGGAGCTCCAAAGAGCATTAACGTTTAGTTTTAAAATTCGAAAGTGATTTATATTTGAGTATAATCTTTAGAGAGGAAATTTTTTTGGAGTGGGAATTTACTATTTAATAAACAAGAAAGGATAAATCGTAATGAAAAACGGAACAATTTTTATTATCGTTTTATTATTGTTTGCTTTTTGCAGCGCAATTAATTATAAATGTTCTGATTCTCAAAGTTGGATTTCATTATTTGATGGAAAAAGTTTGGATGGTTGGAGAGCCAGCGAAAATCCGAATTCGATTTCAGTTGTCGATGGTCAAATTGTTTGCAATGGACCGCGCAGTCATTTGTTTTTCGTTGGTAATGTTCAAAATGCAAATTTTAAAAATTTTGAACTAAAAGCCGATGTAATGACCGAACCAGGTTCGAATTCGGGAATTTATTTCCACACGGAATATCAAGAAAAAGGCTGGCCAAATAAAGGATATGAGGTACAAATCGACAACACACACAAAGGAAGTGGCAGTTATAGGGAATTTAAAAGGACCGGGAGTCTTTATGGCGTTAGAAATCTGTTCAAACAAATCGTGATCGACAATGAGTGGTTCAATATACACTTTATTGTCAAAGGGAAACGAATCATAACCAAAGTCAACGACATACTCATTGTCGATTATACAGAACCTAATAATCCAGTTAGAAATGATGAAATGAAGGGGCGCTTATTGTCCAGCGGCACCATCGCACTGCAATGTCATGATCCAGACAGCAAAGTATTTTTCAAAAATATTATGGTTAAGCCTTTACCTGATGATATTTCAGACGAACCTGTTGAGATGCCTGTCATCGACGAAAGATATGCGGAGATAGTCCTTCTAAACCTGCGGAATTTTCCAATCATTGATTTTCACGTCCATGTAAAGGGCGGGTTGACCCTAGAAGAAGCTCTGGCACAATCCAGAAGAAAAGGTATCAACTATGGCATCGCCCCAAATTGCGGCATTGGATTTCCCATTACCGATGACGAAGGTATTTACAAATTCCTTAAAAGTATGGAAAACGTGCCGCTCTTTATAGGAATGCAGGCAGAAGGGCGTGAATGGGTCAACCTCTTTTCAAAAGAAGCAATTGCTAAGTTTGATTATGTTTTCACTGATGCTTTGACTTTTACAGACGATAACGGTAAACGAATACGACTCTGGATGAGAAAAGAGGTTAATATCAAAGATAAGAAGTCTTTCATGGATATGTATGTTGATAAAATCCTTTCGGTTTTGAACAATGAGCCAATTGATATATTTGTCAATCCAACATTTCTTCCTGATGTTATCGCAGATGAATATGACGAACTCTGGACTGCGGAACGGATGCAAAAGGTTATTAATGCGGCAGTCAAAAATGATATAGCAATTGAAATAAATGACCGCTACAAAATCCCGAGTTCGACATTTATTAAATTGGCTAAAAAGTCTGGTGCCAAGTTCTCATTTGGAACGAACAATGCGGGCAGCAGAGACCTTGGCCGCCTCGAATATTGTCTGGAAATGCTGAAAGAATGCGGGCTGACATCAAATGATATGTTTATGCCCAAACCCGATGGTATGAAAAAGGTCCAAATGACTGGATTTTAGAACGCGTTAACTTAAGTATTTATTTAGAAGAACCCGATATTTCAGAGTATAAATCATTAACATAAATATTTACAATAAATTGCTTTCTTTTGATTAGACAGATGTTAGAACACCTCATAAGGGCAAATATCTTTTAAACTTTAAAAAAAAGGAGGTTCTCATGAAAAAATGGTTTTTTTCTATTTCATTGGTTTTGATCTTGTCTATCGCTCTTCCAGTAAGCCTAACTGGACAGATCGATATTAAAGACACCAAATTATTAAGCCAACCAGCAATAAGCAAAAATCACGTTGCCTTTGTTTATTCTGGTGATCTCTGGATTGCCAACGTTGACGGGAAAAATGTTCGGCGTTTGACCTCTGATGATGGGATAGAATCCAATCCTATTTTTTCGCCCAATGGGAGACTCATAGCCTTTAATGCCCAGTATGATGGTAATACAGATGTTTATGTTGTCCCTGTGGAAGGAGGCGTCCCGAAGCGTCTCACATGGCATCCTAACTCTGATAATGTTCGGGATTTCACGCCTGACGGCTTCGCTGTTCTTTTTACATCTTCCCGGTTCGTTTTCACAAACCGCCATACTCAGCTTTTCACTGTTCCTGTTAAAGGTGGTTTTCCAGAATCTTTAAAAATTCCTTATGCTTTCAAAGCTGCATATTCGCCGGATGGAATAAAATTGGCATACACTCCACTCTCTGAGCGATTTCAACAGTGGAAACATTATCGCGGAGGTACAGTTTCTACAATATGGATTTGTACGTTCGACGATTATTCCATAGAGAAGATTCCTCAACCCGAAGGCCGCTGTAATGATACAGACCCCATGTGGATTGGTGATAAAATATATTTCCGTTCTGACAGAAACGGAGAGTTTAACTTGTTTTCCTTCGATATCAATTCCAAAGAGACAAATCAACTTACCCATTACACCGATTTTCCAATTCTCGACGCTTCCGATGGTGGAGACAAAATAATCTATGAGCAAGCGGGACACCTTCATATTTTTAATCTCCAAGACAAACAGAGTAGGAAGTTAACAATTGGTGTTGCAGCCGACCTATTAGGAGTGCGTCCCCGATATGTCAAGAGTTCCCGCTATATTCGTGGTGCTTCGATCTCGCCTTCGGGGGCAAGGGCTGTTTTTGAGTTCCGGGGTGAAATAGTCACCGTTCCAGCCGAGAAGGGAGACCCGCGCAACTTGACAAATACGACTGGCGTTCATGAGAGGTCTCCAGTCTGGTCTCCAGACGGCAAATTCATTGCCTATTTCTCTGACAAATCTGGTGAATATGAACTCCATATCAAACAGCAGGACGGTAAGGGGGAAGAAAAAATTTCAAGTTAAATGGGTCAGGATTCTATGCTGAACCAGTCTGGTCTCATGACAGCAAGAAGATTTCCTTCACGGATAACGCCAGATCGCTCTACTGGATTGATGTGGAGACAGAGGTGATAAAAAAAATCGCATCAGAATATCTATATTCCCCAGGTACATTTGGACCTATTCGGGGAGTCTGGTCTCCTGATTCAAAATGGATTTGTTATACTCTGAATACAGCGGCTTATACCCAAAAGGTTTACGTCTATTCGCTGGAGGAAAATAAAACATATGCCATTACGGATGGTTTGAGTGATGTGAGTGACCCTGTGTTTGATAAAAGCGGTAAATATGTTTATTTTTTTGCATCCACCGATGCTGGGCCAATTAAGCATTGGTTTGCTATGTCCAATGTCGATATGCGCATGACGCGTGCGATTTACTTGGCTACTCTGAGGAAGGACATCCCCTCACCACTTGCGAAGGAAAGCGATGAAGAAGAGGGCATTGAGAAAAAAGAAGAATCAGAAAAAAAAGAATCAGAAAAAGAAAAAGACAAGCCCGAAGAGCCCTTTTCAATTGAATTTGATGATTTAAACTTCCGCATTATTTCCATTCCTATACAAGCAGGGAACTTCTTTAGCCTTCAAACCGGAGATGAAGGTCATGTTTACTATCTGGAGGCTTCTCCAACAGCAAGGGGACCTGGCGCAAAAGGGACGAACCTGCATAAATACGACCTCAATGAGCGTAAAGATAAAGTCATAATGTCCGAAGTTAATAGATACCAGCTTTCTAATGATAAAAAGAAGATTCTCTATATTTCCGGGAATTCCTGGGGAATTGCTACGTTATCTGACAATATTGAATCCGGTGAGGGAAAGCTTAAGACCGATGACATTGAAGTTCTTATTGACACCAGATCTGAATGGAATCAGATTTTCCATGAAGCCTGGCGGATCAACCGAGATTATTTCTATGCCACAAACATGCACGGCGCTGACTGGGAAGCGATGCGAGAGAAATACAGCGTCTTCCTTCCTCATCTGGCATGTCGCAGCGATTTGAACCGTGTGATTCGTTGGATGTGCAGTGAGTTGGCAGTCGGTCACCATAGAGTTGGAGGCGGAGATACTTTTCAAGAGCCAAAAAGAGTTCCTGGTGGTTTGCTGGGTGCTGATTATTCTATTGAAGATGGACGTTATCGATTCAAGAAAGTATTCGGTGGTTTAAACTGGAATCCTGAGTTACGTTCTCCATTGAAAGAACCCGGCGTAGATGTAAAGGAAGGGGAATATCTTCTTGCAGTGAATGGGAAAGAACTTTTTTCTGATATGAATCTTTACAGCCTATTTGAAAACACCTCTGGAAAGATTATAGAGATTATGGTCGGTCCAAATCCAGATTCTGAAGGAGCACGCACAATCAGTGTTGTTCCAATAGCGAATGAGAGCGCATTGCGGAATCGCGACTGGGTAGAAAGCAACATCAAAAAAGTCGATGAAGCAACCGGTGGTCGTGTCGCTTATGTATATGTACCAAACACAACAACATTGGGACTCACTTATTTCAAACGCTACTTTTTTCCACAGGTGCATAAAGATGCTATCATCGTCGATGAGCGGTTCAATGGTGGTGGATCGGTTGCAGACTACTATATTGATATTCTCAGACGTCCCTTCGTCTGCAATTGGAATATGCGCTATGGTGCAGACCTTAAGACACCGAGTGCATCTATTCAGGGTCCCAAAGTAATGATTATCGACGAGACAGCCGGCTCAGGCGGTGATTTACTCCCGTGGATGTTTCGTAAATTCAAACTTGGTAAACTTGTTGGAAAAAGGACATGGGGAGGTTTGGTAGGAACCCTCGGATTTCCTGTTCTCATGGATGGGGGAAGTATTACAGCTCCAAACTTAGCCATCTGGACGGAAGACGGCTGGGTTGTTGAAAATGTGGGAGTGCCCCCAGATATTGAAGTGGAACAGTGGCCGGCTGATGTCATCGCAGGCCGTGATCCTCAACTGGAAAAGTCAATCGAAGTCGTCATGGAAGAGCTCAAGAAAAATCCGCCACAAAAAATGAAGCGGCCCCCTTACCCTATAAGAGTGAAAAATAAGTAATAATGTTTAATATTAACCTTTAACCGGACATACTGTACATTTTTAATTAATATCATTAAACCATCAGTTATGCTGAAGGTCACAGATTTGCTTATTGAAATATTGACGTTTTTCTTTTTAAATACATTTTTATTATGTGAAGTCAAATGATTAAATCCCTACAGTATTATCTGGTACGCGGCTTCATTCAATGGAATTTTATCCGTAACGTTAATTAAGTAATTCAAAAAGGAGTATATATGTTAGTTTTAACAACACCGAACATTGAAGGGCAGAAGATCATTAGAT
Organism: bacterium; assembly: GCA_030616165.1. Taxonomy (GTDB): domain Bacteria; phylum SM23-31; class SM23-31; order JAUVVT01; family JAUVVT01; genus JAUWXV01. Next base: position 13,369 of record JAUWXV010000048.1, on the reverse strand, counting down.
ATCTTGGGTTGGTGAGTGGGGAGGCAATTTTAGGAGCAAACATTTTCAAGGACTTTTTTGCAAGCATACGAGACATTGTCGGAGGGAGATCTGCAGCCTACGAAAATGAATTGCGAAAGGCAAAGGATATTGCCATAGAGGAGATGAAGGAACAAGCAAGAACGCTTGGTGCCAATGCGGTAGTGGGGGTTGACCTGGACTACGAAACCATTGGCATAGGTTCAGGCGGAAATATGCTAATGGTGAGCGCAAGTGGTACGGCAATAGTATATGAGGAATAACAGCCCGTTGGGTAACTTCTGATAACAGCGTGTTTGCGGTTTAATTAGGGTCTACTGAAAAAAGAAATTATTTATATTAAATCCCTTTTCGCACAAATTATCAATGCCAAATCCGTAGGGGCGGGTTTACCCGCCCTTCTTGTTGAATAATTAATGAATAAGGTCTAAGGCAGTAACAGCACAATGAATTCGGGCGGATAAATCCGCCCCTACGATCTTAATTATGGTCAACTAAAAATTGGATTAATTTTTATGTTAAAGTGCAAGCTTTTTTCAGGATAATTTGAAATTTATGTGCATTTTTAACCTTATGAATTACTTCAATATAATAAATAATTATCATAATATCAAGTGCTTATATGGTCTCTGTAACTTTTTCAGTAGACCCTAATTAGGTCATCCTAAATGCTTCGTACTTCGCAAACACAAAGAAGTTAACAAAATCAGTCGGGGCGAGAGGATTTGAACCTCCGACTTCCTGCTCCCAAAGCAGGCGCGCTAAACCAGACTGCGCCACGCCCCGTTATATTAAAAAATATAATTTATTAAAAATCAAAAAATAAATCAAGTTATTTATTTTTTACAAACCAGTTATAAAACTTTCTCAGTGCTTTTGCCCTGTGACTGATTCTATTTTTTACATCTTCATCAAGTTCACCAAATGTTTTATCAAATTCTTCGGGAATAAATATCGGGTCGTATCCGAATCCATTTGACCCTTTTTGTTTATCTGATATCCTTCCTTTGCAAACCCCCTCGAATGTTTTTTTTTCGTTATTATCTGTAAATGCTACAACACATATAAATTGCGCACCTCTTTTATTTTCTTTTGCACCTTTCATCATCGAAATTATCTTTTCATTTTTAACACTTTGAGGAGTTGAAATACCATAATATCTTGATGATTTTACTCCGGGAGCACCATCAAGATAATCAATCTCTAAACCTGAATCATCCGCAATACAAGGCTTGCCGGTCAAATCGAATATATGTCCCGATTTTTTTACTGCATTATCCTCGAATGAATTACCATCTTCATTAATTCCGGGTAAATCAGAAATGTCTAACAGTGAAGATATTTCAAATTCTTTATCAGAGAGGATTTTCTTAAATTCTTTAATTTTCCCTTTATTTTTTGTAGCAATAATTATTTTTCTTTTCATCATCAATGAATTTATATAATTCTATACCTGCCTCAAAACTTTTTGAGTCTTTCTGGCTTTTTTTGACAACTAAATAAAAATTGATAAAGCATAAAGAAAAAAATGTCAGGTATTTGAAATCGTTAAAAAACCTGACCTGACGTTTTATATTTTTATATTGTAATGACAGAACACAGTGTGCAGGCAGTGTTCTGTCCTATGTTAAGACTCCCCACTTCAGAATAGCCAGCAAAAAGCACAAACCACTAATATCAATAAATATTATCTCAAAACCTCTTTTTCGCTGCATTTACATTCCCACGGGGGCGACCCGATGGGTCACCCCCTAAATACATTATCCAAAAATTTCTTTCTCGTTGCATTTACACAGTTTAACAATTCTCTTATTAAATTTCCAGGCACCGGAAATCTCCGATTGAACAGAATTTACAAATATTATCGGAGTAATTGCTTTGCTACATACCGGACACTTTATTATCATTTTCTCTTTTCTAACTTTCGCTAAAAAACTTTTCTCCTTTCTTGCCATTTTCGGTCTCCGTAATTTTTTATTCTTTAGTAATTCAATATGATTTAAAAGTTATTTTACTTAAAAGTTCCTCTCAAAGTTCCCTATTACGTGCTCTTTTAAACAAAGTATGTTCCGCTACATTCAGCCGTGGCGGATCCGCCTGTAGCGGATAATGTTAAATTGTTTTGCCAATCATATTTCATATATATTTATGAGTTTGGTTCTCAGGGAATCCGATTCACCTGAGCATGAATTAGTATCGCAGGTATTATTGCAGGCTGTCAAACATTGGATTTAGTATCCACCAAACCAGGCAGAAATCATGCTCCTTATATGCTTTTTCCAGCCACTCGAACGTCTTATCTTTCTTGCCAAGCCCAACACAGACAAATGCAAAATAAAATTAATAGATGTCTCTCTATTTTTTTAAGGAATAATTTTTATCCTTCATAAATAACTATTTTATTTCTGCCTGCGGCTTTTGCCTGATAAAGAGCCTGATCTGCTTTGTTAATCAGACCTTCTTCACTTTGAGATGTAGTTGGATACTCTGCAACTCCGATACTTATAGTAATATGATATTCTGAAGAGTTGAATTTATATTTTGTTTTATCAATAGTACTTCTAATACGCTCTGCAGATACTTTAGCATCATTAATATCAGAAGTAATCACGATTGCAGCAAACTCTTCACCTCCATATCGAGCGACAAAATCGATATTTCTAAGGCTTATATTAATGGAATTTCCAATAGCTTTAAGAATCTGATCCCCAACTAAATGTCCATACCGATCATTAAAGTCTTTAAATTTATCAATATCCATCATGAACAAGCAAAATTTTTGTTTTTGTCTTTTAGTCCTGTTGACTTCGTCATAAAGCCTGAGCCTAAATTCCCGATAATTATTAAGTCCTGTCAATTCGTCAGTTTTTGCCTCAGATTCAAGTCTCTTGTGTATTATGCTTCTTTCCAATGCAGCACCTATGTTATTTGCGAGCATCACAAGAACATTTTCATGCAGTTCACTATAAAGGTTTGCTTTTTTACTTTCTATTGTAATAGCGCCAATGCATTTATTATAATAGCCGATAGGTGCAGAGAGAAATGATTTCAATCCAAAGTTACTCTTTTCTGTTTTGGAATACCTCGGTATAAAATAATCTCCCTTTTCGAGGGATGAAACTAATATTGCTCTATTTTTTCTTATGACCCATCCATTAAGTCCCTCTTCCAGAGGAAACTTATAACCCTCCTTGAATTCATCAACCTTTCCAATAACCCTCTTAATTATCGCATAAAAACCACTTTCCTCAACAATGGATAAAGATATTTGATTAAATTCGAATATTTTTTTAACCATATTTATAAGCATATCAATTATCTCATCGAACTTAAGATTGGAGTTCAATCCTTTACTTATCTCATAAAATGAAGAAAAAAGGAGTGAACTGGTCTCAAACTCGAATATACTATTGTAATTAACAACAGTCCTTGAAACAACTTCGGCAAAACTTTTTATCAGACTTTTATCTTCCTCTCCAAATGCTCCTTTAGTATTGCTGTAAACAGCGATAACACCTATCACTTCTTTTTCAATAAAAATAGGTGCACCTAAAAAGGACTTGAATGCATGTCCTATACTCGCAAAAATATCCCTTATCTCTTCTTCGGAGAGTTCGTCATTTATAATTATTTCTTTTTTTTCAAAAATTTCCCTCATTATCTTTTCGTCTGTATCTATTTCTTTAGCCTGGCATTTCTTTTCAGTTTTAGCGACAATTACTTTTGGAACAAGGGTGTTTTTTTCCTGGTCGATAAGGTAGATAACAGCCGTTGAGGCTACAAAAGTAGAATTGATTATATCCAGTATCATGTTAAGATATGACTCAAAATCTGCTTCTGAATTATTTTTCTTTCTAATTTGAAATTGCTCTGCTAATTTTTTGATTACTTCAATATCTTTCTCTTCTTGTTTTTCAGATTTCAGTTCTTTTTGCTCGGTTATTCCTTGAAAAAGGGTCATATTTCGGTATCTAAAATAGATAAAGAACAAAAATAGCAATACTATTAAGATTTTAATTATTAATTTAATATTTTCACTTTCCACCCCGAAAACAAAAAAACCATAGATGCTAAAGATAAAAAGTAAAATTACTATCGTTTTTTGTCCGATTCTATTTAAGAATATAGTTATATTATCTCGTAAATTTACCCTATTTGGCATATTAAATTTTTGCGTTTTTTAAAATTTATTTATGTTCAATTTTAACAATAAATTTCTCTAAAATCAAGGTAAAAAATAGAATTTAATTTAATGTAATTTATGTATTAAAGAAGGGATATTTTTTATCTTATTATCTCTTGAAGCCCTCTTTATCGTCAAGATAAACAACTTCTTCTACGAGTTCGATGCCAAACATTTCTTTGACCTTCTTCTTCATCATTTCTGCTAATTTCAAAACATCAGACGATTTAGCATTACCCATATTCACAATAAAATTTGCATGTTTACCAAAGACTGCTGCGCCTCCTGCTTTTAATTTTTTTGTTCCTGCTTTCTCAAGATAATAACCAGCAGGTTCACCAGTTATATCCGGGTCTTCTTTAACAATATTTTTGAAATAACTTCCTGCACATGGTATATTTTTGGCAGGATGTTTGCCTTTTCTAATCCCTATAATTTTATTCATTTTTTGCAATATTTGTTCTTTTTCCCCCTTTACAAGTTTTAAAATAACAGAAATCAGAATTTCATCAGATTTCCGAAGTCTGCTCGACCTGTACCCAAATTCAAAATCCTTTTTATTTAATTCACGGATGTTTCCATTTTTGTCAATCACATTTCCCTTTACAGTCAGTTCACCTATGGAAGAACCAAATGCACCGGCATTCATATAAACTGCACCTCCTACACTTCCTGGAATGCCTGCTGCGAATTCCAGTCCCGATAAAGTATGTTCTGATGCAAATTTAAGTACTTCCGATAGTTGAAATCCAGAATATTCTATTATTTTATTATTTTTTTTTTTTTTTTTTTTTTTTGTTTTCCTATTTTTTACAACTACTCCCCTGTATCCTTTATCACTGACAAGAATGTTGCTTCCATCACCTACAATAACTGCAGGAATATTCAAAATTTTTGCTGTTTTTACTGCTTTTATTAAACTATCTTCATCTTTTGCAGAATAAAATAGGTCTGCCTTTCCTCCAATTTTAAAGGATGTATGATGAGAAAGTTCCTCCCCCTCTTTTACCCCCTCATTCATAATTTCTATAAATTTAATATAATTAGGATTAATCATAGATTTCCTGATATTTAGAAGCAATCAAAATATAATCATGCAATCCTAATAAAACAACAATTTTATAATATGGTTTTCGAAAAATATCTCTTGCTTTTCTTTTATCTTATAATTAATTTAATTGAAATTTTATTATTTTGAAATTCGCAGTTTTTAAAAAAAAGTCTTTAATCTGTCCAAACAAATTCGACATGGATGGCAATTAATGCTCAAAAGATTTTTATTTTTTTAAAATGTTATTTAATAAAAAGTTAGAAAAATAGCTATTTTTCATTCTTTAAAGAAAAATAGACTAATTAAAACCTAATAATAAAAATATTTTTGAATAATATTACCTGCCCAATTGTAAAAGTAATTAAAAAACTCACAAACATCAATATTTAAAGAGGAGCGAATGAACATGTATAAAAGAAAAATAGCATACTTATTAGTCACTTTTACTGTTGCATTTTTACTCTGTGTCGGAGCTTTCACTGGATTGGAAGTAAGAGCTCAGGAATACGATGATTCCGAAAGTCTTGCACCTTTTGTCCCGACACCGATGAATGTTGTTGAGAAGATGCTCGAACTTGCTCAGGTTACGAAGAACGACATAGTATATGACCTTGGATGTGGAGATGGTAGAATTGTTGTTATGGCAGCAGAAAAATATGGTGCCAGAGGAGTAGGAGTAGATTATAATCCAGTAAGGGTTGCTGAAGCCAGAGAATTGGTAAAAAGAAAGAAAGTTGAAAAACTGGTTAAGATTATTCAACAGGATGCAATGACTGTGGATTTGTCTGAAGCTACCGTTGTTACATTATACCTTTTAGAGAGCTCTAATGCAAAACTCAGACCGAATCTGGAAAAGTATCTTAAACCTGGTGCAAGGGTGGTTTCTCACGATTTTGATATGCGGGGATGGGAGGCGACAAAGGTCGTGGAAATTAATAATGATGATGAATATTATGGCCACACGGTTTACTTATGGATAATAGGTGAACAAAAACCAGAGTCAGAAAAGTAATAAATTTTAGAAAAATAAAAGTAGAAATCTGTAAAAAAATATAAATTTCAGGTTCAAGAAATATTATCCTGAACCTGAAATTTACAAGTATTTTTATTCTGAAGAAAAACGCATATTATCACTTATTTTGAAATGGAATAAACTTCTCTTTAAATATCCTTAATGATTCCCTGATAGTTTCAGTATCTCCCGGTTTACCCTCAGTTTCCACAAACTTGAGCGGAGCTGACATTCCTAAAGCAGGAGTATATCCATTAGAAATAATCGCCTGTTGATATTTTGGACCTGTCTCGTAATTGACTCCTCCTGTCGGCATAATTATCCTGCCTGAGTGTCTCTCTCTGACATAAGGTGCTAACAGCGCTTTTACACCATCAGGTCCATGGCTTCCGGCTGGAAAAATCTTTACAGCATCAGGCTCCAATCCATCCGACCTCTCTATAAAATATTGAAGTTCACTTGGAGTGAATACTGCTGGCGCAGAAAAAATATTAGTACTCCTTGTAAGTTTTACAAATTCTTTACCTTCACCGTATCCCCCCATTACATTAGCCGGTGCTACTATCATATCAAATCCCATCTCAACAGCCGATTCTAACTCCAGAGGATTTATAACACTCCCACAGCCCAAAATAAATGGATTGTCTGGAGGAGTTTCTTCTCTTTTTTTAGTCAGTTCCTGCATAGCCTCTTTTAATATCCCCTGGTCAATTCTGAATGTTGTTTCTGCAACGTAACCAGCCTTATAAACCTCCCACATAGTAATAATCATATCTTGCGGTTTTTTAACATGTTTTTTATTCATCACGACAACAACCCCGCTTTTGCGAACTACTTTATCTACTCTTGCTCTATCTTTTTCATAGCCCATTTTTAATTCCTCCTAAAATAATCAAACTTACCTTACTGCTTTTACACCTCCACCCGCCAAAGCTCTTTTAACTTCTCTTTCAACATCTTTTTCTGTTACCATAGTAAAATCCCCCGGAGTTTCCTGCACCAATATACCGTGAGCAGCACCCCATTCGGCAGCAGTTTTAAGGTCTTTGCCTTTTAATAATCCAGCCAAAACTCCTGATGCAAAAGAGTCTCCACCTCCAGTCCTGTCCTTTATCGGAACATTTTCCCTTACAGCAGTAGAGTAAAATTTTTCCGAAATCGCATCATACAAGACAGCACCCCAGTTTATAAGGTCAGCATTTATCCCGCCTCTCCACTGAGTTCCAATTAGACTTAAATTAGGAAAGTCGTTTGCTACCTTTTTAACAGTCTCTTTATATGCCTCAAGCCATACATCGAATGGGGCATTTTTTTCAACCTTAGTTTCATATCCAAGAGCATCACTTAAATCCGAATCATTTCCCACCAGAAATCCCAAATATGGTGCAATTTTCTGGTTTATTGCTCTTGCTTTTTCTTTATTCGGCTCAACTTTTGCGCGGTAGTTTAAATCAGCGACCACATAAGTTCCATATTCGTTTGCCTTTTTTACCCCTTCAATAGCCACTTCGGATGACGTCGGCGATATCAAGGTATAAATCCCTCCGGTGTTAAAAATCCTGACTCCTTCATCACTAAATAATTTATCCCAGTCAAAAACCCCCGGTTTCAATTCCCGAACCGCAGAGTGAGCCCTGTAATAAGCGGTATCCGACGGAATAACTCCCTTTCCTGAGAAAGTAAAATTCACACCGGTCATCAGAGTCCCTTTCTGGTCTGTTGAAAACTTTGAACCATCATTTTTTGTATTGAACCAGATTATCTTGCTGGTATCAACACCTGCTTCTCTGAGTTGATTTCTGATATTTAAACCGATATTATCTTCTACCAGTGAAGTAAGAACAGCAGACCGCAAACCGAACGTATATGCAAGACCGCAGGCAACATTTGTCTCTCCACCACCCTGTGAGACTCTAAAAATTCTCGCTCTTGCAGTGGGAACATCATACGGGTCAAATCTAAGCATCACCTCTCCTAATGAGACTCCATCATATCTACAAGTTTCTTCTGATTTAATTTCGGTATATTTAACTACTTTTTGTGCCATTCTTTTTCCTCCTATATAAAATATTTTCAAATTTGATTTAATTATATATCAGCACTCTGGCAAATTCTGAAAATTAAAACTTTGATTCCTTCTGTAATTTTTTGTTCTTGTAAAATTGTATTTAGTGTAAGGACAGAACAGTGTTCTGTCCCTACAATATAAAAATATAGATTTGCCAGGGTTCTGTATATATAATGATTAATTACGAAATTTTAATAAATTTTGAATTGGCAATTATCTTATAAAAAAGATGCGTAACAAAACTTTAAAAACTATTTGTTGCATTCAGATTTACTTAATATTTCTCTAATACCTCTCTATTTACTACATATTCAGGAGTTTTCCCGCTCATAAAATCAACAACAGCCTGCGCCGACATTAATTGCATTCCTATCTTCCCCATATCGGTATCCGAACCAATATGGGGGCTGACTATTATATTCACCCCATCTAACGGCAAATCCTTTTCAAGCCATGTTTCATCAAGACCATAACCCCATATTTTACCGCTTTTCACTGCGTCATAAACCATTCTATTATCGACAAGTACGCCCCTTGCACAATTTATTAAAACAGTTGTGGGCTTCATTAAAGCAATCTCTTCTTTTCTTATTATAGTCTGATTAGTTGATGCATGGAGTGTTATTATGTTGGCGTTTTTGCATATATCTTTCAAATCGGTGTATTTAACATTGTTCTCTTTTGCCCATTGTTCATCCCGATATGGGTCATAAGCAATAACTTTCATATCATATCCCTTCATTAACTTCACCACAAGTTTCCCGATTGTGCCTGTTCCTATAACTCCCAATATCTTTCTTGAGATATCCAACCGGAGGGGGTCTTCTTTATGCTTTCCGATACTTGCGGTAATATAATGAAATATTCGTCTTCCTGCTACATCTAAAATTGTTGAAAGAGCCCATTCTGCAGTTGGCAGAGCATTGCATCCGGGGGCATTTGCCACTATAACTCCATAATCTGTTGCCGCTTTAACATCTATAGAACTCACGCCGATGCCGTATCTTGATATTAATGATAAGGAACCTTCCCCATTTATTCCAACCTTTGATAAAAATTCTCTATTATATCTCTCAAGGTCAGCAATGACGGCAGTAACACCTTCAAACTCTTCTACTTTCAAGGGTTCTTCCGGATTCCTACTGCATCGATAGACAATCTCGATTTCTCCTTCTGAATCTTCTTCTAATTTATCGAGCATCTTTTTTGCTTTCCCTTCATCCGCTGGATGAGTAATAAGAGAATCTAAAAAAGTTGCCGCTAATAGTAAAACCTTTTTTGCCATTTCTTATTCAGGAATTTTATTAAATATAATAAAAAATTTAGAAAATAATTTATTTAAAAACCAGAACTTTAGCAAATTTTATAAATTTCAATATACTTTTTGGTTTTATTGTATTTTTCAAGAAAATGTTAATAAAAACTTAATTCCCTGACATTCTTTCCCGCTGCTTCGGGATAAGAGTCTATTGTTTATTAATTATTTAGATGCTGAAATAATACTGAATCAAGTTCAGCACAGGATTCAGCATGACAGTCTAGTAGTATTCATAAAAAATTGACTATATTAAATTTGCTAAAGTTTTTTAAAAATAAGATATTGCTATTTATTCCCATCTTTTCAGGGGAGCCCCTTCCCTTAAAAGGTCTTCCCAGGTAACACATCGTTTTTCATAAAATGCCTTTCTTCCAAGCAGAGCGGTAAGAACAGTTGTTCGACCAATTTCAGCATCTACAAATGGTTGTTTACCCTCCCTGTAACATTCGAAAAACTGCGTGGTACATTCAAGTGTAGAATCTACTCTTGGTCCTGGATCAAATATCTCAGGTTCTGGCATTTTCTGTCCTCTTGGAACACGCGTATAAATTTTATTGTTTCCCATATCCCAGACTTTTTCTGTACCATATACGACATTTTTATTGGGATCCACACCGTCTATTGAATGCCAGCAGTGTGAATAAAAAACATTAGATTTACCTGGATATTCAAACGCTACTGCATATTGGTCGCTGTTTTCGCTCCCTTCCGGGTCAAACCATACACACTGTCCTCCAAGACCGGCAGCCCTTAAGGGGTGGGCCCCCATAATCCAGTTGAACCTATCGAGTTCATGAACGGCTTGTTCAACAATTATATCTCCCCCCCTTTCAATGCTTCTTATCCATGTTTGTTCGGGTCGTATGTAACCCTGAGCAGCAGTAAACCTTTGATAATTAATCAACGCAACCTTACCTATCTTACCATTGTGGATCATTTCCACCGCCTTTTGGTTTGAAGGAGAATAGCGCGACTGTTGACCCACTTGAAGAATCCCTTTGGATTTTCTTGCCTGTCTCACTATTTCATTAACATCTGTAACAGTTGTTGCCATAGGCTTTTCTGCGTAAATGCTTTTTCCTTCTTTTAAAGCAGCAAATACCATCTGAAAATGAAGATCACATGGGGTAGCAATAAAAACTACATCAACATTATCACTTGAGACAACATCCTCATAGTTTCGGTATTTTACTGGATTATCCTGGGGACGATTTGCTTTTTTGACCATTTCAGCGGCTCTGCTCAACCTATCCTCTTTTATATCACAAATAGCGGTAACCGCTGTAAAATCTAACTTCAATAAATTTCTTAGATGTGTTCCCCTCCCCCTGCCTAAACCTATTACCGCACATTTGATATCACCACTCTGAGCAAATGCTTTATGACTAATAGTTATAATAAGGGGTGAACTTGCGGCTGCTACCGCACCTTTACGGATAAATTCTCTCCTTGTTAGATTCATCTCTTTTACCTCCATTTTTTTATTAAACTAATTTAATTAAGTGTTTTTTATAATTTTCACTATTTATCAAATACAAATATACAGATAGTTTTCCCTAAATTCAAAATATAAAAAGCGGAATAATATAAAATCCTGTTTAATTATTCAAATGGATTTTGATATATTTTTTGCAGTATGAGTATTAACAAAGTAATTTGGAAAATCAACAACTTATCAAATTTTTAAGTCTGTGTATATTAAACATAAGCTTCTTCGGAGGAGAACTTGTAATTTGATGTCAGATGTTTTATCATAAATCCTGATGCCTTCTTCTCAGTTATGAAAGACCCTGATTTTATTTTGTAAGGGCAATTCATTAATAAATGTAAAATTTAAAATTTACCTATTATTGAATATTATGAGTGTTTACTCGTTAATTAATTTCTCACAGCCCGATATTTTATTATCCTTCATCACTACACGTGAAGAATATTTACCAATACCAACGGCAGCAATCTGATTTCCTTTTCCGGTAGAGCGTATAATGTTGTTTTCGATAATAATATCCTGAGTTCTTCCGCCGATGTATATTCCGTACGCTTTAAATGTAGGGCTGCCGTTGTTTTCTATAATATTATTTCGGAAAGTGTTTCGGTGACCGCTGTTATGTTCCGTTTCTCTTCGGAAGTTTATTCCATGCTGTTCATTTTCATAAATATGGTTGTTAATAAAGAGATTGTCTGTATCCTGATGACCGATTGAAATACCAAATCTCCCATTTGCATAGCAAACGTTGTTTTTAAAAATCCCATTCTGGACTCGCCAGCATAAGAAAATACCATCTTGCTTGTTGTGATGACTTATACAATTTTCAACTATAGAGCAGTCTGAACCTGTGCCAGGATGAAAACCGAGACCATCTCCATAAGTGGCTATACAGTTTTTTACTGTTATATTCTCGGTTATCTGCCAGGAAAATGAATCCCCATTGAATTCGTTCACCTTCACTCCCTCCACAAGACAATTGCGTGATTTATGAAAATAAATCCCGCCGCCGCGGCAGCCATTGATATAATCGTTGGTATTTTTGTTTCCTTCAACAACAAGGTCTGCAATCCTAACATCTTCAACTCCAACCCCTTCAACGATTGAGCAGGCGTTTGAAATTGTTCCATTTTTGGAAGCAATATAATCGTTAACGGTATTATTGTCAAAATACAATACCTGACCGTCAATTGCGGTAATTTTGGCAGTTGTAACATCCCATCCACTCTTATGAGCATCATCGAATAACTGAATCCCCATACCAACCTTAAAGCCGGATGGGTCTTTTACTGTTGCTTTCAGCATCCCATAATCAGCATCGATAATAAAGTTTGTTCTAAATCCATCACATTTGTGTAATATTGTTTTTTCTCCAGAACCGACTAAGGCAGTATGACTATATATCCGGACAGGTGCGATGATTAAAAACCGACCGGGATTCAATTTTACTGTACCTCCTCCCCTTGTTTTAATCGCATCCACAGCAATTTGAATGGCATCCGATGTATAGCCCGATATATCTGCATCAGGACCACCCACTGTTATAACCTGTTCCTCATACTTTGGGCTTACCAATCCCTCAACTTTTGAAACTGCCTGTCCAGAAAGACTCTCTGCGGAAATAAAAAAGAAAATCAATACTGCAATTATTTCAAAAAATGGTTTATACATCATAATATTACCTCCCGTTTTTCTTACTTCTTTTGAAAAAGAAGGTGGCATTGCCACATCAGCAAGAAAACTTTAACATGTTCCTCATTCCTTGCTATGCAAGGAATGAGGAACGGTTCAATTTCTCATCCCTGAGTGCTCGGGGGATGAGAAATAAATTAGAAAAATTTTTGCTTATTTATTAAAAAATAGATTTCTTTGTTTACTTTCTTTGAAAAGAAAGTAAATCACGGATTGTTTCAATTAGTTTTCCTTTTGGAACGTTAATCTGTGTTCTATCAATCATATTTTTAATGCCAATTTTATCCTCTTTTATCTCATCAGGTCCTTCAATAATTACAATGGGAATGCCTTTTTTATCAGCATAAGAAAATTGCTTGTTCAGTTTATCCTCCTCAAAATAAATCTCCGTATTAAATCCTTCTTTTCTGAGTATTGAGGCGAGGGTCATGCTATTCCTTATGAATTGCTTTCCGAAAAGGCATATCATTACTTGTGTTTTCGTTCTTTTTTCGGGGAGTATATTCAACTGCTCCATAGCAGTGAATATTCTATCAAGTCC
>JAUWXV010000136.1 GCA_030616165.1 bacterium | reverse complement strand
GTGAATTTATCCCCTTTTCCATTATTACATTTTCAAATTCTCCATCACTGTGAGAATATTTATAATGAAGAAAGACAGTATTTCCAGGTATTCCATTTGGTGAAACTATGCTTGTTGCAATTCGATATTTACCTTCCAGAGATTTAATATCGAATTCATCGCTGAAAACCGTTCCAAAGTATAACACCGCTTTATATGCGTCGATGAGCCCGTATCCATAATCATTATCAGGGTTATTGGCTCTATCTGCCGTTTTGATAAAAGCCTCTCTCACCTGGGCTGGTGTAAGGTCAGGATGAGCAGAAAGAACCAATGCTGCAGCACCGGAAGTAATTGGACAGGAAAAAGATGTCCCATCTCTATACATGTATCCATCGTATATAATATTATTTCCAAAGTCAAATTCTGGCACAACAATACTTTGTCCCATTGCAACCACATCGGGTTTTATTCTTCCATCGGCAGTTGGTCCTGGTGAACTGAAATACGCTATCTGAGAGTCTGCACTAACAGCACCAACAGCAATAACATTTTCCCCATCTGAGGGAGTGATAATGTGTTCCCATTGAGTAAGCCTTTCATTTCCGACTGAATTAATCACTACCATTCCTTTCTTTACAGCCATCTCCGCTGCAATAGTGGTGATTGCTGTCTTTCCGTCAAGGTCTGAAAATGTGTAATCATCTCCTTCCTCGAAACCATATGCATATCCTAATGAACTGCTTACAATATCAACTCCAATACTATCAAACCACTCGATTCCTTTTACCCAGTTATCTTCTTCAACGACAGATTCGGTATTTTTGATTTCCGTCTTAGCCAGTGCAAAAGTAGAACCAAATGCCGGTCCTATTAATTTCCCTTCGTAAAAGCCTCCAATGGTTGCCAATGTCTGAGTTCCATGATTCTCCTGACCAGGAGGGTCATCCATTTCGTTTCCAGTATAATCATCCTGATTGACAAAATCCCACTCACATAAGACTTTTACATCCTCAAGAGACTCATGGTTACGATTAAACCCGGTATCAAGCATACCGATAAGAATATTTCTCCCAACTATTCCCAGGTCGTGCACTGCCGGAACATTAATTATATTGTTCTGTGTAAACGAAAAACCATAATCATAATTATGGTCATATTTTGCCCGCGTCTCAAAAAGTTCAATCCTTTCAGAGGGAACTGGCTTCCTTATATACCTTAAAACGGGTTTAACTTCTCTCACAAAAGGAAGGTTCTTTACCTTCTCTTTTTCTTCATTATCTAAATAGGCACTGACACCATTAAGCCATTTTGAAATGTTTACAATTCTTATATCCATCGATGATAAGTAATTAACATATTTCACCTTTACCAGTAAATCTGTTTCATCGATAATTCTATTATCCACTCTTACCTTTTTTCTTCTTTTTATTGCCCTTTTCGATAATAAACTCTCTAGTTCGTTAAAATTTTCGTTTAACTTTTTTAAAGAGACTTCTTCCTTATTATCAAAAAATATCCAGCATTTTTCTCTTTTTTTCTCGGGATAATCTGAATAAACTTCTATATGAAAAACTAAATAAACAAAAAAGAAAAAAATAATGAATCTTTTCATATAATAGTTTAAATATATCTTATTTAAAAATAAAACTCAGTAAATTTTAAATTCTTAATTTTTTCAAAAGGAATTAAAATCCTATCTCCACACAAACCAAATGAAAACATAAGCAGGAAAGGTTGCTGCAATAGTAAATGGGAGTCCGATTTTCGCAAACTCTAAAAAACTTATTTTATACCCCTTTTTTCGGAGGATACCAACTGAAACAATATTAGCGGAAGCCCCGATAGGGGTAATATTACCTCCCAAACACGAGCCAATAAGCAGCCCAAACACCAAAAGATAAGGAACACCTCCCAATGCCTCACCCATATCGTGTGCAACGCTTATCATCGCGGTAATATATGGAATATTACAAATAAATGCCGAAAATAATACTGACATCCAGACTATTAGTGTATAACTGGTAAAAATAGATTCACCAGTAATCATAATAAGAAAATTCTTTAAATCATCGATAGCATTAATATATTTTAAAAGACCAATCATCACAAAAATACCAGCAAGAAAAAATGTTGTATCCCAGTCGTATCTTTTAATAACATCCCACGATACTTTATAATCTTTAAAAATTCCCCACATTAATCCCATAACTCCAAAAATCATACAAATCAACCCAAACCATTTAAAATCTATATTAAAAACCGGTGATAAAGCCAGAACAAAAATCAGTGCTAAAGTTAAACAACAGGGAATCCAGCTTATTACCCTTTCGTGCTCCATTTTAACCGATGGCTGTTTATACCTCCTAAAAAATAAATATAATACCAGAAATGAAAAAATTGCTCCAATTTGAACGGCAAAAAATATACCTGGTTTTCCATGATACCAGAAAAAGTCATTAAAATTCATGTTCTCACTGCTCGCCAGTATCATACTCGGTGGATCACCTATTAGGGTCGCAGTCCCCTGCAAATTTGACGATACCGCAATCCCAATAATAAACGGAACGGGTGAAACATTAAGTTTCTTTGAACATACCAACGCTATAGGAGCGATTATCAGAACTGTTGCCACATTTTCTATAAACGCAGATAAAAAACTTGTCATTACACATATCCATACAAATGCTCCTCCTACAGTTTTGGAATGATTTATAAGAAAATTGGCAATCAAAACTGGAACCTTCGAATATATAAAAAATTCTGCCAGAATGAGAGTCCCAGCGAATATGCCAAGAACATTCCAGTTAACGAAATTAATAACACTCCCTAAATCAAGTATCCTCAACAAAACAAGAACGCATATTCCGCTCCAAATCGCCAAAGACTTCGACTTTTTACTAACAATAATATATAAATAAACAATAATAAATATACTTACCGCAACTATTTTATCATTCATTCAGATATCTGCCTGTAAAGTTTTAATAATGTTCGTCTGTATATTAAAAGAGCTCCAATTCTAATGAAATTTCGCTAAACTTTTTTCAAAAAATTTACGAATATTAATATCTGCTAAAAATTCAGTTTTAAGATATTTTTTAAAAAATAAACAAAAAATTATACTTCAAATACATCGCTTATTCTATCTTGCGGAGCAACAATCAAAGGAACATTCATCCCGCTGAGTATCCTATGATGCGTATCAAGCAAAACATCGGGATGATTATTTTCACGACTGACGTGAGCAAGTATAATCCTTTTAACTACATTATTTGTTACCTCCTTTAAAGCGAAAGCCGATTCTTCATTCGAAATGTGTCCTTCTCTGCTTAAGATTCTTTGTTTGAGATACCAGGGATAACTGCCGTTTATAAGCATTTCACGGTCATGATTGGATTCAAATACTATTAAATCAGAATCTTTCATACGCTCTTTGACTAATGAAGTAACAAATCCAAGGTCAGTTGCATAAAAAATCTTCTTATTATCACACTTAATAACGAAACCCGAATTGTCAGCAGCATCATGAAGCAAAGAAAAAGGCTTTATTTCTAATTCCCCGATTGAAAAATGAGAACCATTATGGAATATTTTGGGATTTATATTTTTTATCCATTTTTTCATAACATTATAAGTCATATCATTAACATAAATCGGAATATCCCATTTTTGAACGAACATATTCAACCCGCATATATGATCTTTATGTTCATGCGTTATCAAAATTCCGTTTAAATGTCCAGAGGGAATTCCAGCATCTGACAGCTTCTTTTCAATGACGTTTAAATAAAATCCTACATCTATTAATATTTTGGTCCCTTTTCCCTCAACATAAAAAGAATTTCCTCCGCTCCCACTCCCTAATATACATACCTTCATATTAAAAAATACATTATAAGTAATGGTTCGAAAAAGAATTTTAAAATATTAAATTAAAATAATTTTATTAAAAAATCAAGGATAAAGGTTTTTATAAATCCACATCCTTTATCATATTTTTCTTTATAATCTGGATACCATGTCCGTATATAGTCCAAGAAAAAATAAATTTTTATAAGGCGAGTTAAAAAAAATTATTGGATTTGAAACTTCGTGATGATAGGATATTCATCTTTTTAATTATTTCTGTCTAGTATAATATTTTAGTTTTTCTTTCGCAATATTAAGATATTTCCCTTGAACTCCCAGTGCAATCTCTTTTCTGAACTCAGTTTCTGCCTCGTTATACCTGCCCAATTTCTCATAAGCCAATCCAAGTAGAGCATGAGAAGATGGTATGCCGTCGTCAAATATTTGTGAATTCTCCAAAGACACTGCAGCCTCTTCCCACCGATTAATATTATAATAAGCCAGACCAAGTCCAAAATGTGCAGAACTATATCCTGGATATAGTTCTACCGCTTTTTCGTAATACTTTTCTGCATTACCATAATTATTCATCGCCATTTCACAATTCCCAAGACCATGATATGCATACACATATGAACTATCCTGCTTAATGGATTTCTTGTATTCCAAAACAGCATTTTCGAACTGCTTTTTTTTGTAATATATATCGCCCATCAGCTTGTAAAAAGGAGCCTGATCTTCTCTGATTTTAAGAGCCTCGTTTAATTTTATAACAGCAGAAACCATGTCTCCTTCAGAAAAAGACATTTTTGCTTTGTCATAATGATTATACGCTAACTGAGCATGTTTTAAATCTTTTATATTCTCTGAAAACCTTCTTTCATAGAATTTTCCTTCAACATCTTCAAATCCAGATGAATCTTTCAAAGTTTTAGAAAGTTTTTCTACCCTCGCCATTCGGTCAGACGGTTTAGGATGCGAACTGAACAGCATCTCAAGTTTTCCGGGTTCTTCTTCCCTAAGACTTTTTAATACTTCCATAACCCCGATCATCCCCTCAGGGTCGTAACCTGTACTGTACATATATCTATTTCCAAGTTCATCCGACTCAAACTCATTTTTTCTCCCATATCCAAGGGAGACCATATTAAAGATAACCGTACCTCCAAGAGCCACTACATCCCTTATCTGATCTGCTTTCCTACTTTTATGAAACATCTGGTCAATAGTCAGTCCAGCATAGAGAACAATCTGAAATCCCATAGCTTTTGACATCTGTGAGGCACCATGCCTTGCACATACATGTCCAATTTCATGGCCAAGGACCCCTGCAAGTTCTGCCTCATTCCGCAAAACATCGAGCATCCCCCTGGTAATAAAAACATAGCCCCCCGGAAGAGCAAATGCATTTATAACAGAAGAATTCACTACTTCAAAATGATAATCCAATGTCGGTCTGTGACTTACTCTTGCTAAACTATTTCCAACATCATTCATATAATCATAAAGCCTATCATCTTTATAAGCACCTCCAAATTCAAAAACTATCTGTGGAGCATAATTAGAACCAATATTTATCTCTTCCCCCTCACTTATGAGCATAAACTGCTTTTTGCCGGTAATATAACTTGTCGTACAATGTATAAATAATACAATTATAACAATTGCCCATAAAAATATCTTATTTCTATTCATATTTTATACAATCACTCTAAATTTTTCTTTTTTTTTACATTGATTATAAAATTGAAAATTATAATAGTTAAGAAAAAGCAATTTCATAAACATTATGCCTGCCGGGTATCTCACTGAGTATTACATTTTGAGCATCTTTTGTAAATTCATATTCTTCAAGGTATTCTGTATCGCCGAACAAAATCCGCGAGTCCGCGCCTGTAGAAATATTAACTCCTCTGGTGCATCTTTCTGCAGTCAGATACTTAGTCACTATTTTAGAACCGGGGTCGATATTCCCCTTTATAGAAATATCATCACATTCAAAATCACAACCATTAATATCACCAAGAATGACAATCCTGTTGTGAGTTCCTCCAAATATCTTACTTTGACTTACCAAACCATTTATAAGTACAAAATCATTATAATCAAGTCTAATAACACTATTATTAAGACTGTTTGTAATGAAGTTTGGTTGTTTTGTTTTTACCGCATCACCTGCAAGATATTCTATATATTCTTTGTTTTCAGTAATAAGTTCAATAAGTCTTTTCATCATTTCTTTGTGAATAATTGAAAAAGATTTATTTATGGTAAGGAAATTATGATAATCAGGGGAGTTATCAAATATCTCCATAGTTGTAGTAATGCCGACAAATTTTCCAAATAATCCCCTTAGTTTATCCCTGGGATTTTCTCTTTCCCCGAAAACTGTCCTCAATTTTTCAAGCCAGAATTCTCCAAAAGGCGTCTCAAGATATAATTTTTTGCCCCAATATTCTTTTCTAATTTTATCTTTATATTTTGCTATTTCTTCTTCCTGTTTTTGCATACCAATTTTCAATTCATCCATTGTTTTAAGGATTTTCTCTTTCTCCTCTTTAAGACTTGCCACCTCTTTTTTCATTCTGTGCGTTTTTCCATTAATAACTGTAACCGGTCCAGTAAATATATCGTTATCCTGTTGAGCAATCAAATCAATAACATAATCAAGGATAGAATCCCTCCCGGAAGTTCTTTTATAGTCCTTCTGAGCCTGCTCAAATATAAATTTTATCCACTTCTTATCCTTCATTTCCAGACCAAATTTTTGATCCATTATTATTTGCCGCCTGACCAAAATTGCTTTATCGTTGAAATAATTTATTGCCTCCTGTTTTTTTATTTCGAGCTCCTTTTGAGCCTTTATTATCTCATCAGATTTTTCTGAACCAAACGAAACGTAACTTTTTTCAACACTTCCTTCACAAACGAAATTTTTTACCAGAATTTCTTTCTCCATTGAATCTTCCTCGGAATAACTCCCGCAGAACCCCATTCCACCACACCTGAGATTATTCGTTTTTAGCCTTTCTACCTTCTGAACATTTTCATTAACCCTGATGTCACCAAAAGCCTGTATATATTTTGCTCCCTGAATTTTTTCGGTAGTTAGATTTTGGACATATAATTCCTGCTTAAGATTTACTACTGCTCTGGGTTCAGCATCACTACCAAAAATCTCACTTTCTGAATCTCCATAGTCGGTTAATATTTTATCATTGATTTCAGCATCGGTATTACAGCGTATAATAATATCTTTTTTAACATCCCAAAGACTTTTGATTGTTGATTCAATATTTTTTGCATTGCTTGCAGGAGGGATATTTAGTGAAAGATTAATATCTATCGTGATGTCAATCTTTTTCAACAATTCAAAAATTTCGTCAACAAAAGATTTGAGTTTTTCTTCATCTGGACAATTCCATATTGTAATAGTATTTTTTCTAACTTCTATATCATTCCTTGTTACCTTATAATTCTTTTCCTTAAGAGATTTTTTAATTCCTTCAAGCCTCTCTTCAAATTCCGGCGGTCCCTTACCTCCACCTATCGGATAAAATTCACCTTCGGCAAATATAAAATAAATATAAGTTTTGTAAAATTCTGTATCTTTTTCCATTACTGAATAAAATTTTATTTCACTAATTATATTTGACTACAAAATACAACATTTCTATTAAAAAATCAATAAATTACATTATACTATATAAATTTCTATATATTTAACAAGTTCAACATAAAATCTCAAACACACTATAACCACGTTTGCAAGAAAATAACTGATTTCCTCATTTAAATATTCATACTCACAATGATTTCTGTAATAATGTATCTTCACATTTAAAATACTTAAATTTTATTATTGACAAATGCGATATTTTTTTTTATTTTTTGATAACTGTATGCAATCGAAACTAATGAATCACATAATGCCTCTTCTCGAAGAAACCCGATAACACAGGTTTTCGAATATAAAGTTAATAAAATCATCAATTTTACAATATTTAAAAAAGATGCTTATCAAAAAGACAATTAGTACTTCCATATTTTCTATTATCATAACTTTGATTCTATTATTCGGATGTGATAAAACAAAAGATAAACCAATTTTAGAAAACCTTGATAGAATTGCATCTGAATATGTAAGATTATGCCTCAGAATTGATAAGCACCATAAGGGATTCGTTGATGCATATATAGGCGATGAAAAAATTAAACTGAAAATTGATAAAGAAGGGAAAATCGACCTTTTAAAACTTAAAGAAGAATCTGAAAAACTATTGAAAGAATTATCCAAATTAGAAAATAAAACAAACCGAACTATATTTCTCAAAAAACAAATAACAGCCGCAAATACCTTTATCAGAAAACTCCTGGGAGAAGAATTTTCATTTTTTGAAGAAGCCCGACTGCTTTATGATATTGAACCTCAAATGGTTCCAGAAGAATCATATTCAGAAGCAATAAAAAATATCAATAAAATACTGCCGGGAGAATCAACCGCTTTAGAAAAACTTGAAAAATACAGAGAACCTTTTTTATTAAAGAAAGAAGAGATACTACCAGCAATCGAAAGCGCCTTACAAGAGGTAAGAAAGAGGACTAAAGAATTTCTACCTCTCCCCCCCGCTGAATATGTAAAAATTAACCTTGTTTCTGATAAACCCTGGAGCGGATACAACTGGTTTAAGGGAAATTTTCACTCTGTTATCGAAATAAATACTGACCTTCCAAGGAGGATAGACCAAATTTTGAGCTATATCGCACATGAAGGCTATCCCGGTCATCACACTGAGCTATGCTTAAAAGAAAAATCCCTTTATAAAGATAAAAATTATATCGAATACAGTGTTTTCCCATTATATTCCCCAGAAAGCGTTGTATCAGAAGGTATTGCTGAACTCGGTCTCGAAATCATTTTCACAGAAACCGAACTCCTGAATTTTCTAAAAAATGAAATGTTCCCCCTTTTTGGTCTAAAAGACATCGATATTGAAAAATGGAATAAGATTCGTAAATCTCTAAAAAAACTCTCATCTATCTCCGGTAATGCCGCAATTCTCCTTTTAGACAGAAATAAAAATGAAGCAGAAGTAATCAACTATCTAAAAAAGTACGGGCTTCAAAATGAAGAAACAGCAAAAAAACAGATAGATTTTATAAAAACTTATAGGGCTTATATATTCAACTATTACTATGGATATAACCTCCTAAAAAGATATGTTGAAAGCGGAGAACAGAAGGATTTATTCAAAAAAATAATTCTTCAGCATGCCTATCCTTCTTACTTCGAATAACCAATTATATTTTTGACTTGAATTTTAAATAATTTTTAATTAATATTAAATAAATACTTAAATATTTTAATTTTCCATACTAATTCTGAAAGACGATAAAAACATTTAAATACCTAACAGGATTTAAAAAATAACTCTTTATTTAAATAAACTCTCTCAACAAATCTTAAAGCAGAACCGGAAGTTTAAATAAAACTATCACTTAATAAAATCAGCTGGCATAGCTCAACAGGTAGAGCAGCTCACTCGTAATGAGCAGGTCGTGGGTTCAAATCCCTCTGCCAGCTCTAATAGTATAAAAATTTAAAAAATGACATATATTTTATATTTAACACAAAATCATTAAAAATTAAAAATGTTTGAAAAAGCAAAAAAAGAAATAATATACAAACTACTTTCCATTTATTTGAAACTAAGACATAAAAAGGAAATAATAGATATAAAGAAATCATTTATAGAGTCAAAAAAAATACTTATATTACTTCCCACAAGCAAAGACCAAATTGAAATTGCACTTCCATACCTTCCTAAGATTAGAGATATTTTCGAAGGTAGAAAAATAGTTTATGTTCTTCTCGAAGATTTTCAAAGTCTGTTCAAAAAAAGTTTCCATGGAAATCTTTTTTTCTACCAACAAAAAGATATCACCTATTTTTCACTGCCTTGTAGAAAAATAATTGATTCTTTAAGGAAGGAAAAATTTGACATAACCATCTGTCTTAATCCTGTTTTCGACCTTTTTTCTG
>JAUWXV010000301.1 GCA_030616165.1 bacterium | reverse complement strand
CGTTGTTGCAACTGCACCTGCAGCAAGAAAATTGCGCCTGGTTATTTTATTTTTGTTTTTTTTTATCAGTCATATTAATGCCTCCTATAAATAAAATTATTGGTTTATATGTATTATTTTAACTGTGTGTTGATTGATGTTTCACATTATTGGCATAAATAACTCAAGGGATAGACTATTCTACCCCTTGAGAATCGCTTGTATAAGTAAAAATTCTTTTTTATTGTTTTTCCAAAACATAGAACAACAAAGGAGGTAATTAGGACAAGTGAGCCTTAAGTATTCAAAAACAGATGTATATATTCAAGTATTGTATTATATCATTTTAATGATGATATGTCATAAATAGGAAAGATTACAAAATCTTCTCAAATTATATAAACAATTTAATTCTTTATTAAGCCCAAATGTCAAAGCTCAAATACCAAATTAAATCCAAATGACTAAATGTCAAAACTCATGTAATCATATATTTTTAGCATTTGGATTTTTTTCCTAATCCGCCTTTGGAGGAGAGCTTGATTTGACATTTGGATTTTGACATTTGACATTAAAAAAACTACATCAAGATTTCTCGGGATAAAAAATAAGTATAACAAATAATTAATGCCATATCAATATAAAAATGATATTACACACAAAATTAGTGTCAAAGAACTCTACTTAATTATTTTTAAAATGCAAACTCCCTGAAAAAATAATGCATCAAATTAATTTTATATAAGAATTTTAAATGAATTATAGTGGTCTTGGCTGTCCCGGTATTGGTACTGGTCTTTGCGGTGCTGGTCCAAATTCAAGTCTCTTCGGTAAAAGATCAAGGTCAGAATTCAATATCTCATCCCAGGTTATAACCTTTCCTGTGTAACAAGATTCACGCCCCATTATAGTTGTTAATGTGCTGTCAGCAGCAAAATCTAAAACGTCATTCCTTGGTTGTCCATTTCTTATACTTTCAACAAGTTCCCAATGCTCATATTCTTTTGGAGTTACCATCTCGCCTTCCCATCTCCAAGGATTTTTCCCAGTTATTCTTCCACTACCGTTACTTTCTCCTATGGTTCCAACAACGAAATTCTCACTTCTGTTATCACAATTTTCCCAATGGCGATTTGTGTGAGCTAAATGAACTCCACCGGGATATTCGAAATCAACTGACATATTATCCCAGATATTTCCAAACTTGGGGTCAGTTCGAACCATGCGGCCTCCGCTTCCATAAGCACTAATTGGTGGGCCTCCCATAACCATGTTTATTACATCATTATGATGAATAACTTGTTCGGTTATCTGGTCACCTGAAAGCCAGCAGAAATAATACCAGTTGCGGCATTGATATTCCATTTCTGTCCATTCCGGCTCATCTCCACGGTGCCACACACCTCTTCCGTTACGAGTTATCCGAAGATAGCGAATTTCACCTATCTGGCCATCCTGTATTCGTTTAGCAGTTTCTAAGGTTCTTTTTGAATGTCTGTTATCAAGTCCAACAACGACGGAAAGTCCTTTTGCTTTTGCCTTCTCTGCTGTTTTTCTAACTTTTCTAATACCGACAGGGTCTGTAGCAATTGGTTTTTCCATAAAAATATGCTTTCCTGCATTAACCGCATCTTCAAAATTGCTCGGTCTCAAACCCGGAGGAGAAACAAGAAATGCAATATCTATATCCGTCTCAAGGAGCCTCTGAGCACAATCCATTCCCACAAAGATATGGTCCGGCTTTACTTCGACACCGCTAAGAGGACCTCCTCTCCGTTTTGGATCTTTCAGGTTCTTTAAGCACAAGTCGATTCTATCCTGGAATGGGTCAGCCAGAGCAATAAGGTGAAGATTTGTCGTTGCTGTAAGGGCGTTATCAGCAGCACCTGTCCCCCTGCCTCCACATCCAATCACTCCAAATTTGAGGGGTTTTGTTCTTTCCTGTGCTTTTGATGTATGCACAAATGGAAAACCTGAAATTGCCGTTGTTGCAACTGCACCTGCAGTAAGAAAATTACGCCTGGTTATTTTATTTTTGTTTTTTTTATCAGTCATATTAATTCCTCCTATAAATAAAATTATTGGTTTATATGTATTATTTTAACTGTGTGTTGAGAGATGTATATATTAATGGCATAAATAACTCAAGGGATAGACTACTCTACCCCTTGAGAATCGCTTGTATAAGTAAAAATTCTTTTTTATTGTTTTTCCAAAACATAGAACAACAAAGGAGATAATTAGGACAAGCGAGCCTTAAGTATTCAAAAACAGATGTATATATTCAAGTATTGTATTATATCATTTTAATGATGATATGTCATAAATAGGAAAGATTACAAAATCTTCTCAAATTATATAAACAATTTAATTCTGTATTAAGCCCAAATGTCAAAGCTCAAATACCAAATTAAATCCAAATGACTAAATGTCAAAACTCATGTAATCATATATTTTTAGCATTTGGATTTTGACATTTGACATTAAAAAAACTACATCAAGATTTCTCGGGATAAAAAATAAGTATAACAAATAATTAATGCCATATCAATATAAAAATGATATTACACACAAAATAAGTGTCAAAGAGCTCTACTTAATTATTTTAAAATGCAAACTCCCTGACAAAATAATACACCAAATTAATTTTATATAAGAATTTCAAATGAATTATAGTGGTCTTGGCTGTCCTGGTATCGGTACCGCTCTTTGTGGTATCGGTCCAAACTCTACTTTCTTAGGGAACAGGTCAAGGTCGGAATTAAGTATTTCGTCCCAGGTTATAATCTTCCCTGTATAGGCAGATTCCCGCCCCAAGATTGCGGTCAATGTGCTGTATGCTACGTTCTGTGTTTCATTTATAGGTTTACCGCTCCTGATACTTTCAATAAGGTCGGCGTGTTCCTGCACGTATGGGTTTGTGCTTTCACCCTCGAATTTCCATGCGTTTCTTCCGAAGATTTCACCTTGTGGGTCAGATTTCCCTCTAGTCCCTGCAAAAAATTCCCCAACCTTACCATCAGAACCTCTGGGTAACTGACGGCACATACTCATTATGTGGACATCATTTGGATATTCCAAGTCAACTGCGAAATGGTCATAAATGTTACCATACATAGGATCGGTACGACCCTGTCGTCCTCCAACTCCCATAGCACTGATTGGGTGGGTTCCGATAATCCAGTTGGCGACATCGAAATTGTGGAGATGCTGTTCTACTATGTGGTCGCCTGAGAGCCAGCAGAAATAATACCAGTTTCTGCATTGATATTCCATTTCTGTCCATTCCGGCAATTCTCCACGGTGCCAAAGTGTGCTGCCATTCCAATATATTTGACCGGCAACTACTTCACCGATTTGTCCATCGTGAATTCGCTTGATAGTTTCAAGGTATGGCTTTTGATGTCGTCGCTGAGTGCCGGCAACAACTGAAAGACCTTTCGCTCTTGCTCTCCTGCCGGCTGCCAGTACCTTTCGGATGCCGACGGGGTCAGTGGCAACAGGTTTCTCTATAAAAACATGCTTCCCTGCATTAATGGCAGCCTCAAAACTGCGTGGTCTGAAACCCGGAGGACCGGTAAGTATAACATAATCGACATCAGTCTCAAGGAGCTTTTCATGACAATCCAATCCAGTAAAGCAGTGGTCTTCCTTTACTTCGATGCCTTTAAGAGTACCTCCCCTTCGCTTTGGGTTATTTAGGGATCTCAAGCATCTTTCGATTCTGTCTGCGAAAGGGTCAGCCAGAGCAATAAGATGTATATCAGGAGCTGCTTCGATGGCATTTGCTGCAGCACCTGTCCCCCTACCTCCACAGCCA
>JAUWXV010000141.1 GCA_030616165.1 bacterium | reverse complement strand
ATATCCTTAAGTTCCCTAATATTCTGTGGAATATCCGTATTTGCCCTATAAGTATAATCGAATATATAACCAGTTGTAGGGGAATGGAAATAGCTTCCTGCTATTGTATTTCCAGAGAATGTACTATTTATTTCCTTTAATGCACTGTCTGTTGCTATAGGTACAAAAATAAAAAAATAAGGTAATTTATACCCCTGGGTTTCTATGCTTTTCTTAAACGGTTCAAAAACAATCTTTATCAAATCTAATAGCTTTTGAATATCACTTTTTATAGTACGTCCTGAAAATGTATAATCTTCAACTAATATAATGTAGGAGTTTAAGAAAGAACGTATTAATTCTTTTATCTTAGCTAACCACATTTCCCAATATATATACTTTTTATCTGTTTCAGCTAACTGTCTAAGATTTTGAAAAATATCATAAAGATATTCCCCTAATTGGCCTCTGAAAGGTCTTCTATTCCTATCCAATGTACTCTCTATCCCCATTTTATGAATAAATTTATCGTAAATACCGGAATCTGAAAGAGGAAAAGGGATAATTTTATGCTTTACACCCTCTATGCCTTTTAAAATCCCAAATGTTTTACCTTCCTTTTCTTTAATAGCTTGACATAATTTTTCAATAGCTATTTCTAAAAATGTATCCATTTCTTTTTCAGTTACATATATAATACTCAACGCTATTAAGAGAAAACCGAGTCTTTTATCTTCGGGAAACTGAAGTAGCCACTTGCATACAGCATTGTAAAAATCTTTATTAAGATTCAACTTGTCCTCAGCGGTGGTATAAGGAATGTAAAGCGAGTTTTTAAGTTTATATTCGATCTTACTTATTTTAGTATCACAAAGTTTATAAAGTTGATTTTTCATAAGAGTATTTTTAAGGATTTTAATTTCCGGAATCAAATCAGAAATTTGAGAAATTGGTTGTTCAGAAATATTTATATTCTTCACATTACTCATGACTTCTTTAGCTGTGTGGTTTTTGATGTTTTAATTCTATTACTTTATTTTATTTATAAGTTTTTTTCTTTTTGTGTTTTGCTATTATAATATAACTCATTTTATTGATTACGCATAATTTGGATAAGAACAACTTTTTAAGATGAATTTTATTGTTCAGTAATTTTATTTAAATATTCTTTCACTTTATCTGCTAATTCGCCCTGTGATTCCACAAGCAGAAGTTTTTTCCACCATTGGGCAGCCGTTGCTGTGTTACCCGTTGAGTAATTAACTATACCTAAATTGTAAAGTGCCTTGGAATGATTCGGTTGAAATTTCAGGCTCTTTTCCATTTCTTTAATAGCGGTATTCGGGTCACCTGACTCATAATAACAGATAGCCATATCCACACGAACATCTGAGTTTGTGGAATCTATCCCAAGCGCTTTTTTATAGTATAATATTGCCTCCGACTTATTATCAATATCAAAATAGATATTTCCAAGCAATATACTCGACTCAACATCATTGGCATTTATTTGAAGCCTCTTTTTAAGTATGTCTATCTCATTTAAAAGGTCATTATTTATTTGAAGCTGTGTGATATTGTTATTATCAGACTCTTCCCATTTTAGATTATTTATTTTAAAAAATGTGAATAACATTACCACTGATATGAATATGAATATTCCAAAGTATATTGCTGGATTTCTTGACTTCTTAATTACATTTCTTTTTTTCTCTTTAACTTTATATTTTTTTGGATACTTAAGAGAATCTAATTTTGTTCCGCAGTTGATACAGAACTTCGAATTATAATCATTTAGTGTTTCGCATTCAAAGCATATTTTATTTTTTATGGGCATACCACATTTATGGCAGAAATTTGCATCTAAAAGTAACCTTTGCCCACAAAATTGGCATTCTATATTTTTCAGATCAGTGCGCTCCAGTTTTATAATTACGATTATATTATGTTTATACTATTCAGAGCCGCTGTTAATTAATTGTTTTAATTCTCGGGAAGGTTTAAATGAAGGTACCAATTTTTTAGGAACCATCACCTTTTCACCGGTTCTTGGATTTCTTGCAACCCTCGCTTCCTTTTCTCTGACCCTAAATGTGCCAAATCCTCTAATCTCAACACCCTTTCCATTCTTAAGTGAATTTCCTATAGAATAAATAAATCCATTAACAACAGCTTCGGTATCAACCTTTGTTAGCCCTATTGCTTCTGATATGCTGCTCACTATTTCTGCTTTTGTCAAGAACTGCCTCCTTTTTTGAGAAAATTTTTTTTAAGCAACTTTTTTTTCAAAAAAAGTTAAAAAATTTTAATTATAACTCATATATTTACAAAATTTCCGCCAATTAAAATATTTATTTTATCAAATATCCAAAAATCATATTATATCTAAGCCTGAAAATGGTTTCTTCAATATCACCGAACAATATGTCAAATATATTAAATATTTTCCTTTTTTCTCTAATAATTCTGGCATCTTCACTTATTCCTGCCATTTTAATTGTCAAAGAAATTGCATCTTCATAACTTCCGAGTTCATCCACGAGATTTAACTCTTTTGCCTGCTGACCGGTAAATATTCTCCCATCGGCAATCTTGAGTAATTTTTCTTTATCTATTCCCCTTTCTTTATGAACAACCTCAACAAACTGCTGAAAAGAATCATCAATTAGTTTTTGAAAATATTTTCGCTCTTCAGTTGTGAGAGTTCGGAAAGGGCTTCCAGAATCTTTGAATTTACCGCTTTTTACTGTTTCGAACTTAAGTCCAAATTTATCAGCAAGTTCTGATATGTTAAAGAATTCTGCTATAACCCCAATACTTCCAGTAACGGTGCCTGGATTTGCAACAATCTTGTCTGCTCCGCATGCCACATAATATCCGCCAGAAGCGGCAACATTTCCCATTGAAGCTACTATTATCTTGCCCGATTCACGGATTTTTTTAACCTCTTCATATATCTCCTGTGAAGCGCCTATAGCACCTCCCGGGCTTTCTATCCTTAAAACAATTGCATCTATCGATTTATTTTTTCTGTATTTCTTTAATTGGCTTACTATATCTTTTGAGTTTAATATTGGACCGTAAAGTTCTACACATGCTACTTTATCCTGTGAAGTCATAAAATCACCTTCGGGTGATATGAATAAAAGTGATATGAAAATAAAAAAGAATATCACCATAAAAAGTAAAATGACTCCACCAATTATCCAGTCACTCTTTTTTGCCATAATTTACCTCAAAATTGTTTCATATTGAGACATATTATTTTTAAACATCTTAAAAATTAACAGAATAATATAACAAATTATATTATAAATGCCAATAAAAATAATTATAATTTTTTATAAAAAAAGGGAAAAATTATATGTATTTAATCTTTCCCTTTAAGGTATTAATGTAATTTAATTGTATTACTTAAGATTAAGTCTGATTATCTTCAATCGAGGTGTGGAATTATGATTTTTTCTCCGGGTTTTATAACACTCTTTTTACTTTTCTGGTTGAATTTGAGGAGGGAATTTAGATTTATATCAAAAATTTTTGCAATTCCCCACAGAGTATCACCTTTTTTAACTGTGTAAATCTTTCCCGGTTTTGTTCCATTTTTTTCAGAAAATTGGTCAATATTCAGAACTACATTTTCATCTTGATTATAGACCTTGTTTAATGTTGAGCGTTGTGGGAGCCACAGAGTGAGTTTTTGGTTGGGATAAATGTAACTTCTGTAAGAGAGTGAGTTCCATTTTCTGAGATTACTTGCTCTTGTATTATAAAATTCGGCAATTTCGCCCAGTGTATTTCCCTTCTTTACCACATAGGTAATCTTTTCTAATCCTTTTGTGTTCTCAGGTGTATAAGCAACTTTTTTTTGTTTATTTATCTCATTATTTTTTAAAGCTACTTCAATTGGTGGGGGAGCAGGTATTAGAAGTTTTTGCCCAATTGATAATTTATGAATATTTTTCAGTGAGTTAACTGATTTTATATTGTTAATAGTTGTATGATATTTTCTTGCGATAAATGATAAAGTTTCTCCTCTTTTTACATTATGTATAACTCGTGTAATTTTTAGATTATCGGGAACTTTTGCATAGTTTTTAAGAAATGTCTCTTTTTTATTTGGAGGGATTTTTAGTGTATATCCATCCGGATAAGGGGGTGTGAACCAGACATTAAGTTCAGGGTTGAGTTCTTTTATTGTCAGGTAATCGGTTTGGGCGCATTTTGCAGCTACTGTTAAATCTATGCATTTATCGATATGAACTTCTTCATATTTAAAGGGTATCTGATAATTTATGTTTCTAAATCCGTATTTCTCTGGATTTTTTGCTATAATTGCTGCAGCGATAAATTTCGGAATGTGATTTTTTGTTTCTGTTGGAAGAGACTTTAGGTCCCAGAAGTTCCGTGATTTGTATATTCTTATTGCTCGGGTGACTTTGCTTTTGGATACATTATAAGCAGCCATTGCAAGATACCAATCTTTGAATTCGTAATGAAGGCTTTTTAAGAACCGTGAGGCTGCCTTGGTTGATTTTACAGGGTCTTTCCTTTCATCTATATAACTGTCAATCCGGAGTCCATATACTCTTCCTGTGCTTGAGATGAACTGCCATATTCCAACTGCCCTTGCTCTCGAATGTGCCTTCGGATTAAAACCACTTTCCACCATCGCAAGATAGACAAGGTCCTCGGGAAGTCCTTCTTTTCTTAATATATCTTCAAGTAAGGGTTTATATTTCCCCATTCGTTCAAGCCATTGTACAAAATATTTTCTACCTTTTCCCTGATAATATTTTATATATGCCTTAACTCTGCTGTTTACAACTATTGGTATTTTTTTGTTTGTGGATTGATTATATTCAGATGGTTCAATTGTTTCATGTAATTTATCACTTTCAGATAATTCTGGGGCTGTTTTTTCAGTATATCTGACTTTTTCATTCATAAAATTTTTATAATCTTCGAGTATTACGTCAACGATTTCATTATAATCATCATTGTTTTCATAAATCTCTGTAAATTTAATTTCATTGTTTGAAATAATTGTTAATGCCTGTTCAAATAATTCCTGCGATTTATTTATGTCTCCAGAATCTATTGAAACTAAAGCATTTTTGTATAATTTTCTTAAAGTTTCGATATCGCCTTTTAAATTGGTCTGTTCGTCTTGAGAGCTTTGATAATCAGTGGATATTATTTCAATGTTTGATGGTGGGTTTTTTATATCTGGTTTGTTTAATATTTCACTTGATGAACACCCCCATAAGTAATTTGATAAAATTAGAATGATCAGGAACTTTTTTATAGTCATTTGGACCTCATTTTTTAATTATTGTTCAAGATTAGCTTGCTTAATTAGTTATCGTCAAAAATAGCAAAGATTTCAGTTCAGGGTGGGTTATCAAATAAAAAAACCACTCCATTTTGTTTAGGAGCGGTTTTGATATATCTAATTTATTATTTTTTCTCCTTAATTTTTGTTGCTTTTCCTTTTAGTTTTCTAAGATAAAACAGTTTTGCTCTCCTTACTTTTCCTCTTTTTAAGACTGAGATTTTGGATATTTTCGGCGAATGGAGTAATAAAATTCTTTCCACACCAACTCCATGAGATACCTTTCTCACGGTAAAGGTCTCATTAATTCCGCTTCCTTTTCGCTGTATGACAGTTCCTTTGAATATTTGAGTTCTCTCTTTATCTCCCTCAATGATCTTGACATGGACAGAGACAGTATCACCTGAATTAAATTCTGGTATATCTTTCTTTATATTCTCAATAGCAATTTCTGATAGTTTATCCATAATATTATCACATTCCTTTATATTTTCTTAGGATTCGAGGAGGTCGTTTCTTTTTTTTGCTGTACTCAAATAAGACATTCTTTTTCTCCATTCCTCAATCTTTTTATGATTACCTGATAATAATACATCGGGCACTTTTTCTCTCATAAAGATTCTTGGCTTAGTATAATGAGGGTGGTCTAAAAGCCCTATCTCAAAAGAGTCGGTATTAGCAGATTCAATATCGCCAATGACTTCTGGAATTAGCCTTACAACTGAATCTATAATAACCAGGGCAGGTAATTCACCTCCGCTTAATATGTAATCTCCTATTGATATTTCTTCATCTATAAACTTTTTTACTCTTTCATCTACACCTTTATAATGACCGCATATTAATATTAAGTTTTCCTCTTTTAAGAGTTTTCTCACTTTTAGTTGGGTTAATTTTTCTCCATGCGGGGAAAGTAAAATGACTTTTGTTTTTAATTTGTTGTCTTTTTCTTTAATTGTTTTCACCGCATTAAAAATGGGCTTTACCTTAAGCACCATACCAGGACCGCCCCCGTATGGATAATCATCAATCCTTTTGTGTTTGTTGTTTGAAAAATCTCTTAAGTTTACTATCTCAATTTTAATCTTTCCCTTTTCTATCCCTTTTTTTATTATGCTTGTCTCTAATGGGCTTTTAAAAAAATCAGGAAATGCTGTAATTATATTGATTTTCATCAATTAATTGTATCAATATTTTAATAAATTAGTCAAATAATCCTTCAATCTGTTTTATTATAATTTTGCAATTTTTAAGATCGACCTCATTAATTATCTCTTTAACCGCTGGTATAAGATATTCTTTTTCCCCCTTTTTGATGATAAAGATATCGTTTCCGGGATTTTTAAGAACATTAACTACTTCACCTAAGTATTCTCCATTTTCATCCGTTGCTTTGAGGCCGATGATTTGATAGATATAATAATTCCCTTTTTTAAGGGGAAGTTTTTGGTTTTCATCAATGACTACCTCTCTACCTTTGAGTTCCTGGGCTTGGTTTCTTGTATCAATGTCTTTAAGTTTGAGGTTTACAGTTTTGGTTGTGATAGTTATATTTTCGATCTTGAATGTATTTAGTTTTCCGTTTCTTCCAACAACTGAAATCTCTTTTAAAAGTTTGAACCTTTCAAAACTATCAGTCAAAGGAATAACCTTAATTTCCCCTTTAATTCCTTTCGGTTTACTAATTTTTCCAATAACTATTTTTTGCACAGGGATGCTTTAAAATGAGATATTAAGTTTATTCTAATATTTCGAGAACAGCCCTTTTCCCGAGTTTGGCAGAAGCAGCGCCGAGTAAGGTTCTGATAGATTTTGCAGTCTGTCCTTTTTTTCCGATAACCTTTCCTAAATCTGATGTTCCCACTCTCAATTCATATACTGTGGTTCTTTCGCCTTGGACTTCTGTTACTTTTACATCATCGGGATTGTCAACCAAATTTTTTGCGATAAATTCAATAAACTCCTTCATCTATACTCCTCCTTTTCATTATGGGAATTGTAATGTGAATACGCAGTATCCTAATGTATTTATTGCCACTAAATTAGCCATTTTATTCAATATCAAAAAAATAAGAAAAATCGTTAGTTATTTTTGCTCCCATTTTCTTCGGTGTTATTCTGCTGTTCTTCTTTTGTTTTAACAGTTTTATTCTTGATTTCTTTCAGAAGAGCGCTCCTCTTTTTTCTTTCCTCTTGAAGCAGTTGATGTTTTTGAAATTCTTCTCTGATCTTATTTTCAGGAAACCCTTTTTTTATTAAATCGAATTTGAGAGTAATTCCTTTCATTCTGAAAAGACTTTTAACTGTTTCTGTTGGGATAGCACCATTCTTCAACCATTTTATAGCCTTCTCTTCATCTATTTTCAGATCGATGGGCTCCTGAGTAGGATTATAATATCCGATTGATTTTATAAATCTACCATCTCTTGGAGATCGCGAATCGGCAATAACTATGCGATAAAATGGTCTTTTCTTTCTGCCCATTCTTTTTAATCTTATCTTTGTAGCCAAATTGTCTCCTTTTTTAAATTCCGCCAAACAATGTTTGCATTTTTCCAAATTTCTTTAGTCCAAAACGACTGAAATTTTTCAGCATTTTCTGCATTTGAATGAATTGTTTGAGCAGTCTGTTCACATCTTCAATATTTGTTCCACTCCCTTTTGCAATTCTCTTTTTTCTGTTTCCATTTATGATTCTGGGATTTTCCCTTTCCTCTTTGGTCATAGAATTTATTAAAGCTTCAATTTTAACAAACTGTTTGTCATCAATCTTCAGTCCTTTAAGAGATTTTCCTCCGAATGGAATCATTTCTAATATCTGCTGAATGGGTCCCATTTTTTTTAACTGCTGGATTTGGTCATAAAAATCCTGAAAGGTAAAATTATCTAATTTCAATTTCTTTTGGAGTTCACGTTCTCTATCAGTTGCATGTTCAGCCTTTTCAACAAGAGAAATTATATCACCCATACCCAGAATTCTGGATGCAAATCTGTCAGGATGAAATACCTCTATATCACCTAATTTTTCACCAATTCCGATAAATTTGATTGGCTTTCCTGTCACTGCACTCATTGAAAGGGCAGCACCTCCTTTGGCATCTCCGTCAAGTTTGGTTATAACTATACCTGTAAAGTCAAGTTTTTTTTGAAATTCAACAGCAGTTTTTACGGCATCTTGTCCTGTCATCCCGTCTGTAACAAGGAGGATTTCATCTGGAACAACCTCTTGTTTTAATTCAACAAGTTCGTCCATCATCTCTTCATCTATGTGAAGCCTGCCCGCAGTATCCATTATTATTATGTCATATCCACTTTTTTTTGCATCTTCAATATTTTCTTTTGTGCTGAGAATTAAGTCTTCTGTAATTCTTGAAAAAACAGGTATATTTGTGGCTTTCCCCATTATCTCAAGTTGTTTTGCTGCTGCCGGTCTATATGGATCTGCTGCAATTATTGAGGGTTTTCTCCCTTTCTTTCTTGCATAATGCGATAATTTCACACATAAGGTAGTTTTTCCTGAACCCTGCAGACCAACAATCATTACAGTCATTGGGTTATTTGGTCTCATTATGAATTCTGAGGTCGAATTTCCCAATATTTTTTTCAATTCATCATAGAATATCTTTATAACTTGCTGTCCTGGTGTAATGCTTCTTATAACTTCCTGTCCTAGTGATTTCTTTTGAACCTGTTCCATTAATGATTTTACAACCTTATAATTAACATCTGCTTCAAGTAATACTCGCTTTAAATCTCTTAACGGTTCATTAATATTTTTCTCGTTTATGGTTGCTAAACCGCGAAGTTTTTTGAACGCAATGTTTATCTTTTCAGTAAACTCTTCGAGCATAATTTGTTAATCTTATTTTATTAAATAAATTATATTATAAATTTTATACAATCTAATGAATTATATTATCATTATCAAGTTTTTTCGTTTTACTTCATAGGTTTAAGAGATTTCATCTGGAAAAGCACCCTTTCTATTTTTTCAATTATATCGATAAGTTCAAATGGTTTAGAAATGTAATCATCTGCTCCAATTTTTCTTATGTCACCTTCAGTATAAATGGATGTATATGCGGTCATAATAATAATTCCAACCCTGGGTTTCTCTTCTTTCATTTTTTTTGTTAGTTGATATCCATCCATTTCGGGCATTCTGATGTCTGTTATTATTAGGTCTATTACTTTTTCTTTGATTAAATCTAATGCTTTTTTCCCATTTTCAGCGGTATAAATTTCGAAGCCTTCTTCTTTCAGGAAAGTAGAAAGTATATTTCTTATCTCTTTTGAATCATCAACAATAAGTATTTTTTC
>JAUWXV010000179.1 GCA_030616165.1 bacterium | reverse complement strand
AGTTGTTTTAATAACGCTCGATCTTTGGGCTTTAATCTAACTTTATTCTTAACTTGCATGGTTACTACCTCCTTTAGTGAGAAGGTAATATACCATAAAATAATTACATTGTCAAGTATTTATGTCACAACGCACTAGTGTCCGGAGCGGGGAAATTGTCTTAACCCGTTGTTATTATTAAATATTAATCTAAATGAATAAAACAATTTACTTGACTTTCAGAAGTCAAGATAGTAAGTTGTTATTGACTTAAGACTCATTTGCTAATGGATAATAAGAGAATAATTATTTAGTTAATTGTTAATTAGCCCGCTGCGTCGGAGAAGTAAATATGAGAAGTATAGAAGCATCAGTGCAGAACGATCCCTGGTGGAGAAAGTTTCTCTTCCTGACTTTGGTCATCCTGACTTTATACAGTATTTTGAGTCTGGTAGGATTCTTTCTTTGGTTTTTGTTCCCCGTGCAGGAAATCCACGGGCTAACTTATCTACTCACCCCACACCTGCTTCTCTATTATATCCTCATCAACATCATGGATGTTGTGGGTCTCATCCTGTTTGCCCAGATCATCTACTATCGACGGGTCAGGACATACTACCCAATAAGGGATGGGATTATTTTAGGTTGTTATGTACTCGTTTTCTGTTGGTTGGCCGACATCATTGTTTACATCTTTATACGAAAAACCCTCCCGACAATCCATGAGTATTTCTTAGGGAAGAATCAACCCGAAATTGGTATTGCATGGCTCGTTGGGTTCGCAGCTGCTGTTTTAGCAGGTTGGCTGGAAACACGGCGGCGAGCGTTGCCAAGTAGGCATTACCGGATTGAGTTCATTATCTCTTTATCTCTGCTGATATGTGTTTCGATCATTTTAACTGTGGTCGGAATTTTGTTCTTTGATATTCGTCCGTAAGACAAAACCTCCCTAAATAAAGAAATTAATTTTTAGACAATTTTTCATTTTTTTCTTGTAATTAAATAAAATAAGTATAATATATTTTTAAAGAACTTTATTATAATCTATTTTATTTGAAAAGAAAGTAGTCCGCCGCAGCGTATTCACCTGAGGCGGAAAAGAAAATTTATGTTTATGTCTTATCCTGGATATTTAACAGATAATTTCGAGCCATTCAATCCACTTGAAGTCTCTAAAGAGGGTGAAAAAATATTTTGCAGGGGTAATTCGAGAAAGTATACTAAATTTTATTGTACAGGTGTTTATGGGGGAATATCAACAGGATACACGATTGGGTGTAATTTAAGATGTGTTTTTTGCTGGGTCGAATGGTCGAGAGATTTTCCAAAAGAGTACGGAGAATACTTCACTCCTGAAGAAGTCGCAGAGAATCTGATTGAGAATGCTAAAACTAAAAAGGTGTCGAAGGTGAGGATTTCTGGTGGTGAACCTACTATATCAAAAGAGCATTTGTTTGGAGTGCTGAGAAGATTAAAAAATACAAATTTACTTTTTATACTTGAAACCAATGGCATTTTATTCGGTGACGATGAAAAATATGTTAAAAAGTTGGGAGACTACGAAAATATTCATGTAAGAGTTTCTCTGAAAGCAGGTTCACCTGAAGGTTTTCAAAAGAGGACAGGTGCTGACGGAGAATTCTATCAACTGCCATTTGCTGCGATTTCGAATTTGATGAAAAATAGAATAAGTTTTCATACTGCCTGCATGAGTGATTCGAGATTAATGCCGAGAGATGAAAGGAGGTCTATTATTAAAAAACTTGACAGTATAGGCTATTCAGACTTTTTTGAAGAAGAAACGTGTGACCCGTATAAAACCACAGTTATGCGCCTGGAAAAGGCAGGATATAGAAAGTTTTTTAAATATTAGTGCCTTATTAAATAATAAATGATATATATTCTCTTGAAACTTTTTGAAATGGAGAAATAATAAACGACATAAAATCAACTTTTACTTTAGTACAGAAGGACAGGACAATGTCCTGTCCCTACAATATATTTAATAACAAATGATTATTATGTGGGGATATAACACAGTGTGCAGGCATTTGTCTGTCCGTTAACATATTTTTGAAAATTATACAAATATAAAAATTAAGGAACTTTTTTTATTTTATCATTAAAAAAGTGCTTAACTACAGTAAACTTTTTTTAATAAAAATTACAAAAAAGAACATATGTTATTTAACATGGCATTAGAATACAATCAAAAACTCTTGTTAAATTGATTTAAAAAGGGATGAATTGATGATGAAGAATGAGAACAATATCAGTATAGCGCCGAAAGGGCTGGCGATTCTTGCGATTATTGGACCTGCATTTGTCTGGTGTGCTGAGTATATTGGTTCTGGTGAGGTGATACTTGCAACGAGAATGGGTTCAATTCTTGGTATCACCGTACTTTGGGCACCGGTAGTCGGAATCTTATTAAAATACTTCATAGGATTAAGTGGTGCGCGTTACACAGTCTGTACCGGTGAAGGGATGATTGATATGTTCAGCAGGATGCCCGGAAGAGGAAACTGGGCAGTCTGGATTATCCTTATCGGTCAGTTTCTCGCTGGAGCAATTTCTATTGGAGGAGTTGCATCGGCTGCAGGAGTTTTCGCTAATTCCATTATCCCTATTAAACCATTTATATGGGGATGGATTATTACTATTTTTGCAATTTTTGTGGTTTGGTCCGGTAAATTTAATATAATAAAATATATAATGAGTGTGCTTGTGTTCATAATAATAGTGGGTGTATTATATGTAGCAATTCATACATTTCCTGGTTTTGGTGAATTTTTTAAAGGCGTAATCGGATTTAATATTCCTGAGGTTCCGCAGTGGGCGTTAAGTTTAGAGGGTGTATCTCCAAATCCCTGGAATGAAATACTCCCCTTAATTGGATGGGCTGCGGGAGGTTTTGCAAGTCAGGTCTGGTATACATACTGGGTTTTTGGAGCAGGTTATGGGATGGCACAGGGTAGAAAATATGGTCAGCCGTGCGATGTCAATTCACTGAAAAATATGACAAGAGAAACAGCAAAAAGGGTAAAAGGATGGTGCAGAGTGGTTTATGTAGATGCTACGGTAGCAATGATAATAGGAATTGTTGTTACTGCTGGTTTTATGTTATCCGGCTCGGGGATTCTTCGTCCCGAGCATTTGGCACCTCAGGGTTCTTCAGTTGCTCTTGAACTTTCTAATGTATTCGGCAAACTATGGGGCAAATTTGGAGCATATCTTTTTATAATTGCTGGATGTGCCGCTTTGATAAGCACACTTATCGGTCAATTTGCTGGTTGGCCAAGGTTGATTGCCGATTCTTTGAGAATTTGTGTTCCTAAATTCAATAAAAAATTTCAGTGGTTAACTCAGTTCAGGATTTTTATTGCTACGTTTTTTATCACAAATATTGTTATTATATACACATTTGGGATAGAACCTGTATCTATAATTAAAATGAGTGCAATTCTTGATGGGCTTCTTTTTACACCCTTTCAGGCTGTTCTGGTTTTGATAGGACTGGTGTGGGTTCTGCCGAAACTTATTTCTACTGAAGCATGGAAGATACTCAAACCACACTGGATTTTTATTGTGGGTCTGACGATTGCTGCGGTCGTTTTCGGTTATTTCTGCATATTCCAGATGCCAGCGTCGATTTAGATTCTCACTATGAAATGTTGAAAGTTTTTTTGAGCAACTTTTTTTTCAAAAAAAGTTGCAAATAGGAAAAATATTTACACAATCACCAAATCCAGTTGTTTCTCTTCAAGATTAACCCTTGCAACCTGAACTTTTACTTTGCCTCCCAGCCGGTATGTTTTCCCTGAATGATACCCAGTTAATGAAAATGTCTCCTCGTTATAGTGATAGTAGTCATCATCCATACTTCTG
Source organism: bacterium (assembly GCA_030616165.1). Classification (GTDB taxonomy): domain Bacteria; phylum SM23-31; class SM23-31; order JAUVVT01; family JAUVVT01; genus JAUWXV01. Next base: position 3,848 of record JAUWXV010000179.1, on the reverse strand, counting down.
ATGTGGACAAGCCCTTCTGCTAAGATGCCTTCAATCTCAACAAAAAGACCATAAGGTCTGACACCGGATATTATGCCGTCAAATTCCTCACCGAGCTTACCTTTCATATATTCGAGTTGTTTTATCTTAATGGCTTCTCTTTCTGCTTCTTCTGCTCTTTTCTCCATATCGGATGAATGTCTGCAAATATCGTTGAGTTTTGGTTTCATCCTCACTGCCATATCCTTTTCTTCTTCTTTAAGGCAGGATTTCAATATTCTGTGCACTACAAGGTCGGGGTATCTTCTGATAGGTGAGGTGAAATGAGTATATTTTTTAAATGCCAGCCCAAAGTGACCAATATTTTTTGGAGAATATTCCGCTTTCATCATACTTCTTAATGTAATCTCTCCTACCAGTCTTTCTTCAGGTTTATTCTTTACTTTTTCCAGGATTTTCTGAAAACTTTTTGGAGTGGGTCTTTGAATATTAGTGAATTTTATTCCTATTATTTTTAAGAAGTTTGCATATTCCTCAACTTTTTTCTTATCTGGTTTTTCGTGAATCCGATAAATAAAAGGTATTTTTGTTTTGAGTTCATTCGCTTTTTCTTCTATATATTGAGTGACAACTTTATTCGCCATCAGCATAAATTCTTCAACAAGGTTGTGACTGTCGAGCCTTGGTTTGGGTTTTATCTCCTCTATGATACCAAGCGGGTCAAAAGAAAATTTTATCTCGGGAAGGTCGAAATCAAGACTGCCTTTTTTGATGCGGTTTTTTTTCAACAGCTTTGCAAGGTCAGACATCATCAAGATTGTTTTTCCGAGTTCTGAATCTTTTTTATCGTCAATTAGTTTTTGAGCCTTTTCATAGGTGAGTCGAAACTTACTTTTTATAACGGTTTCTGCAAGTTTATAGTTTATTACCTCCCCTTTTGGATTTATTTCCATAAAAACGGTGAAGGTCAGTTTGTCTTTATTTTGCTTGAGACTGCAAATATCTTCCGAAAGTTTTTTAGGGAGCATCGGTATGCATCTGTCGGGGAAATAGACACTTGTTCCCCTTTTAAATGCTTCTTCATCGATTGCCGTATTTTCTTTGACATAGTAAGAAACATCAGCAATATTGACGGAGAGCAAAAAGTTACCATTTTCAAGCATTTCAAGAGATACCGCATCGTCAAAATCCTTTGCATCTTCCGGGTCAATAGTGAGAATAAATTTATTTCGCAGGTCTATTCGATTTTTGACTTCCGAATCAAAAATTGTGAAATCCAAAAGTTTTATTTCTTTCTTGACCTTTAGAGGAAAATCCCTCGGAAGTTCGAAAGCCTTTTCGATTAGAGTCATATCAATTCCAGGTTTAAATGGGTCTCCTAAAACCTCTTTTATTATCCCTTCGGGGTACATATATTCAGATTCCCATTTGATAAATTCCGCAACCACTTTCTCTCCCTGTTTTGCCCCTTTATTTTTCCCTTTAATTATGTATAAATCCCTTGTACATTTTTTATCATCCGGAATCACATATCCGAATGATTTACTCTCCATATATGTTCCTATAATTTTCTTTTTTGCTCTTTTGATGACTTCAACAACTTCCCCCTCTAAAGATTTCCCCCTTCTTGAGGCGTATATTTCAACTTTAACAGTATCTCCATCCATTGCAGTCCCGGTCATCCCTATTGGAATATATATCTCTTTTTTATCTGTGTGATTGGTCACGAATCCATATCCAGTTTTCGTCATTGAAATTGTACCAATTGACATGTGAGGCGGCTTTTTTATCTTGTATGTTCTTTTCCCGACTTTTTCAATCCTTTTTTGATTGGCAAGGTCTTTCAAAATAAGCCGAAGTGAACGATATTTACTCCTGGGAAGATTAAGTTCCTTAAATATTACCCGCGAACTGAATGTTGTTCCCTGATGCAAATTAAGAAATTTCAGGATTTTTTGTTCGATATCTGTGTTTTTCATAGTAAAATAGAACTTTTGTAAGTTTTCAAAAATGCATAATATTTGGATATTTTAATACTGTTTAAAAGTTATTAAAACTAAATAAAACATAGTCCTTTCATTCTGATCCTGAAACAATACTGAATCAAGTTTAGCACAGGGTTCAGCATAACAGATACATTATAATAATTTTAAAGTATGCTAATAAAAATTTGCAAAAATTTAGAATTCATTGTGCTGTTACTGCTTAAGACCTTATTCATTAATTATTCAACAAGAGGGCGGGTAAACCCGCCCCTACGGATTTGGCATTGATAATTTGTGCGAAAAGGTATTTAATATATATAATTTCTTTTTTCAGTAGACCATAAAATAAAACCCAGTATTATTTTTAACTGGGTTTTTTTGCTTACACTTCCTTTAAAAGATGATTAGGCAAAAAGTCCAAATAATTTGTTTTAAATCTTTTTTCTGAAAAAAAATCAATTGTAAAATATAGATTTAGATAGAGACATGCCATGGCATGTCTCTACTTTTGCCATGTAATATTTCAAAGAAAGTAGGTTAAACTACACAAACTCAATCTCCCCGAATTCTTTGATTTTTACCATCACAAGATTTTTAATTTCTTCGAGTCTATCTTTGGATTTTGCTTCGAATCTTACCACCAAAGCAGGCTGTGTGTTAGACGCTCTAACCAGTCCCCACCCATCCGGGAATACTATCCTTACCCCATCTATATCAATTGTATCGTATTCCTTTTTGAAGTATTCTTTCAACTTTGATACGATGTCGAATTTTTCTTCTTCTTTGGCTTTTACTCTTATTTCTGGTGTAGAAAAATATTGAGGAATCGAGTCCATTATTTGTGAAAATTTCAAATCTGTTTCTGAAACAATCTGAACAAGTCTGCATGCAGAATATATAGCATCATCGTATCCATAGTAATCGTCAGCAAAAAACATATGCCCGCTCATCTCTCCTGCGAATAGGGCTTTTTCTTCCTTCATTTTATTTTTAAGAAGTGAGTGTCCGGTTTTCCACATAAAGGGGATGCCTCCATGATTTTTAATATCTTCAATAAGCCCCAGGGAACATTTGACATCAAATAAAATCTTTTGTTTTCCACACTTTTTTAGAACATCGCGGGCATATACAGCGGCAAGCTGGTCTCCCCTGATAATTCTGCCAAGGTCATCAATTGGACCAATCCTGTCCGCATCTCCGTCAAATGCAATCCCGATGTCCAGCGATTTTTCTTTGACCGTTTCAATCAGGTCTTGAAGGTTTTCATCAACGCCAGGGTCAGGATGGTGATTGGGGAAATTTCCATCCGGTTCACAATAGAGATCTGTCACTTTACATCCGAGTTCTCTTAAAAGGGAGGGAGCAATAATTCCACCCATCCCGTTACCAGCATCAATAGCGATATTTAGTTCCTTTTTGAATTGAAATTTTGACTTTATTGTATCGATATAGGGGGTTATAATATCGACCTCTTCACATTTGCCGCTTCCTGAATCGAATTTTTCACTTTCGATTAATCTTCTGAATGCCTGAATCTCTTCACCATAGATTGTGGTTTTGCCAACTCCTACTTTAAATCCGTTATATTCAGGAGGATTGTGACTTGCTGTAATAATTATACCTCCATCTAACTCATAATGAAAAAAGCTGAAGTATCCCAATGGAGTGGGAACTTCTCCGAGGTCAATAACATCCACACCTGTGGAGAGTATGCCGTCTATCAGATAATTCCGAAAACGGACAGAACTCGGTCTTACATCTCTGGCTACACTGACCCTTTTTCCACCTTTTTGTTTTATATAGGTGCCGAATCCTTTACCTATATTCTCCACAACATCATCGGTAAGGTCGGGTTCTACCAACCCCCTTATGTCATATTCCCTG
>JAUWXV010000107.1 GCA_030616165.1 bacterium | reverse complement strand
AGTTGTTTTAATAACGCTCGATCTTTGGGCTTTAATCTAACTTTATTCTTAACTTGCATGGTTACTACCTCCTTTAGTGAGAAGGTAATATACCATAAAATAATTACATTGTCAAGTATTTATGTCACAACGCACTAGTGTTGTATAATGATATAATTTCAGTAAATCAGCAGAACTATGTTTAGACAACCAATATTCTTGAAATGAATCAAGCTCTTTCTTTATCTGAGGAGTACTCTGTACTGAAGATAGTAAATAAATTGGTTTTGCTTTATAGCACATAAGCTATCCTTATAAAATGTTATTGAGTAGTATAATTATAATTAATCCGATAAAATAATATTCTTCATTATATGATTTTATATAACAAATTTGGGGACACAATACTTATTTGTTTTTATTTTCTAATTTTCTTCCTCGTTTTTTTGGTGAGAGCACGTGTCCAATAATCCTGCCAATCATGCCATACGAAAATGTATAACTATTCAACTGTATTGTCAAGAAATAGGTGTTGTGTATATGAATTTTGTTCTTAATAGAGGGCGATTCGTGAACCGCCCCTACAATCGTGTCATGCGAAAATGTGTAATTATCTAATTATATTGTCAAGAAATAGGTGTTGTGTATATGAATTTACGAGAATTATAAAAAATTGCTTGTTTTTAAGAAATACATGAATCAGATGAACAGGATGATGAGCGGAGAAGTTTTATGTATAGTATTGGTTTAACCGAACGTAATTATAATTGTTTAAATTTAATGTTTTATTTGAGGAAAGTCAAAGGATTTTTTTTATTTTTTTTAAAAAATTAAACAGGTTGATTAAATTAACCGCAGACGCAAAGGGCAGGAGGATATATTTTGTGTGGATTTCCCCGAGTACTCGGGGGAATGACAAGGAGGGGGCGGGAATGACAAGAAGGATTTACGATTTACGAATGAAGAATGGAACCACAGAGGGCACAGAGAGATAGAAGCAGGAATATTAAGCTCAAATGTCAAAGCTCAAATGTCAAATCAAATCCAAATGACTAAATGACAAATGAGGGCGATTTGGGAATGGGGATTGAACCGCAGAGGGCACAGAGAGGAAATTAGGATTTACGATTTACGAATGAAAAATGGAAAGTGGAAAATTAAAGTTGAGATTTCTCCGCTTCGGTCGAAATGACAATGAAGAAAGTCGTAATGACAAGGAGGGGGCGGGAATGACAAGATGGATTTACGATTTACGAATGACGATTTACGAATTTGGAGAATTAAACGCAGAGGCAAAGGGCAGGTTTTCACGGATTACACAGTCATACAAAGATAATTAAATTATGACAGACAAGAATGTCTATCCCACCATTTTTATTAAAAGGATGGGAAAAAAGGGAAAGTAGGAAAATGGAAAGTGGAAAATTTTTAATAATAATTATAGATGGTTTTTGTAATTGTAAAAATACCCATTGTAATTATTATGATTGCTGTTATAAGTTTTAGTTTCTCTGGATTAATCTTACCCGTTACTTTAGGTCCAAAGGGAGTTGAAGCAACAGCACCTATAATCAAGGGAAAAATTACATAGGAATCAGGAATTCCTTTCATAATTAAATATAAAACAAATGCAGTGAAACAGATTTGTACTTCACAAAATGTTGTACAGGCGATTGAATTTTTATAACCATTGCCGGAAATTATTTGACCACCAGTGATAACAGGTCCAAATCCTCCCCCCGATATTCCTTTATTAAAAGAACTTAATAAGGCTAATACTACTATTTTTTTCCATGAAAATACGAAACGGGCATTAGAAACGAGGACTATACCAATAATGAATATTAATAATCCAATGTATATTTTAAGGACTGCAACAGGGATGGTAATTGCGACAAGTACAGCAGTTACAGAAGCCAATGTTCCAAAAATACTTATAGTCAGAATTATTTTTAAATCTTTTGACCAGGATTTTAAATTTAAATTTTCGTATTTATTGTGAAATAAACCGGCACTGATTCCCGACAGAAATTGGGATACGAGAATCGATGGAATAACCACTAAAGGGTCTATCCCTATTATAATGAGCAACGGGGAAAGAATTGTGCCATATCCCATACCAATTGAAGAATCAATGAATTCGCACAAAAATGCAAGAACAAAAATTAAAATGATAAGTTCGATGTTCATATAACTGACCTGATTGCTTTTGGCTATTAGTTGACAGATGATAATTAATTACACCTTCCTCTGCGAATAAATCTAAAACCTCTACTCCACCCTTTATGATTTGGCATTTTTATCCCACGGGCATCTCTTTCGGTCGAGTTAAAATCCTGTGAGAATTTCCACACGAATATGTTCGATACTATTTCCTTATCCATCGCTATGTTAGACCCTTCACACTCAATCACATAAGAAGGGTATACCTGATGGAGTTTAACAAATACTCCTGGTCTTATCTGAAGACCGTCTATCTTATGAAGCTGGAGATCATCTTTGCAACTGACATAGGCGATGCGTGCGGACTGTCCTACCTCTAACTCCGTCAAGTGGATAACCGAATTGCGGGCTGTCTTGGCAGAGCGGACGCAGCATTCCCCTTCCGGTATCGGCATTCCGTGAGGGCATTCTCTGGGGTGTCCGAGCAAAATACAAATACTATCAACAAGGTCCGGGATAACTATGTGTTCAAACTCACAGGCGCCTGATTCAAACTCACCTCCCAGGACGTCGTAAATCAATCTCTCGGCAATTCTGTGTGCGCGGATTATTCGCCGGGCATAATCCTCACCTTCTCTTGTAAGGACGATTTTATTATTATTTTTTGTTAATGCAACTAAATCTTCAGACAATAATTCATCAATTATCTCGGTGTCAAAACTCCCGCCCATGGCGTTCTTCAGCACATCCATCGAATCCTTCTCTTTGTTTTTCATATTCCACAATCTCTCCAGATATTCTTCCTTTTCTCTTATATGATTATTCATACATCTTCTCCTTATTATAGGATAAACAAACTACCAAGTATCCAATTCAGGCTCCCAGCCAATAAGAACGCTCCTATATAAATAATAACTACTGTATTGACAGCCCTTTTTAATCCGAGTTCCTTGACCATGGCTCCAATGTTTGCAAAACAAGGAATCATCATAATAATAATTACTGCAACTATACACTGAACATAATTAAGAAGGTCTTTCTCCACAAGGTTTATAATCATTGCTGCAGCGGCTTCATGCCTTACCATACATATTATAAGAACATCGACCATTTCCGTGGGAAATCCCAAAAATCCTATAATTACAGGGCTCAATATATTTTTCATTCCATCAAGTATTCCAACCTTATCCATTATAAATAATGCAGACGCTGCGAATATAAATACCGGCACAGCTTCCTTGATAAACCAATAAAGTCTGTAATAAGTTTTAATAAGCACTGCTTTCAGGTTGGGCAAACGCATTGCCGGCAGTTCCTGTATAAAATAACTCTTCTTTTCCTCTTTCAAGAACTTGTTTAAAACAAATCCCACCAATATATCAATAAATGCGAGCACAGAAAAAGCTATTGCAAATGCTCTTATACCCATTCTGCCAAGTATACTAATATTGATTCCTAATTGTGCAGCACAGGGGATACCAAATGCAATTAAACATATAGTTATAAATCTCTCCTTTTTAGACCGAATGGATTTTGTCGTTAAAGTAGCCATAGTTTTACACCCAAAACTGAGAACCAAAGGCATAATAGCAGAACCACTTAATCCAATCTTTTCGAAAATTCTTTTTGTCAAGACACTTACATTAGGTATATATCCAATGTCCTCAAGAATGCTGAAAAAAATGAAAAAGACCGACAATATCGGTAAAATTGTTATAACAGCATTAGCCAGACCAAGTGACAGGATACCATAATCACCTATTAAAAAATCGCTCCAGAATCTACTGGATATAAGGTTATCTATTTGATGCTGGACCGGAATCCATAATGTTCCATCCATCCAACTTGAGGTTACATTTGCAACATCCACAACAAGAAAATACATTATGAAAATAAATGTCATTAATATCGGGAGTCCGAATACAGGATGCCGACTCAAATGAGCAAAAACCTGAGAAAATTCTCCCCGCGTTATCTTCTGCTTTTTTATTACCTTCTCGGTAACATTATCCACCCACTTGTTCCGCCTATTGTTTATGACACGAGCAAGATTCCCTTTAAATCCCGACCTTATCCTATTTACTTCTTTTCTTATCTGTGTAGTCTTTTCCTCACCATATACCTTTTTTAAGTTGCCTGCTAAAAACGGGTCGTGAAGCAGCATCAAAACAGATACCTTCCGCTTATAATTAATATCTTCCGGCAGTTTAGATGCTACATCTGATATCCATTTCTCTATAATATCACCATACCGAACACTCTTCTTACCATTCCTTGCATTATATATAGCATCCTTTAACTCTTCTGTACCTTTCTTATGCAGAGCCATTAACTCAACAACCGGAACACCCAAAAAGCGAGATAGTCCACTTGAATCAATGTATATACCTTTTCTCATTGTTTCATCTATTGCATTAAGGGAAATCACAATTGGTATCCCCAATTCCAATAAATCTGAGGTAAGGACAAGGGATTGTTTCAGCCGATTAGTATCAATGCACTGAATGATTACATCCGGTTTTTCTGAGAAAATCATGTCCCTTACGATGAGTTCTTCCTCAGAATGAATATACAAACAATGAAGACCAGGAGTATCAATAACTTCACAAGGGTGGTTTCTTATTTGACAATGTGCTCTTTTTGGTTCGATGGTAGTTAGAGGATAATTTGCGACTATGTTATATTCACCAGTTAGATTATTAAAAATCTGGCTCTTTCCGGAATTAGGAAGACCGACAATAGCAATTTTTTTGACACGATTAGAGCTGTTTGAATTAACTTTTAATTCTTCTATTTCTTCTACACTCATATTTCTCTCTTCATAAAGGTCTTAAACTTAGATTTAAGAATATCGCTATTTATCTTTTTTTCTTATAATTTTTGATAGATTTATTAATGAAATCAACTACTTTTGAAGAAATGTCATTTGCACAACTTGAAGCACGTCTGTCAATCACACTTATAGTCCTGCGCAACTGTTCGCTCTTTACAAAAAGTCCACCCACGTCCAGCTTCTTCAGATTAATTTTGTGTAATCTTTTAATTCCATTCCGTATTTTATCCTCAATATCTTCAATGAAATCATATTTATTTTCGTATTCTTCTTTTGCTCCTGTCCTTTTTTGTTGAGTTTTTTTTGTAAAATCTGAATTATCTTTGTTTCTTTTTTTAGATTTTTTTTCCATCATTTTTTCTCCCGTCTTAAAAATGGAATCTTAAATAATTTTTTAGATTTCTCTAATTCATCAATATCTTTACCATCAATAATAACTTCTGCATTAATCTCTCTTTTTTTCATTTCTCTGGTAAAATATTTGACTGCCTCCATAATACCATCCTTCCTTCCTTTATCATAAACTTTAATTATTACGAAAAACAATCCAATTAATGCAAATATTGAAATTAACATTTTATTAACCAAAAGTATGTTATTTATTAATAATATGAAATATCAAATAATAATTTTAAAGCCTATTATAAAAGCCATAATTGCAAACGTAATCCTTACATAATTTACGGATAACCTTTTCGTCAGATAACTTCCAGCCTGCCCTCCCATAATATTTCCGGGTGTCAAGCATAATGTTGTCAGCAAAACATTACTAAAAGAAAAATATCCACTATGTAAACCTGTCCAGATAATTAATACTGATGCAGTAAATGAACAAAAAATGGCAGTGGTAACAGAATTTGCAATAGAATTTTTCAACGGTAACTTTAATATTAACTGCTGGAGCGGTGTAGATAAAACACCACCACTTATACCTATTATACTGCTTATAAACCCCATCCCAATTCCAATACCGGATACTGCAGTTTCATTTGTTGCCTCTTTTGGGAGTGATTCGATTTCTTTTTCAAATGGTTCAGTCCATATCTGGTTTAATACAATAATGCCTGTAAAGAGTGCATAAAGACCAAGAAAAACCTCAATCAGTCTTTCGTTAACATAATTACCAAGTATTACACCGATTAATGCTCCCAGAATTGCTGATGGGATAAGCATTTTTACCACATTCCAGAGTATTAAATTATATCTCCTATAACGGAAAAAAGCAGATATGGATATAACCACGTAGCTTAATAGTGAAACCGCTCTTGCAAAAACCATTTCATATCCGAATAAAAGGTGAAGATTAGAAACTTTCAACACACCTCCGCCCATGCCAAGCATTCCACCAACTACACCCGAGATAAAACCAAGTATAATTAAAAACAAAATATCAGAAAATGTAATGTCTCCAATAATAACATCATCAAAGTGATTATAAAATTTTGCCGATTCAAATGTATCCCTCTGCCCGCTGAAAAGAGCTAATAATACTATCACTGCAATAAATATTGCAGAACCTAATTCAACCCATCTCTTTTTTATAACGACTTGTTTTCCAATATTCATAAGACTTAAATAAAATATAAAAATGTGATATAAGCACTTGAGATTAAAAGAAATATAATCATAATTGGTATCCCGATTTCAGCATATTCTTTGAAGGTCAGAAAATCGGATAATTTCAATTGCGTATTTTTTTTATTTGCTATTAAATAATCTTCTATTACTGTTGAAGCAACCTGGCCGGCAGTTGCACCTGTTATCATTGACGAAGACCCGGCGAGAACCCCAAGTGATAAAGACCACCAATATATATTATGCGGGGAAATCATCTCGAAATTAAATACCACAGGAATAAACAGCATCGTTGCAGGACCAGCATTTAAAAATGATGTCAATATCCCAGCCAGCCACATCAATATTATACACTGAACAAGTATATTATCCCCTGATAATCCAGTTAATATTCCAGATAAATAATCAAGAAAACCAGATGCATCTACACTGCCGACAAGAACAAACATCCCTGAAAAGAATATTATATCTTTAAATCCAAATTTTTTTATAACCGATGTTGCATCAACACCACTTATTAATAGTATAGTAAATCCACCTGTTAAAGCAATAACCGCAGGCGGCAGTCCTAATTTATCTGATAAAATAAATGCTATAATAACAATTCCCAATAAAATTAGTCCCCTGATTACGGCAGTTTTATTTTTTATAGCTTTGGGAATTTCAGAATTAATTCTTTCAAATAATTCAGTTACTTCCGGATGGTTCAAACGGTTACTTCTTTGAGCAAAAAAGCTTCCTTTTGCTGCTTTAATGTAAACCAATAAAACAAATAACAGAATTAGACATACAGGCATCATATAAAATATAAAATCATGAAAGAGAAGGCCGGTCTCTGAAGAAATCAGCATATTTGGAAAATCACCAATCATTGAACTTGCACCACCGATATTTGAAGAAATTATTTCACTTATTATAAATGGTTTTGGGTCAAGTTTTAATCCATTCGCAAGGTTCAGCGTAATCGGGGCGATTATCAGAATTGTTGTGAGGTTGTTCACAAAACATGAAAAAACATAAGTTATCAAACAAAAAAAGAGCATCAATTTCCATCCATCACCTTCTGTAGCAATTATAAGGCGCTTTGCAAGGTAATCAAACAAACCTGCTTCCTGAAGAACAAGTGAAATTAATCCCATCCCCAAAAGTAGTGAGAGTGTACTGAGATTTATTGAAGAAAACGCTTCACTCTGATTATAAAATCCAAGAAAAGTACCCACAATAATAGCAGCAAGCGCACCAGCCCCGACTATAACTGCCCTGTCAGTCAAATTAAGAAATATTGCTAAAAAAACTATAATAAAAATTATTATAACTACAGCAATATTCTTATTATCAATCACTCTTGTGTAATTCCCACGCACATAAAGATTACCTGCTTGAAGGTTTGGATTATAATTCCCATACCTTACTGATAAAACCTCCCAACGATCATTTCTGATAACTGTCATATTAAATCTATCATTAGGTTTTTTATCCATAATTTCCTTTTTTAAGGAGCCTGCATCTTTAATTTTTTCCCCGGCAACATTAACTATAATATCCCCAACCATCAAGCCAGATTTTTGAGCAGGAGAATTCGGAGTTATTGAAGTTATTAATGCACCTTTTTCAGCCTGACGATTAGAGTTGACTATTGAAACATTATCAACCGAAGCCGCAAGAGCTCCAAACCATGCAAGGTCTTTATTTCCGTGTTCCGATTCTGAATTATAAAACATTGCAAAAATGCAGATTGCAAGTATTATAGAAATAAATATTAAGTAAATTAACGAGCGTTGAATAGAATTTTCATCATCTTTTAAAACACTTGCCGTATCTTTAAAAGTTAAAATCTTTTTTTTAAAGAAATTTACAATTTTATAATATTCAAACATTATTTCTTAATATTAATATTCGACCTCAACAAAATTATTTTCATCCTGGTTAACTTTAAAGAATTCGTATTTTTGGGACCTGAATATTGTTGCAAAAACGTACCCTGGGAATTGGTCTCTGATAGTTGAATATTCATTAACAGAATCATTATATATCATTCTTAATTCTGCAATTTTATTTTCAAATTCCAAGATTGCACTCATATAGCTCTGAAAATTTTCACTCAATCTCAAATCAGGATATCTCTCAGCAATTGCCATCAGTTTTGATAGTGTATCTTCCCAATTTATTTCATCTTCGTTTTTGAGAGCCAAGTCCGCTTCATTAGTTACCACATTATTGTCAGATTTTAAGATTTCTTCAGTATTTTTACCATTAAACGCTGCTCTTAATTCTGCAAGGTAGGTAAATATTTCTCTTTCATGCTCAGCATAATCAATTACGGTCTTCCCAAGATTGATAATCAAATTTTTCCTTTTTTGAAGCTGGGTATCAATCTGAGCCAAGTTTGCATCTATATCATATCTCAGGTTAATAAATACATTATAATAATAGATACCGCCATAAGCAAAAAACAACACGACAATAACAATCATTCCTGTAACAATTATATCTCTTGTATTAATTCTACGACGATGCGTATTATTCTTATTTGTTTTATAAATTTCTTTATATAATTTTTTAACAATTGATGTGCCAACACTATCATTCATTATTATCCCTATCTTTATAATTTAAAAATAAAAACTTAAATATTGTTTAATCAGGAGATTTCTCCAATTAAACTCTCTTATTAATTTACCTTAAATAAGGAAATCCCTTTCACAAAAGTATGATTGTGATATTATACGACTGACTGTTCAAGGGCAATAGCTTTTTTAAAACAATCGACTGCTTCCTTACGTAAGTTCAAACTCTCATAGGCAAATCCAAGACTGTGATAATAATTTGATTGTCTTGGATTAAGTTCAATAGCTTTCTTGTAAGAAGAGACCGCATTTTCAAATGCTTTTTTATTATCATAAACAATACCGAGCCGATAATGAACCTCTGGATTACCAGAGTCAATCTTAACTGCTTTCTTTAAAGAATCAATTGCCTCATCTATAAGTTTCTTCTGCTCATAAGCAATACTGATTTCATAATAATAATTCTGATTATCAGGATTAAGTTGGATTGCTTTTTTATAACAATCCATCGCCTTATCTAACGAGCCCTCAGTTAAATAAGCAGACCCAAGATTGTAAATTGACTCAGAATCACCCGGATTTAAAGCAACAACTTTCTTCAGAATCGGGATTGCCTTTTTATATTTCTCCTTGCTAATGTACTTAGTGCCTATTTGTCTGTAAATGTCCGCAACTTCACTCCTGCCGAGATTAAACAAATTATCAAAAGCAGAAATCCCAATATCTGTGAACTTTCCGACATAAACAAGAAGTGAATGCACAAAAAACTGTACCTTTGTACTTGCACCATCTAACCCGTATAAACCATTTCCATTATTCCCTTTATTGGAACTTTCGACAGAGAGATTTTCCTTATTCAATTCTTGAACACTTTTTTTCATAATCTCCACGTAGTGCTTGGCACAGAAATTCTCTTTATAGGCTTCTTCCCTGCAATTTTTAATTATACATAACTTCATTTCACATCCTCCTATCTTATTATTATTTATAAATTCCTGACTAATTTTCTGTTTCGTTTTATTATTTTTACCCTGAACAGGAACTGTTTTTACTTTATTACTTTTCTTATTCTTCTTGATAAGGTCCGGATTAATTTTCTGTTTCGTTTTATTATTTTTACCCTGAACAGGAACTGTTTTTACTTTATTACTTATCTTATTCTTATTAATAAGGTCCTGAATAATTTTATGTTTCATTCCATTATTTTGAACCTGAACAGGAACTGTTTTTACTTTATAACCTATATTATTCTTATTAATAAGGTCCTGAATAATTTTATATTTCACTTCATTTTTTTGAACCTGGACAGGAATGGTTTTTACTTTATTACTTAGAATGATTTTTTTGTACATAACTACCTCTCTTCTATTTAATCAATACTTCTCGATTAAAGAAAGATTTTATTTTTGGTTTATTAAATAAACTTTTTTTAACTCTCGGTTTTTCACAGGACAGGGTTACAACAACATCTTTAATGCGTCTCGAAATCATCATTAATCCTGTTCTAACATTTTTAGAAATTTCATCACCTTCCCTCACCGATAATTCTGGTGATACCTGCACTTCCACATCCAGCCAGTACTGATTCCCGACCTGTCTTGTCTTTATGTAATTTACCATATTAACTCCTTTTACATTTCTTATAATCTTACTTAATATTTTAAGTTTTTCTGGAGGAACGGATGTATCTATAAGTGCTTCAATAGCTTTCCAGCCGAGCGTGGAAGCAGTTTTAAAAATTATTAATCCTACTATTATTGCTGCTAAAGGGTCACAAAAGTAATATCCAAAATTTGAACCTATAATCCCAAAAATAACAGCAATCGAAGAGAACATATCAGCCTTGTTTTCATTTGCGTTTGCAATTATTGCCGGGCTGTTTAACTGTTTTCCAGCACACATCCCCAGTCGGTAAAGCATAACATTTGCAATAACCGATACAAATGCAGAGAACAATGAAATCAGATGCGGTGCTGTTTGTTTTGCTGCAAGAATGTGTTTAACTGCACCATGAAGTATTATTATTGAAACACCAAGTAGTACAGCGTAAACAAATACACAGCTTATAAACTCGACCTTTCCCCTTCCGTAAGGATATTTTTTATCTTCAGGTTTTCCGGCAATCTTCAAACTTATTATAACACCCGTTGTTGCGATTACATCACTGAACGAATGAACACCATCTGCAAAAAGACCCTTGCTGCCGGAAAGGTAACCAATAGTCATTTTAAATACGGCTAAAGTAAAATTCGAAAAAAGACATACCCACGGCACCCTTTGAGCACACTTAATACACTTTTCAGGAATATGTGAATTTGTTTTGTTCTGTAAATTCATATTTTATCTTTTTAAAGAATTATGTTCTACTTGCAATAAAAGAGACCTGAACATTTCCAACATTTTGCAACTTATTTGTTAAATAGTTTCTCACATTTTCCGATATACTTTTCCCCTCGAATATTGTTATGTCAGGGTCAATGAAAACAGAAAGGTCTATCCATACATGCCGACCTATCTGTCTCGCTTTTATATAATTTATATCTATGACTCCATTCACTTTTGAAACAACATTTTTGATAGAAGAAATTTTTTCATCAGATATTGATACATCCATCAGACTTTTAATACTGCTTATCAGCATTTCCGTGCTTGCTTTTACAATATGCACGATTTCAAAATTGCAATTAATGGGTCAACAAAATGAAGACCTGCCCGCGCACCAATAACTGCTACTGCAACTGCTAAAGATGAAAAAACATCAATCCTTGCATGTTGAGCATGAGAGATTATTGCGGGACTGTTGAAACGCTCGCCGACACACATTGCATATCTGTATTTAATTTCATTTGCTGACGCCACAACCAAAGCAACAAAGAGTATCAGAATTTG
>JAUWXV010000180.1 GCA_030616165.1 bacterium | reverse complement strand
CGCCAAGGCGGGACAAATGCCAAATAAAATCCAAATGACTAAATGTCAAAACTTGTGTATTTATAGTTATTTTGATATTTGGATTTTTTTCCTAATCCGCCTTTGGAGGAGAGCTTGATTTGACATTTGGATTTTGACATTAAATATTCTATTTTCTACTAATATAGAAGAATTATTAGTTAAAGGGTTAAGAAATCACCTCACTAGTAGCGAAGGTGGGGAATTTCCATACAAGTGACTTTGATTGGAGTATCGCATTTAACAAGAAAAATTACGAAAAACAATACGTAAAATAAATTATAGAGATTTTTTTATCCATTATATATTTTACATTAATGAATAATACTTGGAAAGTCAAGTGATTTTTTTTAGTAGTTCTTAGTTGATGTATTTAAATGAATCATCAAACAATCCTAATTTGAAAAACTTTCTCACTTTTTTCCCAGCCTGTAGCATCTCTTTCTTAAAGTGCTTTAGTTTTTACGATGGGTAATGCTGTCAACAGTGTGGCAAGATACGATTGAGCAGCTTTTTTCCCTCCGATAAAAAAAGGAACTAACCTAAATCTCTGGTGTTTCAGAACAATTCGGACAGTTTTAGTATTGAAAATAATAGACACTTTTCGTTACTTTAATTCAAACGGAAAGGAGTCATCATGGCACGGAATGCAGTTTCTGTGATCTTGAATTTTCACTATGTGTAAAATTTGTGTATAAAATTCTTAATGTTATTATTGAACTTACAAAAATCATTTTTTATCAATTTTGTTATAAAGCCCCCTATTTTAAGAGTAGGTTTTGCAGTTTTTTAAGTATCTTGACTATTTGCGAAATCAATATGAAAAAAGTTCTGTTGTAACAGAAAAATAATTATAGAATAGAATAATAACCACAAATGTCATTCCCACGAAAGTGAGAATCCAGTGCCTTATTAAATAATAAATGATATATATTTTTTTGACATTTTTTGAAATGGAGAAATAATAAATGACATAAAATCAACTTTTACTTTATACAGAAGGACAGGACACAGTGTGCAGGCATTGTCCTGTCCCTACAATATATTTAATCATAAATGATTATTATGTAGGGACAGAACACAAAGTGCAGGCAGCGTTCTGTCCGTTAACATATTTTTGAAAATTATACAAATATAAAAATTAAGGAACTTTTTTTATTTTCTCATTAAAAAAATGCTTAACTCCAGTAAAATTTTTTTGTAAAAATTACAAAAAAGAAGATATGTTATTTAACATGGCACTATTGTCTACTTTTTTTAAGATTTCAAAGAGAAATTGTATGTCTTCAAAACACTTTGGACACTTCATATTGAATATTAAAAGATAAATATGATTTTATCAAGTGTTTTTTTCCATCTTGCTATTTCTTGCTGCTTAATTTATGTGGATGAAATTTGCTTTATAAGAGTTATAAATTGAAAGCGGGTATGAATATATTTTCCTGTAAATTTTTGAAAGAAGTTTTAACGTCGTATCCCCTATGGACCCACTTATTAACGAACTATGGCTCAACGAGGTGACAGAGGTCTCACCCAGATATTACGGTACCGAATAGGATTGCGGTGATCCTGCAGCACTATAGGACCAGCAGGTTTCTCCTCATTTCCTGCAGCTCCACCTGTAGGTCCCTTTATTTCAACATGGTCTTGAATCAATACTCCATTGTGCAAAAGGGTTAATGTTGGTCTTTTTATTATATTCCCGTTTTCGTCAAATCTTGCTACATGAAAAATAATGTCATAAACCTGCCAGATTCCAGGTGGTCTGCTGGCATTTACTAAAGGCACATGCTGTTGATAAACAGCACCGCACATTCCATCCGGATATGTAGAATTTTCATAGGAATCTAACACCTGAACCTCATAGTTCCCGTGAATGTAGACTCCACTGTTGCCGCGTCCCTGTCCTTCCCCTTCTGCTGGAACAGGAGAGCAAAATTCTAAATGAAGCTGCATATCGCCAAAACTATCTTTAGTGACAATACTACCTCCCTTGACTGTCATCTCCCCTTTTGCAACGAGCCAGTCAGCCGGTTTCCCATTAGTATAAGTCCATTTGGATAAATCTGTGCCATCAAACAGAACAACTGCGTCGGAAGGTACCTGCCCCGGAAGTGCACTAACAACGGTGGGCTCTTTATCCTGTGCAAAAACTGAGGATTGCACTGCTATAACGAGCAGAAATATACATGTAATAAGCCAATAAGGTTTTTTTCTCATAATTTACCTCTTTTTAATGGTTAAAGATTAAGGATTATATTTTATTCAAATTTCTTTTAACTTGTATGTTTTCAA
The DNA here is from genome assembly GCA_030616165.1 of bacterium. Lineage (GTDB taxonomy): Bacteria > SM23-31 > SM23-31 > JAUVVT01 > JAUVVT01 > JAUWXV01. The sequence goes on along the minus strand of JAUWXV010000180.1, from coordinate 5,392 downwards.
AATATTTTGGATACTTTGCATTAGAAATTAAGAGATAAATTTTACTTTTTCAAGTGTTTTTTTCCACCCTGCCAATTCCTGCTACTTTTGGTTTAGATTGATTTTTTAGTTCAACAAAATAAAAAATAAATGTGTATATTTGCGGAAACAATAGTGCTAAATGGTGTCAATTGTGTTAATTTGCGGCAATTTAGAGTGTAGAAGCAATTCATTTATATTTGTGGGACATTGAGGTTCAACTAATTAAAATCCCTATTACCCTAAAATTGCAATAGGTTATTTAAGATTAATATAAACAGATAATTATATGAATCAAATAAGTGCTAAAAAAGATTGACTTTTTTGTCATTGCTGGTCGCAGGCGCGGGAATCCAACGGAAATAATTCTAATTAAAAAATGAGATTGCCCCGAGGTCTCGGGATAAAGAAACCACATCATCCCGAGTACTCGGGACTTCTCGCAATGACAATTTATTTTTTGAATTTTCGTAAAACATACGGAATTTTTTGAAATTATTATTCTTATATCGCAATTTTCAGGTATTAACTTTGTCAAGTTAATGGGTTTTTTATTCACAAATTAGCGGTAATTTGATATATTGAATGGATTTCAGAACAGTTTATACCCAGTATCTACATTTATTTTCAACTACTTGCCACAAACTTCGATAATCTTATTATAACCTGTTGTTTTAAGAAAATATTTTTTGTATATTATATCCAATTTATAATGGTAATTGGTAAATTTTTATAAATAATATTTACCCGCCTGTAGACATAATTCATTAAAAATTAATGGAGAAATAATGCCAAGACGTGATGATATAAATAAGGTTCTTATAATCGGTTCAGGTCCTATTATAATCGGGCAGGCTTGTGAGTTTGATTATTCCGGAACACAAGCGTGTAAGGCATTAAGAGAAGAGGGCTATGAGATAATATTGGTAAATTCCAATCCCGCAACTATTATGACCGACCCCGGAACGGCTGATAAAACTTATATAGAGCCTCTTACTGATGAGAGTTTGGAAAATATTATTAAAAAGGAACGGCCGGATGCATTACTTCCCAATTTAGGAGGCCAAACAGGGCTAAATCTTTCCGCCAGTCTTCATAAGAAGGGGATATTAAAGAAGTACAATGTGGAGGTAATAGGTGTAAAAGCAGATGCAATCGAACGTGGTGAAGATCGTATTGTCTTTAAAGAAACCATGAGAAAAATCAATATTCCCGTTCCATTATCAGAGCCCTGCCATTCAGTCAAAGAAGCTGAGAAAATCGCTAAAAAATTGAAATATCCGGTTATATTACGTCCTGCTTACACTCTGGGTGGAACAGGGGGTGGAATAGCATATAATGTTGAAGAACTGCGAACTATCGTAACCCGAGGACTTGCAGCAAGCCTGATTAATCAGGTTTTAGTGGAAGAATCGGTTCTTGGATGGGAAGAATTAGAGTTAGAAGTTGTTCGCGATACAAAAAATCAGAAGATAACCGTGTGTTTTATTGAGAATGTTGATCCAATGGGTGTTCATACTGGAGATAGTTTCTGCACTGCTCCGATGCTCAGTATTCCTGAAGAGCTTCAAAAACGTATGCAGGATATTTCATACAGGATAGTCGATGCTATTGGTGTGGTAGGTGGAACAAACATTCAGTTTGCTCATAATCTTGAGGATGACGGGCTGGTTGTGATAGAAATCAATCCTCGCACATCCCGGTCTTCTGCACTTGCATCGAAAGCTACCGGTTTTCCCATAGCGCGGATTTCAACAAAACTTGCGGTCGGGTTAACTATGGATGAGATTCCCTATTGGAAAGAGGGCACTCTTGAAAAATATGAGCCGAGCGGTGATTATGTGGTTGTAAAATTTGCCCGTTGGGCTTTTGAAAAATTCCCCAAAGCAAAGGATATTATTGGTACGCAGATGAAAGCAGTAGGCGAAGTAATGAGCATAGGAAAAAATTTCAAAGAAGCATTCCAAAAATCCATTCGTTCTCTTGAAATAAAGCGATACGGACTTGGTTTTGCAAAAAATTTTAATGAACTTAATTTAACGCAGTTAACGGAAAGACTATCGATTCCTTCAAGCGAGCGTGTATTCTTGATATATGAGGCTATACGAAAGGGTATGAGTATTGAGAAGATTTACAATTTAACATATATTGGACGCTGGTTCTTAAGAGAGATTAAAGAGCTTGTTGAGTTCGAAGAAAACCTGATTACACATTCGTGGGGTAAACTGCCTGAAGGATTATTTATCAAGGCAAAAGAATATGGGTTCTCGGACAAGTACCTTGCTGGTCTTTTTAATGTAAAGGAAAAAGAAGTACGAGAAAGGAGAATTTCACTTGGTAAATATGCAAGATTTAAGGATGTTCCAGTAAGTGGTGTTGAGAATGCAGCATACTATTATTCAACTTATAACGATGATGAAGATAGTGTTCCAGTAATGCATCACAAAAAAGTTATGATTCTGGGCGGTGGTCCAAACAGAATCGGTCAGGGAATAGAGTTTGATTATACTTGTGTTCATGCAGCGTTTGCCCTTCGTGACGAGGGATATGAATCGATTATGGTTAACTGCAATCCCGAAACTGTCTCAACAGACTATGATACTTCCAACAAACTTTACTTTGAACCACTTACTTTAGAAGATGTTCTGGCGATTTACGAAAAGGAAAAGCCTGAAGGAGTCATTGTTCAATTCGGGGGACAAACACCGCTCAATATTGCACAGGAATTAAAAGATAACGGGATAAATATCCTCGGGACTTCGCCGGAGAGCATCAGGTTAGCTGAAGATAGAGAGTATTTCAGAGAACGAATTATTTCGCTTGGTATTCCTCAGCCTGAAAGTGGAACTGCACGGTCATTAGATGGGGCTTTAGTATTGGCAGAAAAGATTGGATATCCTTTAATGGTACGTCCCTCGTTCGTACTTGGAGGACGCGGTATGGAGATAATTTACGATAGGGAAATGCTAGAGAAATATGCATTAGAAGCCATCCAAGTAAGCCCTGAGTATCCCATGCTGATTGACAGGTTCTTAGAAAATGCTATTGAAGCAGAAGTAGATGCACTTTCTGATGGCAAGGATACTTTCATTGCAGCAATAATGGAGCACATAGAACAAGCCGGTATCCATTCTGGTGATTCGGCTTGTGTCATTCCGCCACGGTCAATAAAAGTAGAGCATCTTAAAACAATCGAATTGTACACTGCAAAGATTGCAAGGGAGCTCAATGTTGTTGGCATAATGAATATTCAATACGCTATTTGTGATAACAAGGTCTATATTTTGGAAGCCAATCCACGTGCTTCACGAACTGTTCCATATGTTTCTAAAATCATTGGTATTACTATAGCTCGTATAGCTACCCAGATAATGTTAGGTAAGAAATTAAAAGATTTTCCTGAGTTGAAGAAAACCTATATACCTTATTTTGGAGTAAAGGAAGCAGTATTTCCTTTTAACATGTTTCCTGAAGTTGATCCTTTGCTGGGTCCTGAAATGAGAGCAACTGGAGAAGTAATGGGAATGGCAAATACATTTGGTCTTGCTTTCTATAAAGCTCAGGAAGCTGCGGGTTCAAAACTTCCTATCAAGGGAAATGTTTTGCTGACTGTTGCAGATAAAGATAAACCGGCTCTTCTTCCCACTGCTCATAAAATTAAGGAATTAGGTTTTACTATTTTTGCTACTGAAAATACAAGTAGTTTTCTAAAAAAGAATAAGATTCCCAATAAGAAAATAATGAAATTACATGAGGGAAGGCCCAATATTCTTGATGCCATTAAAAATAATGAGATTCATCTTATTATTAATACTCCGGTTGGACGCTATAGTAAATACGATGACAGTTATATACGAATGACAGCAATTCAGAAAAAAGTGCCTTATGTTACAACAACAGCGGCTGCTGAAGCCAGCATAAGAGGTATTGAGGCAATAATTAAAGAGAAAGAATCACCAAAATCCCTTCAGGATTACTATAAATAAGTCATAATATTAAAAAAGTTCAAACGGTAATATAGTTTTTAATTAAAATTGAGTATATTTGAAGATAGGCAAAAAAATTCCTTGATAAAGTAAAATCTATATATTAATTTTCAATGTAGAGTGTCCAAGATGTTTTGATGACATACACTAAAATCTAAAATTCAGTTGCTTAGACAATTAAAAATGATACTTTGAGAAATAATTTTAACAAAATCTATGCAAAGCTTATTTTTCTAAATAAAAAAACAGATTACTCCTAATCCAACCTAAATGCTTGCGTAAATCTCTGCAGAATCGAATACTTACCTCACTGACACACGATAAGTTACTGGATAATATCTTACATCAGACACAGTTATTTATATCAATTTGTTTTTGATATATTTTGATATATATATTGTTATTATAGAATTTATAGTGCATGATTTTATGTGGCACATTTTTTTTAATTTATTAATATATTAGGGAGTTATAAATAAAATTTAGAATTTGGTGATTAGAAAATTGCCAATTGGAATTTGAGAAATGAAAATGAAAGCCGTTACGAGTGGAGAGGTTTAAAAATACCATAAGTAATATTGTAAAATAATTACAAACTAAGAAAGAAACATTTTGATTTTTTTTAACTATCAGGGCTAAAACTATGAAAAAGCAAACTTATAAAGAGTTAGAAAAACGTTTAAAAAATCTTGAGAGAGCAGAAGCCGAACATATTCGAGTGGAAGCAACTCTCAGGCTTCAAAGTGAAGTTTTGGAGAATATGGCCGAAGGTGTATATCTGATTCGAACCAGTGATGGCGTGATTGTTTATGCGAACCCTACATTTGAGAATATATTCGGCTACGATTCGGGAGAGCTTATCAATAAGCACGTTAGTATTGTCAATGCACCAAGTGAAAAGAGTCCAGAAGCAATTGCAAAAGAGATTATCCGCGGCCTCAAGAAAAAGGGGACCTGGAACGGGGAGGTTCTCAATATCAGAAAGGACGGGACTCAATTCTGGTGTAATGCGAATGTTTCGACCTTCGTTCATCACGATTACGGAGAAGTCTGGGTATCTGTGCATGAAGACATCACAAAGCGAAAGCAGTTAGAAGAGGAATTGAAGAGACACCATGACCAGCTTGAGGAATTGGTTAGGGAGCGCACCGCTGAACTTATAACGGCTAACGAACGACTTAAAGAGGAAATCGCCGAACGCAGGCGGATGGAGCTTGATTTAAAGGAAAGGATTAAGGAACTTAATGGGTTATATAATTTAGGAAAATTAATAGAACAAGTTGAGGATTTTGAATAGTTACTTAATAGATTTTTTAAAGTTGTTGTTCGCCCAAGTATGCAGTTTCCTAAAATTGTATTTTCTAAATTGTAATTAGTTGGATAGAATT
>JAUWXV010000191.1 GCA_030616165.1 bacterium | reverse complement strand
AAGAAAAATATAAAGAGGCTCGCCGATTCACTCGAAACTGCCTTAATATTGAGTTCTGGAATTGTTTTGATAGATGTTGTGGATAAAGAGGAGATTTTTTTCAGCGAGAAATTTTCATGTATAAACTGCAATATAAGTTATGAAGAACTCAGCCCGAGGATGTTTTCTTTTAATAGCCCCTATGGAGCATGTTCTAAATGTGGTGGGTTAGGAATGCAGATGGAACTTGACCCTTCACTTGTTATTCCGGATGCGAATTTAAGTATAAATGAAGGTGCAGTAGCCCCATGGGGAGACCTTGAAGGAAGCTGGTATACTCATCAAATTAAGGCTGTGGCAAAATATTACAGATTTAGCCTTGATACGCCTTTCAGGAAAATTCCTGAAGAAGCTAAACAAGTTCTACTTTACGGCAGTGGTACAAAAGAGTTCAGGTTTAAATATAATATCGCAAATGGAAGAGAAGTAGGGGAGTATGTGAGGAGTTTTGAAGGTGTTATTAATAATTTATCAAGAAGATACAGACAGACACAATCAAGTTATATTAGAAGCTGGATAGAGAGTTTTATGAATTTTGCAGTATGCACGGATTGTAACGGTAAGCGCTTGAGGAAAGAAGTTCTTTCAGTGAGAATGGGAAAATATAATATAGGTGATATAACCGCTATGTCAATAAAAGAGGCTGCAAACTTTTTTAAGAATATAAAACTCTCTAAAAAGGAATCTGAAATTGCAAAACAGATACTCAAAGAAATAAAAGCACGGCTCCAGTTTCTGAAAAATGTTGGTCTCGATTATCTGACGCTTGACCGTTCGGCTGGCAGTCTCTCCGGAGGGGAAGCCCAGAGAATTAGATTAGCAACTCAAATCGGTTCTCAATTGGTAGGTGTACTTTACATTCTCGATGAGCCAAGTATCGGGCTACATCAAAAGGATAATAAAAAATTGATTAATACTCTCCTGAAACTGCGTGACCTTGGTAATACTGTTATGGTTGTGGAGCATGATAGAGAAACAATTGAAACTGCTGATTACATAATTGACCTTGGACCCGGGGCTGGAGAAAATGGAGGAAAGGTTGTGGCATACGGAAATCTTGAGAGAATTATTAATAATAACGGTTCAATTACTGGAGAATATATTGCACGAAAAAAATTTATAAACATACCAAAGAAAAGAAGGAAAGGGAACAGTAAGTTTCTGATTCTTAAAGGTGCGAGAGGCAACAATCTAAAAAGTATAACTCTCAAGATACACCTTGGGACATTTACCTGCATTACCGGTGTTTCAGGTTCCGGGAAGAGTACATTGATTAATGAGACATTATACAGGCTTCTTGCGAAGATATTTCATCATTCAAAGGCTTCACCACTCGATTATGACAGCATAAAAGGAACTGAATATATAGATAAAGTCATAAATATTGACCAATCACCAATAGGAAGAACACCAAGGTCCAATCCTGCTACCTATACCGGGCTATTTACATATATAAGAGACCTGTTTTCTCAACTGCCGGAAGCGAAAATAAGAGGATATAAACTCGGAAGGTTTAGTTTTAATGTGAAAGGGGGGAGGTGCGAAGCATGTGGCGGCGGCGGCATTATTACTATTGAGATGCACTTTCTGCCGGATGTCTATGTGACATGTGAAGTCTGCAAAGGTAAAAGATACAACAGAGAAACACTCGAAGTGAAATATAAAGGTAAATCAATAGCGGATGTACTTGATATGACAGTTTCCGAGGCTTTAAGTTTTCTTGAAAAAATACCCAAACTGAAAAGAAAACTTCAAACACTTTATGATGTCGGTCTTGGATATATTCGGTTAGGTCAGCCTGCTACAACACTTTCAGGGGGTGAAGCACAGAGGGTAAAACTTTCTACTGAACTATCGAAAGTTGGAACCGGGAATACATTATATCTTCTCGATGAACCAACCACAGGGCTTCATTTCGAAGATATAAAGATGCTGCTTAATGTCCTTAATAGACTTGTTGATAAGGGGAATACTGTTATAGTTATAGAACATAATCTTGATGTTATTAAGACTGCAGATTATATAATTGACCTTGGTCCCGAAGGGGGAGATGATGGAGGTCGGATTATTGCAGAAGGAACGCCAGAAGAAATATGTAAAGTAGATAAATCTTATACTGGAAAATTTGTAAAAAAGGAACTCGAGATACTTTCTTTGTAGAGAGAGTAGTCTCTGCCTCCGCAGAGCTGCATCAGGCGGAAAAGAAACTTTAAACTTATTTCTCATTCTGTGAATCGCGCGGAATGAGAAAATTGAATTAAGATGATGCAATTTATCTATTGGAATTAATAAACCGAGAGAAGTATGAAATGAACACAGTAAGGAGATTTGATTTTCTTATTATAGGCAGTGGAATAGCAGGACTTACCTTTGCATTGAAAGTCGCTCAATATGGAAAAGTTGCAATAGTAACCAAAAAAGAGGACGCTGAATCCAATACAAATTATGCCCAGGGTGGAATTGCCAGTGCCGTATCTGAAAATGATTCTTTTAGTCTCCATATTAAAGATACGCTTCTTACTGGTGCTGGCATTTGTCATAAGGATGCAGTTGAAGTTACGGTAAAGGAAGGTCCTCAGTACATTAAGGAGTTGGAAGAGTTTGGCACCAGATTCACAAAAGTAGGTAGAGGTAAAAATAGAAAGTTTCAACTTGGAAAAGAAGGTGGTCACTCTGCAAATAGAATCGTTCATGCTAAAGACCTAACTGGAAGAGAAGTTGAAAGAGCCCTTCTTTCCAAAGTCAGAAATAATAAAAATATTAAGATTTTCTCGAACCATATCGCTATTGAACTTTTGACTGAACATAACATAAAGAGAAAAAGAAGAAAAAAGGATAATAAAATACACTGCTGGGGGGCATATATACTGGATACGAAGAAGAAAGTTGTGGAAATATTTTTAGGCAAACTAACAATGTTATCTACCGGTGGCACCGGTCAGGTTTATCTTCATACTACTAATCCCGACATTGCGACAGGTGACGGAGTTGCCATGGCATACAGAGCAGGAGGGAAAATCGCGAATCTTGAATTTATGCAGTTTCATCCAACAACTTTATATTCTCCGGGCAACAAGCCGTTTTTAATTTCAGAGGCAGTTAGAGGTGCCGGAGGGATTTTGAAAAATTCTGAAGGGAAAGACTTTGTAAAAGATTATGACCCGAGAGGTTCACTTGCTCCAAGGGATGTTGTGGCAAGAGCCATAGATAGAGAACTAAAAAAATCTGGTGCACACTGCGTCTATCTTGATTTGAGCGGTATAAAAAAAGAAGATATCAAAAAAAATTTCCCCCATATTTATAAAACCTGCCTCTCTTATAAAATCGATATTACAAAAGAGAGAATACCGGTTGTTCCTTCTGCGCATTATATGTGTGGGGGTGTGGTAACAGATTTAAGGGGAAGGACTTCAATTGAAAGACTTTATGCCAGCGGAGAGGTTGCATGTACTGGACTTCATGGTGCCAATAGACTGGCGAGTAATTCTTTGTTAGAGGCACTTGTTTTTTCTAACCGGGCTGCAAGAGATGTCGCTCAGCAAATAAAAAATATTCCAGATGAATTTCCTGAAATACTTCCCTGGGATGATTCTGGAACATTCAACCATGAAGAGTGGATTCTTATTTCTCATGATAAAGCGGAAATACAGCGGTTAATGTGGGATTATGTTGGAATTGTCAGGTCTGACTTTCGGCTTCGGAGAGCAGAAAGAAGGATTAAGTTAGTTGCGAAAGAAGTGGAAAAATTTTACAAAAAAACAAAAGTAACTGAACAATTATTAGAGTTAAGAAATCTTTCAACTGTTGCAGAACTTTTAATAAGATTTGCTTTAAAAAGGAAAGAGAGCAGGGGGCTTCACTATACTACCGATTTTCCAGAAAAAAATGATAAGAAATGGAAAAAGGATATTATTATCTGTAAAAAAGTATAATTGAAGGGTATGTTAAAAGTTTTAAAGAATCTTTTAAGAGATGGCTGAAAAGGAAAAAGATAAAAAAAAGAAAAAGGTAGATGATAAGAGAATGTCTTTCATAGACCATTTGGAAGAGATGAGGTGGGTTATAATCAAGTGTTTGGCATCGGTGATTATTTTTACAATAGCGAGTTTTATCTTTTCAGAAAGACTCATTACTTTTATAACGGCTCCATATCCTGGTGAGCAACTTATAACACTTTCTCCTATGGAACCCTTTACAATAAGGCTTAATATTTCTGTAATTATGGGTATCATTATAAGTTTACCTGTTATAATATACCAATTATGGGATTTTGTTGCACCGGGACTTCTTAAAAAAGAAAAGAAGTTTGTGCCATTTTTCATATTTTTAACAATATTATGCTTTCTTATTGGCGCAGCTTTCTGTTATTATGTAATAATACCTAATGCTTTAATCTTTTTTTCAAAATACCAGCTCCCGGGTCTGGTTATGATGACCTCCTATGAAAAATATCTTTCATTTGCTGTTAAACTTTTAGTTGTTTTTGGTCTTGCATTTGAACTTCCAATAATATCAGCAATTTTAGCAAAGATTGGAATATTAACCCCTAGTTTAATGAAAAGTGCAAGAGGTTATGCTATAATTTTAATTTTCGCTTGTGCTGCATTATTAACTCCTCCTGAAGCAATGAGTCAGATTCTTTTAGCGATACCGATTGTAATTTTATATGAAATCAGTATATGGGTTACAAAGATATTTGCTAAAAAGAGGGAAAGAGAATTAGAAGAAGCTTTAGATGATGAATATGAGTACAAATATGAAGAAAAGAAAAAAAGTTATAAAGTAACAAGTTATAGATTGCTAACTGTTAGTGTAATAATATTAATAATTCTTGCGGTTATTACATTATTCAAACTACCGCTTTTTTCCTTACAAATGGCCTGGATAGATTTCTTACTAATACCCTGGAAAATTATCATTCCCGCGATTGTATTAACAGTTATCTTATTTTTTATTGCAGTTTATATGGTTATAGACTCTAAAAAGAAAATACCCATTAAGATAAAGAAGAGATTACGTAAGGAAACCAGAAAGATTAGTAAAACTACTGAAAAAGTTAAAGAGGAACGGATAGAAGAAAAAAAGTTAGAAGAAAAGAAAAAGGATGTTGAAAAAAAGGAAGAAGCAAAAGAGGCAGTGGCTGCAAAAGAAGAGGAATATATAGAAGATTATGAAGAATATGATTATAGACCGGAAGAATACACAAAAACAGCAGTGAGTGAAATTTATAGACCGAGAAAAATATTAAGGTGGACAGGTGTTATGAGGAGAAGGCCAAGAAGAATATGGTGGAAAAAAAGATTAGTATGGTGGAAGGGAAGAATGATAAGAATTGAAAGATAAGGAAGTTGAAATAGTAAGAAGAAAAAATAAATCCTTGATTTCTATTATAAAAAATGTTAATTTTTTAAAATTAATAATTTATAATCTTATACTGGCGAATCATTAAAATGTTAAATGTAAGGTCTGTGAAAAAGAGAGAAAATTATTATAATCTTGAATCGATAATTGAACCAATCGAAAGAGATTTTCTCCGCTTTAAAGATAGTTATAAGTTATTTCTTAACACTGATATCAAATTACTTAATATAATATTGAAATATATAACAAATCAGGATGGGAAGAAAATTCGTCCGATATTGCTGCTTTTATCAGGTGGTCTGTGCGGTGATATTAGTGACCTTAATATTAAAGCGGCTGTGACAGTGGAGATTCTTCATACTGCGTCTTTGATTCATGATGATGTAGTTGACAATGCAGGAGAACGGAGAGGGGTGCCAACAGTAAATAATTTGTGGAAGAATCAACTTTCGGTGCTGGTAGGAGATTATCTCCTTTCAAATGTGCTTAAAAATGCGGTTGAAATGGATAACTCTGAAATTTTAAAGATACTTTCGGAAATTACTCTGCGAATGTCCAAAGGAGAAATACTCCAGATAGAGTCAAGCCGCGAGTTTGTTGTTGATGAAGAGAAATATTTTAATATAATTTCTAATAAGACTGCCGGACTTTTTTCTGCATGCTGTGAGATAAGTGCTGTTATTGCTAACATTGATTTAAACAGAAGGATTGCTTTAAAAAAATTCGGGGAATATCTTGGAATTGCTTTTCAGATTAAGGATGATTTGTTTGAATTCAATGGAGAAAGAAAAGTCATCGGTAAACCCAAAGGTGTTGACATTAAGAATAACAGTATTACTCTTCCATTGATATATTCCCTTAAAAATTGCGATAAAAAAGATAGGGAAAATATAATTGGTCTTCTCCGAAAGGGGGCTAAAAAGAATGATATTAAAAAGATAATATCTTTTGCCGAAAAATTAGGCGGGATAAAGTACGCCAATAAAAAAGCACTCCGATATGCTAATCTTGCAAAGAATAATTTGAACCTCTTTAACGATTCCGTTTATAAGGAATCGCTTTTGAAGTTTGTTGACTTCGTAATTTACAGAGAAAAATGAAAAGAATTACTCTTTCTATTTGCTTACTGTTATTGTTAAACTGTCTTAAATACGAAGAACATCCACCGGTTCGAATTACTCAGATTCATATGGATACCTATACAACTATTTCAGTATATGACAATGATTTTGATGAGCAATTTATCGTACGAAAAGTGGAAGAAGCATTTGATGTAATAGGTCATATAGAAAAGATAGCGAATGCATTCAGTGATACCAGTGAGATATATTTTATTAACAGCCAGGCAGGAATGAAACCTGTTACAATAACTGAGGAAATGGGTGAGATAATTAAAGGTTCTTTAAAATACTGCAAAATGACGGATGGAGCATTTGATATAACTGTTTTTCCGATTGTGAGGCTATGGGATTTTATTGCAGAGAATCCGAAGGTTCCCGAAAATGAAGATATACAAGAAAGACTGCCCCTGGTTAATTATAATAATATTATTTTTAATGATGATAAAATATCTTTTAGAATTAACGGAATGGGCATAGACCCGGGAGGTTTTCTTAAAGGTTATGCTATTGACAGAGTGGTATCCCTGCTGAAAAGAGATGGTTTTAAGAAATTTGTGATAAATATGGGGGGTGATTTGGGGATATATATTATCGATGATGATTCAGCATCAGTGAAAATTCAGCATCCCCGGGGTGAAAACGGATTCTGGGGAGAGTTTGAAATCAAAGAAGGTTCGATTGCAACTTCTGGTGACTATGAGCGGTATTTTGAAATAGGGGGTGTCAGGTATCATCATATTATTTTTAATGATGATAAAATATC
>JAUWXV010000239.1 GCA_030616165.1 bacterium | reverse complement strand
GCCGTGTGTTGGTGTTGTCATCAACACACCTTTTAACTGCTTTTTTTCAATTGAAATTTGAGTTTTGGATTTATTTAGGATTTAGAATTTATTTATATATTTACCCTTATTCACCATATTAAACTTAAAAAATGCTTTCATATGTTGTCATAAATTGTTATATTACAATGAATAACGATTGTTTATGGCTGATGAATAATAATCACCAGGAGGGTGAAAGCATGAAAGTTGGTTTTGATGGGAGTATAAAACTTGAATTTCATGGCGCTAAGGTGACATCTGACGGTGGTTTACTTGCCTATCGTGACCTTGAAGATGCACTCGGATTGTTTGACTCGGTTGCTACTATTTTTAGCGATGGACGGGCTGGACGTAATATTCAGCATGACATGACCGCCATACTATGACAATCAGTATGCAGCCGCCTTGCGGGTTATGAAGATGTTAATGATGCACAGCGTTTATCGCTTGATCCTGTAATGCGCACAATCACCGGAAAGAAGAACAGGGTCAAAAATGCGGCAAGTGCCAATACGATAGGACGCTTCGAAACTGATATATTGATCCAGCAGAAAAATCTTGATAGTCTGTCAGACATCAATGGCAGATGGGTTCAAAGATCGATGAACAAAACGCCCCATCGATGCATTATTCTGGACATGGATAGTTCAGAGAGCCCTGTTTATGGTGAACAAGAAGAATCAGCACATAACGGTCATTTAGGGAGAACTATTCCCAAGAGTTGGTTTCATAGTAACAAATATGAGTGCCAACGCCAAGGGTATAGTTCATTTCTACAATGGTCGAGGCACTGCAGAGCAATGGATTAAGGGAGGCAAATATGCTTTAAACTGGACACGGTTATCATGCAAACGTTTTGTTTCGAATCAGATGAGACTCTGGCTGTTTGTTCTGGCTTATAATCCGGGCAATTTTCTTCGGCGTTTGGTACTTCCGGGGAAAATTAAACACTGGTCACTACGAAGTCTGCTCACGAAACTGATTAAGATCGGAGCAAAGGTTGTAAAACATAGTAGATATGTTACGTTTCAAATGGCGGAGGTTGCAATAAGTAAGAAGATATTCACTGAGATTTTATTTCGAATCAATCGATTGCGTTGCTGATTAGTTTAACATAGGACTTTCAAATTAAAACTCAAAGGACAGGTGTCTCTTTTATCTTCTTTTGAAGGAAATAGTCAATTTATAGTTAATATATTACGAAAAAAATGTTTGAATAACCCTAAAAAATTGATATATTTAATCTACAACTTAACGAAAACCCTGGTTGTAGTTATATTTGATTTTAATATGGGGGATGTCGGATAATTGACAAAAACAAAAAAAAACATATATTTTTACATAAGAACTAATCAATTGTTAAAAGGTACATAAAAAAATGAAGAGAATATACTTATCAGCAATTGTCTTTATTCTCCTTACATTTATATTTTATATAAACAGCAATTTTTCACAAGAAAAATCCAAATACCAGTACGTCGGTGTGGAAAAATGTGTTTCTCCCTGTCATAATAGCGAAAAGTTGGGTTCCCAGTATAATGTCTGGAAAAGTAGCCGCCATTCAAAAGCCTTTACAATCCTCGCTTCAGAAAAAGCAAATCTATACGTGAAAAATGCCAATGTAAAAGAAAATCCTCAGGAAAGCACAGTCTGTTTGAAATGTCACGTTACAGGTGGAGAACTTGATTCATCATACTTCACAGCTACCTATAAAAAAGAAGAAGGAGTAACTTGCGAAGCTTGCCACAGACAAAAATTTATTACCAAAACATTCCTGCCAAAAGAAAAAGACTGCTTAAAATGCCATAACAATTCTGTTCATACAGTTCCCGAATTTAAATTCAAGGATAAATGTGCAAAAATAGCCCACCCGATACCAAAAGAAAAAACACAAGAAAAATAAAACCTTTAAATAAAATAAACCCAATAAAAAAACCAGTTATAAGATTGGTTAATTTATTTGTTCTCTCATCTTGAGCCATTTTATAATGGTAAATGTACTCTTAATTAGAAAGAAACAAACAATATTAATTGAAATAGTAAGGAAAAATAGTTGCAATTAACGGGAAAATTGTTAGTTTTCACTTAAAATATAAAAAAAACTCAAACTAAAGCCATATTTGTTTTTAATATGGGGAATATCGATTAATATTAAATAACGTGTCCAAAATGTTTTAAAAACATACAACTTCCAAAAAATTATAAATTAATTATAAGTTTTTCTGTTTAATTCGTTAGAATTTTCATGTCAATGCTTGCCAAATAAGGATAGGGATTACTTACAAGCAAATGTGATTGTTAATACTTATCCTTTATAATTTAATATTGTATATTTTAATAATAAAAGGAGGAAGAATTATGAAATCGGTAAATCGCCGAGGATTTTTAAAGAAGTCCGCAGTTACTGCGGCAGGTTTGATGGTCAGTGCTCCTATAGTAAAAAAGGGATTTGCAAAAAACAGCCCGAATGAAACAATCAACGTTGCAGTTGTGGGTATCAGGGATAGAGGAGGTATCTATGGCGGTGGAGGACATTATGGAAATTTTTGTAAAATACCCAATGTCAGGGTTGCGGCAGTTTGTGATGTTGATGAAAGATTATTCCCAAAAGCAGTAAGTGAAGTAGAAGAGTTAGGTGGTAATAAACCTAAGACGGTTGTGGATTTTCGAGAACTCATTCAAGATAAAGATATAGACGCTGTTTCCATTGCAACACCTGACCACTGGCATGCATTAATGACAATCTGGGCTTGTCAGGCGGGGAAGGATGTATATGTAGAGAAGCCGGTCTCTTATTGTCTTGCTGAAGGACGGAAGATGGTTCAGGCGGCAAGAAAATATAATCGCGTTGTTCAGGCAGGTACTCAAAGGAGAAGCAGTGGGAATATCCAGGCGGGTGTTAAATTTCTTCAAGAGGGTAAATTGGGCGATATTTATATGAGTAGAGCAACTGTTTTAAGATTTAGGGGCAATATAGGATACACACAGGATAGTCCGATCCCCAATGGAGTTCACTGGGACCTCTTTCTGGGACCAGCCCCTTATCGTCCTTTTAATCAAAGCAGATTTAGTTATAACTGGCATTGGTACTGGGATACCAGCACAACAGAGTTTGGAAACAACGGTACTCATCAAATAGATGTAATGCGCTGGGCAATGAATAAACGTGTCCATCCTGTAAAAATTCAATGCATGGGAGGCTTTTTTGCCCAGGATTCAGACCAGGAAGTACCAAATATTGAGGTTGCTGCTTTTCAATACGAGGATGGCTCTATTATGGAATGTGAGGTTCGTAGTTTATTTACAAATAGTGAAACCGGGCCGAAATTCTATGGTTCCGAAGGATGGGCACAAATGGGCGGTAGGGGACTTGAAACATTCTTTGGGAGAAAGAACGAACCGGGTCCAATTGTTACTGCTGAAGGCCTTATTAAGCCTGAGGAGAAACCTGAACCCAGAGCACCCAGAGCACCCAGAGGAGCCAGAGAAGTTAGAATTGAACCACACTATGTTAATTTTATTGACTGTGTCAGGTCGCGCAGATGGCAGGACCTTAATGCGGATATATTAGAAGGACACATGTCAACCTCCTTAATGCACCTTGGAAATGTTGCATACCGTACTGGACGAACATTGACTTTAAATCCGTTCTCTGAAAAATTTATTAATGATGATGATGCAAATACCTATCTCACGCGGGAATATCGTCATCCGTATGCGGTGCCTGATATAGTATAATTATTCCTGACAGTATGGCAATATGTAAATGTAAGGGGAGCGGAGTTTATTGTTCTAATTTGGGTTGTATTATTAGAATTTGATTTATTATATTATGTTGATGGAAAGGACCTTTTAAAGATTAGATTCAGTCTATTACCCAATTTTCAATAGGCTCAATTGGAAAATGTTTATTTGAAAATAAAACTAAAAAAATCAAATTGAAGGTGTAAAACTATAAAAGAAGGAGACAAAATGAAAGGACAAGTGACAAGACGTCAATTTATAGGCACAACTGCCGCCGCCGCTGCTGCCTGTACGATTGTGGCTCCATACGTTCTGGGACAGCGTAGGAGCAAACCCAACTCCAATTTCAACGGCGTACAAATTGGGATTAACGTTTACAGCTTCCGGGCATTGCCCATGACTGCTGATGATATTCTCGATTACATGGTCAAACTCGGAATCAATTCGGTTGAACATAGGAATCCACCAATAGAGGAATTCGCCGGAGCACCCAGCACGCAGTTTACCAGACCGCCCCGCGGTACTAAGTTGACCGAGGAACAGCGAGCCGAAATGCAAGCCGCAAGGAAAACCCAGGCTGAAGAACTGCGCAAATGGCGATTATCCCCTCCATGGGAGAAATTCAGAGAACTCCGCAGGAAATACAATAATGAAGGCATTGATATTTATATCGTCAAGTTCCCCGAATTAGGGACTATGACGGACGGAGAACTTGACTACGCTTTCAATGTGGCTAAAATTCTTGGCGCCAAGGGTATCACTACCGAACTGTCCGAAGAAACCGCAAAACGAGTCGGACCGTTTGCCGATAAGCACAATATCATGGTCGGATTGCATAACCACACGAAAGCCACTCCTCAGAGCTTTGATGCTCCTTTGTCCTATGGAAAATACAATTCGCTCAATTTCGATATCGGACATTGGGTTGCCGGCACAAACTTGTCACCACTCCCAATAATCCAGAAGTACCACTCCCGTATGCTTAGTCTCCACATCAAGGACCGGAAAGTCAATAATGGCCCTAACGTGGATTTGGGTCAGGGAGACACTCCGCTCGCGTTAGTCCTCTGGATGATGCAGAGAGAAAAATACCAGTTCACGGCAGATATCGAGTACGAAGTACGTACCCCTGAAGATTCGGATGTTTTGAACGAAATTGCGAAGCAAGTTGAATTTTGTAGGGAAGCTCTGACATAACTATCAAGGGTAACCGTTTCTTAATCCAGCAGACTTCACAAAACTGAAGGCCGGCAACTGACTGTAAATCTTTAGTCAGTTGCCGGTTTTGATATGCTAAAGTCAATCCAAAAATATATTGGATAAAATAATAAATATAAATTTAAAAATTACTATGACATTAAAAAATCAGTTTTATGATGCAATGATATCAATATATGAAAGAGCAAAGGATGAATGTGGGATTATAATTTAGTATTATGCGGCTTAATATAATATTAATTATATCATATTTGCTTGATAAACAAGCGGAAAGGGGGGGATTCGAACCCCCGGAGATTATTCACCTCACACGCTTTCCAAGCGTGCTCCTTAAGCCACTCGGACACCTTTCCGGTTTTAATTTAATAAATTTTTACATAATTTAAAACATTTTTTATATAATTACCACCGAAAAATATATAAAAGGATTATCTCACCCTGATAAGTTTTTTAGGTTTTCATGCAGCCGGATTATAGATGAACCAATTTAGGATGGAACTAATAAGTAGGGGCGACCCTGTGTTAGCCACCTTTGTTTTCTAATAGCTAATAACTAACAGCCATTAGCCAATAGCTATTGGCT
>JAUWXV010000089.1 GCA_030616165.1 bacterium | reverse complement strand
CCCGAGTACTCGGGGGACTCCTCGCAATGACATTTTATTTTTTAAATTTTAGTAAAACATCCGGGTTTTTTGAAATTATTATTATATTATTTTATCGCAATTTTCAGATAATAAGTTATAATTGAATAATTTAATATTATTTTTTTATTTCTTTTTCTTGATTTTCATTCTCGTTTTTGTTCTCACTCTTCCCATACCTGCGGTAGTATTTTTCAACTCTGCCTGCAGAATCAATCAGTTTTTGAGTTCCGGTAAAGAAAGGATGACACTTTGAACATATTTCTACTTTCAAGTCACCCACTGTTGTCTTGGTCTGAAATGTATTTCCACAGGAACAGGTTACAGTGGCTATTCTATAGTTCGGATGAATCTCTTTTTTCAATTTACAGCCTCCTAACTTTTTTAATAATATATTATACAATTAAAAAGGACGTGTTCATTCCATTAAATAATCCCACGATAAGAGTGGAATAAATACGTCCTTTAAATATATCTATTTATAATTACAAAAGCAAATAATTATTCTTTTTATATTTCACTCATAAGGTCGAGAAAATCTTTATTTGATTTTGTTGATTTTATTTTGTCTAAGAGGAATTCCATTGCTTCAATAACATTCATTTCACTTAGAAGTTTTCTTAATATCCAAACTCTTGAAAGTTCTCTTTCATCTAAAAGTAATTCTTCTTTTCTTGTACCAGAACGGTTTATATCCATAGAAGGGAAAATTCTTCTGTCTGATAATCTTCTATCAAGTACCAATTCCATATTCCCAGTACCTTTAAATTCTTCAAATATAACTTCGTCCATTCTCGACCCGGTATCAATCAGAGCAGTTGCAATAATGGTAAGGCTTCCACCTCCTTCAATATTTCTTGCAGCGCCGAAGAATCTTTTTGGTTTATGCAGTGCATTTGAATCAACTCCTCCGGATAATATCTTTCCACTATGGGGTACAACCGCATTATGAGCGCGTGCCAGTCTTGTGATACTATCAAGAAGAATAACTACATCTTTTCCGAATTCCACCATTCTTTTTGCCTTTTCATGTGCCATTTTAGCTACCTGGACGTGCCTTTCGGCAGGTTCATCAAAAGTTGAACTTATCACTTCTGTTTTAACAGAGCGCTCCATATCAGTTACCTCCTCCGGTCTTTCATCAATAAGAAGAACAATCATATATATATCAGGATGATTTTTAAGTATACTGTTGGCAATTTTTTGAATAAGTATTGTTTTGCCGGTCTTGGGCTGTGCAACGATTAAGCCTCTTTGCCCTTTTCCGAGTGGAGTGAGCAAGTCCATAATTCTTGTTGATGGGTCATTTTGTTCGTTCTCGAGGCGAAATTTCTCCGTTGGATAAAGTGGAGTAAGATTATCAAACATTATTTTGTCTTTCACATCTTCAGGATTTTCATAATTAACTGCTTCAACCCGAAGCAGGGCAAAAAATCTTTCGTTGTCCTTCGGAGGTCTTATCTGTCCTGAGACCATGTCCCCGGTTTTCAGACCGAATCTCTTTATCTGTGATGGGGAAATGTATATGTCATCGGGACCAGGAAGATAATTGTAGTCAGGAGACCTTAAAAATCCATATCCATCTGGAAGAATCTCGAGAACCCCTTCGGAAAATATAAGTCCATCTTTCTGGGTCTGAGCCTCCAGTATTTTAAATATTAATTCCTGTTTTTTTAGCCCACTTATGCCCGTTACCTTGAATCCTTTTGCCATTTGCAGCAATTCCGAGATATTCTTTGTTTTTAATTCAGAAATCTCCATAAAATCTCCTCATTTTTTTATAATTTAAAGTACATTATTTTGGAATAATCAATTAGGAGAGTTGGTGAAGTATCTAATTGATTTTATTTGAGGAATATATATAATCAAGAAAAAACTACCACCTAACTTCTGAAGAAGATTATTATATTAACTATTTTAATCATATATTTTTACCATTTATTTTTAATAAAGTTCCTTAATTTTTTTAAATTTTTCGTTATAATAGAAAATTATTATTTTTAAAACTAAAAAGGATGATTACCTATTTTTTAAATAAAAATACCTGTCCTTAATTTCGCTGACGGTGATATGCGAACCGGCTGCCAAGATAATGTCTTTTTTACGTCCTCTTTTAAGTAGAAATTTCAATCCTTTCTCACTTGAATTAAAACAGGTGTATTTTATTTTTAATTTTTTCGTAATACCAGTCAGTTTTTTAGGTTCAAGAGAATTTTGATTATTTAACTTTATTCCTATTATTTCCCGGCATATTGGTTTTATGATTCTAATCATAGATTGATAATCTTTATCTAATTTTGTTCCAAATAAAAGGAATATCTTTTTTGATGGGAAAAGTGCTTTAACAGTTTGTTTTATCACTTTAAATGCATCCGGATTATGTCCCACATCGAGTATTATATGAGGTTTTTTATTAATTGTTTCAAATCTACCATTAAGTTTTACATTTTTAAGCCCATTGATAATATCATTGTTTTTTATGAAGAAACCGAGATTTTTTAATCTATTTATGGTAAAGATAGCAGTTCTTGCGTTTCTGACCTGATGTAATCCATTCAGTGGAATAAATAAATCTTTTAAATTAAGGCCACGCTGAGAGTAGTCAAAAGTTGTTCCATTTATATTCATATTTTTCACTTTGACTTTTGAATATAGGTACACCTGGTAGTATGCTGCATTTTGATTTTTTGCGGTATTTTTCAGAGTCTTGACCGCATCTTTTTGGGTTGCTGAAACTATACAGTCTGCTCCGGTTTTTATAATTCCCCCTTTTTCGGCTGCTATCTTTTCGATAGTATTGCCGAGATATTTTTGATGTTCCAGACCCAAATCGGTTATAACAGTTATGATTGGATTAAGCGCATTAGTTGCGTCCCACCTCCCCCCCATTCCAGTTTCGACAACTGCTATATCAATTTTTCTTTCGTAGAAATAGAGAAAACAAATAATTGTGGCTGCTTCAAAATAAGTGCATTTATATTTTTCGAAGTATGTTTTAAGCCTTTTTACATAATTTGATAGTTCACTTTCGGGAATCGGATTGTTAGATACCTTGAGCCTTTCTGTAAATTCTGATATATGTGGGGATGTATAAAGTCCTGTTAAATATCCAGCTTCCCTCAATATAGAATCTATCATTGCACCAATTGAACCTTTGCCGTTTGTTCCTGCTATGTGGATCGATGCAAACCTTTTTTGTGGATTGCCTAATTCTTTGAAGAGCTTTTTTATATTATCAATCTCCGTTCTTATCTTGCCTTTCTGGAGATTTTCTAAATATTTTACTGTTTCGCTATAGTCCAATTTAAATTCGTGCAACTTGATTGGTTCATAAAATTGAGTTAATAACCTAAATACGAGAATGTTCTTATTTATTGTTGTGATAATATATTCTATTTAATATAAAAATATGAATAATCCGAGTGTAAATAGTTTTTTGAAATTCCCGGGATAATTTAGATTTTTTTTCCTGCCCTGGGCGGAACCCAATTTCTTTTCAGGATGATAAGTCAAAAAGTCTAAACAAAGACGACCCGAGGGTTGTCCTTGCTAAATTTTAATTTTTTACCTCTTAGTTTTTCAAAGAAAGTGGGTTTTCAAAAGAAAATAGAATTTTTGTTGAAAAATAAGAATATTCCAAAGTTCAGTTAACATATTAAATCTATAAAAACCGATGTTTCCTTTAATAGTTAGAATAATTCCATAACCTATATTTTTTCATTGATTAGATTTGGAAATGATGTTTCTGGATGAAATTAGAGATGCTTGTCTTAATATAATATAATTTATTTTTATATGCAATAAAAAATTGAGATTTGAATTCGAATTATACAATAATATTATCAATCAGTCTTGTCTTTCCCACATATGCGGCAATAGCAATTAAAACCTTCCTATCAATTGGGTCAACTTTATCAAGTGTGTTTGGGTCAGTTATGTATATATATTCAAGTTTTACGCTCTTTTTCTTAAGGATCAAACCTTTCATTTTATCTACAATAATTCGGGCAGATTTTTCGCCATTTTTTATTTCTTTTTTTGCAAACATTAAAGACTTATACAAGACCACTGCATCTTTTCTTTCATCAGACGAAAGGTAAGAATTTCTTGAACTCACAGCAAGGCCATCTTTTTCTCTTATTAATGGGGAGATGATTATCTTTATATCGAAGTTTAAATCCTCAATCATTTTTTTTATTACGACAGCCTGTTGGGCATCTTTCTGCCCAAAGACTGCTATATGCGGTTTAACTATATTAAGAAGTTTTATAACGACGGTTGTAACCCCTTCGAAGTGAGTTGGTCTTGATTCGCCACACATAATTTCTGTTACTTTTTTGACTTTTACAGTTGTCAGATGATTCTCTTTATAAATTTCATCATCAGAAGGATAGAAAATAACATCCACTCCTGATTGCTCCGCTAATTTTTTGTCCCTTTTGAAATCTCTTGGGTAGCTGTTAAAGTCTTCATCAGGAGCAAACTGTATCGGATTAACAAAAATACTCATAACAACTACATCACATAAAGGTCTTACCGCATTTACAAGACTTAAGTGTCCCCGGTGCAGATAGCCCATAGTTGGAACAAAACCTATCTTTTTGCCTTCTAACCTGAGGTGTTCCGAATGTGACTGCATCTCTTTTATTTTTCTTATTATCTTCATAACATTCTATCAGAAAATATTTTCTACACTAAAAACAACATTATAAACTTAAAAATTAAAATCCTTTGTATATAAATTTTATCTAAAAAATCTCTAAAAGTCAAATGAAATAAATTGGTGTTTTAAAATATTTTGTATTTCAAAGATAGTTTAATCATATGTTGGGGATGTATTCTTGTTCCCAAACTTTGTTTGGGAACATAAATTGTGGGGAAAATTTAAAATAATAACACAGTTTGTCATTCTCACGAAAGTGTATGTTGCAGAATTATCTTTTTTGTCATTCCGGGCAAAGCCTGAAGTGCGAAGTCAAGGAATATCCGGTTAATTTGAGATTTCTCTCCTCCAAAGGCGGATAAACATCTGGCGGAAAATGGCACAGAGGTGTTGTGCAACACTCACGAAAGTGGGAATCCAGTAATATTAAGGGGCTGAACAACTTATGGATTCCGCCGAATACTCGGGGGGATGACTTCTTATGTTGATGATGTTTTTGATTATTTCTAAAAAAGTATTTTCATTAAATCCTATAACTTAAGACAAAGGAAACAATAATTGATATTACAAGGTAGAAAAAGATAAAATTATTTTACTTGATTAGAGGCGTAATAATAATTAAATTATATCCTTTTAAGTTAAAAATTATTATTTTATTGCTTTTTTTGTTTAATAATTATAAATTTAGACTTTTAAATGTCTTCGATATCGGAAAACATAGTTTCTGTTAAGAAGAGGATAAAATATGCTGCTGAAAGGTCTGGTCGGGATTGGCGTGAAATAAAGATAGTTGCGGTTACAAAAACATTTCCAGCAGAATATATAATGGAGGCTTACAAATATGGGATAAAAGATATTGGAGAAAACAGGGTTCAGGAGGCATTTAGTAAATATTCTGTGATAAGTAAAAGTGTTATTTGGCATCTTGTTGGTCATCTTCAAACAAATAAGGTAAAGAAGGCACTTGAGATTTTTGACCTTATCCATTCTGTTGATAGTATTCGACTTGCAGAAGAGATAAATAGGAGGGCAAACAGTTTAAATAAAGTGGCGGAGGTTTTGGTTGAAGTTAATACGACATCTGAAGATTCAAAGTTTGGTATAACTCCGAAGAAGACTGTTGAGTTTGTAAAGGAAATTTCGCAATTGTCAAACATTGCCGTGATGGGATTGATGACAATCGGGGTTTTTTCAGAGAACCCTGAAGATTCAAGAAAATACTATGTTATGTTGAGGGAACTAAAAGAGCGATTGGAAGATTATGACCTCGGGAACGGGAAAATGAAATATCTTTCAATGGGAATGTCAAACGATTTTGAAGTTGCAGTTGAGGAAGGTGCAAATATTGTAAGAATTGGAACTGCTATCTTTGGTAATAGAGAAGTTTAATTTAGAAATTGGAAATAAGTATAAATTTACTTTACCTACTTTCTTTTATAGAAAGTAGGTAACTTTATTTAAAAAAAAAATAAGTTCCGCCACAGGGGATTTGTTCTTGGCGGAAAAGAAAATTAAATTTAACCCGAGGGGAAATGTTTTGAAATTAACGCCATTAGATGTAAAGAGGCAAGAGTTTAGGAAGGTGATACGGGGCTATGATGCGGTGGAAGTGGATGCCTTTCTTGAAATGGTAGCAGAAGAATATGAATCTCTGCTTAGGAGCAAGAATGAGAGTGTTTCCGGAATAAAGCAACTCGAAGAGAAATTAAAAGAATATCAAGAGATTGAAAAGACACTTCAAAAAACATTGATGGATGCCCAGAAATCTTTGAGTAAGTCAAAAGAGGACTCCAAGAAAGAGGCTGAACTGATTATCAAAGAGGCTGAAATAACCGCTAACAAAATTATTGAAGACTCAAGACGGGAAGATATGAAACTTAAAAACGAGATTATGCTTCTTAATGCTCAAAAAGAGTCTTTAGCAATAAGGTTGAAACATATTCTAAATTCGCAGATAGAACTGATTAATATCCTTGAAATGGATGACCAAGAAGTAGCGGAGTTTAAAAAAAAAGACAAAAAATCCACTAATGTGAACAAGGAAAATTTAAATCAGCCGGAAGCCCAGATGATTCAGAATCCTAATGCTGACGTGGAGCGAGATAAGAATATTTCAAAAGTAAAAAAGTGTGGAGTTTCAAAAGAAACTTTATTAGGAGTTATCGTAAGTAAGGGAGAAAACGTGTCTGATAATGACCAAAATCTTATTGAAAAAATGGTACTTGAAATAGAAAATGAAGAAATAAAAAAAGAAAAACCATTTGAAGAAGAAAATAACCTTGAAGATACAATAAAGAAAAATAAAAATAATTCTATTCTGGGAAAGAAAAGTGGGAAAGATATCACTTAAAGAGGAGATTGAAAGGGGGGTCAAAGTAATAAGGGAAAAAAGTAGTATTGTGCCAAAAGTCGGGATAATATTAGGAACCGGCTTAGGGGGACTGGCAAAAGAGATTGAATCAGAGGCTGTTATTCCATATAAGGATATACCCGGTTTCCCGGAATCTACAGTAGAATTTCATGCAGGGAAACTCATTTTAGGCACATTGGCGAACAAAAAGATTGCTGCAATGGAGGGCAGGTTTCACTATTATGAAGGATATACAATGAAACAGATAACCTTTCCGGTTCGGGTTATGCGATTTCTGGGGTGTGAGACATTACTTGTTTCGAATGCCTGCGGAGGACTGAATCCCGATTTTTCACCGGGAGATATAATGATTATGAAAGACCATATAAATCTGCTCGGCGACAATCCTCTGATTGGAGTAAATGATAAGGAATTGGGACCAAGGTTTCCAGATATGTCAGAGCCATACAGCAGGGAACTTATAGAACTTGCAGAAAAGATTGCCCTTGAGGAGAAGATTAAGATTAAGAAAGGGATTTATGTGGCGATGAGTGGACCAGGTCTTGAGACTGCGGCTGAATACCGTTTTCTTCGCACAATCGGGGCAGATGCGGTTGGAATGTCAACTGTTCCAGAGGATATAGTAGCGGTGCAGATGGGCATGAAGGTTCTTGGACTTTCTGTAGTTACTGATGAATGCTTCCCCGATACATTAAAACCGGCAGATATAAATGAAATTATAAAAACTGCGGTGAAAGCTGAACCTATGTTGACGAGACTTATGAAACGAATCGTTGAATTATGTTGATTTTTTATTTTCTTTTAAAAAAGAGGTAGAAACGCATGGCAATGCATTTCTACATTAGAAATTTGCTGGAGTTTTGTTATTAAAGAGATTGTTAGTTTTATGTATAAGAAAGTTGAAATAAAACCTGATTTTATAAAAAAGGAAAAAGACATTCTCAATTTCTGGGAGAAAGGTCGCATTTTTCAAAAACTTGTCGAAAAGAACAGGGGGAATAAAAAGTTTTCGTTTTTTGATGGTCCGATAACGGCAAATAACCCGATGGGAGTGCATCATGCGTGGGGGAGAACATACAAGGATATATATCAAAGATATAAAGCAATGAAGGGTTTTGAACAAAGGTATCAGAATGGCTTCGACTGTCAGGGATTATGGGTTGAGGTAGAAGTAGAAAAAGACCTCGGGCTTAATTCTAAACGAGAGATTGAAGATTATGGCCTTGAAAAATTCTTAAAAAAATGTCGTGAAAGGGTGGAGAAGTATTCTGATATAATAACTCAACAGTCGATAAGGCTCGGACAATGGATGGACTGGGAGAATTCGTATTATACTATGAGCGACACAAACATTGAATATATTTGGTATTTTCTGAAAAGATGTTATGAAAACGGCTGGCTTTATCGTGGAACCAAACTGATGCCTTGGTGTGTCAGGTGTGGTACATCTCTCTCCCAGCATGAACTTGCCGATTCGTATAAAGAGACAGTTCATAAATCTGTGTTTCTTAAACTGCCAATTATTGGGCGTGAGAATGAGTATATAATGGTATGGACAACAACACCCTGGACACTTTCCTCAAATACAGCACTTGCGGTTCATCCAGATTTGGAATATAAAAAGGTCAAGCAGAATGGTGAATACTATTACCTTTCAAGCGGAACTCTTTCGATATTAGTAGGAGATTATAAAGTTGTTGATTCGGTTAAGGGGAAAAATCTTGTAGGGTTGAAATATATTGGGCCTGTCGATGATTTTGATGTTCAGAACAAGGTGGAACATAGAGTAATTTCCTGGGATGAGGTAGGGGAAGAGGAAGGAACTGGTATAGTTCATATTGCTCCAGGATGCGGCGAAGAAGACTTTGAATTGAGTAAGATTCACAATCTTGATGTAATAGTTCCATTTGATGAGAACGGAATATTTAAGCCTGGATTTGGACTTCTGACAGGGAATTTAGTAACTGGAGTTGCTGAATTAATGTTTGAGCATTTAAAAAAGAATGGCTTCCTTTATAAACTCGAAGATTATACCCATCGGTATCCTGTATGCTGGAGATGCAGTGAAGAATTAGTTTTCACTCTCGTGGATGAATGGTTTATTTCCAGCAGTGAAATCAGAGAAAAGATGATAAGGAACAATAAGGGTATTATCTGGCATCCCGGATATGGTCAGAAAAGGATGGAAGATTGGCTTTTGAATATGGGTGACTGGTGCATCTCACGTAAAAGGTACTGGGGGCTTCCGCTTCCATTCTATATTTGCGAATGTGGTGAGTTTAATATTATTGGGTCTCGAAAAGAACTGGAAGAGCGTGCAGTTGAAGGAATTGAACAACTTGATGAACTGCACAAACCCTGGATTGACAAGGTGAAAATCAGATGCGATAAATGCGATAAAACAGTAGAAAGAATTAAAGAGGTCGGAGACTGCTGGTTGGATGCCGGAATTATACCGTTTTCTACTATACATTATTTTGACGATAAAGAGTATTGGGAAAAATGGTTTCCTGCAGATTTTATAACGGAAATGCGAGAGCAGATAAGGCTTTGGTTTTATTCAATGCTTTTTATGAGCGTAACCCTTGAAGATACTTCTCCTTACAAAGAGGTGTTGATTTATGAAAAAGCGCACGATGAGCGTGGAGTTCCAATGCATAAATCTCTTGGAAATGCAATTTGGTTTTCCGATGCTGTTGAACGAATGGGTGCTGATGTTATGCGATGGATATATGCTTCTCAAAATATTACGACCAACTTGAGGTTTGGGTATGGGATTGCCGATGATGTTCGGAGAAGATTCCTCACGCTTTGGAATACTTATTCGTTTTTTGTTGTTTATGCTGATATTGATAAGTTTGACCCAACAAGATTCAAACCAAAAAACGAACATCTTACACCGATGGATATCTGGATTTTTGCAAAGTTGAATCAATTAATTCAGATAGCCGATAAAGAAATGGAAAATTATAATGTTTCAGATGTGGCCAGGAAAGTAGAGGAATTTTTAGATGATTTATCTAACTGGTATGTGAGGAGAAGCAGGAGAAGATTCTGGAAGAGTGAAAATGATGAAGACAAACTGTCTGCATATTATACTCTTTATAACTGTTTAGTAAAACTGACAAAAATATTAGCACCAATACTGCCATTTATGTCAGAGGAGATTTATCAAAATCTTGTTGTTTCGATAAATCATAGTGAGCCAGAGTCGGTTCATTTGTGCGAATTTCCGAAATCAGACCCGTTCTTTTTAAAGACTGGATTAACTGATGAGATTGATTTTGTTAAAAAGATTGTTGAAATGGGCAGGTGTATTCGAAACAGGGTTCAGATTAAAGTCAGACAGCCCCTATCTGAAATTTTTGTTAAAGCAAAGACCGAAAAAGAAAAATCAATTTTAAATCGTTTGAAGAATATCATACTTGATGAACTTAATGTAAAAAAACTAACTCAAATAAATGATAGTTCTCAACTTGTTTTTCACACAGTGAAACTAAAATACAATCTATTGGGACCAAAATATGACAGAAAAGTAAAACAGATTAAACAGTATGTGGATAATCTGTCAGTTAAAGAAGTTGAACAAAAATTGAAAAATGGTTCAAACATCGAAATCGAAGATGTTGAGCATAATGGAGAAAAAATTGTTTTACTTTCAAATGAATTTTACGTAGATTTAAAGCCTCTGGAGAATATAGCGGTTTTGGAAGAAGATGATTATATAGTGGCTCTGAATACCCGATTTTCAAAGTCTTTAATCCAGGAGGGTATGGCTCGGGAGTTTGTTAGAAATATTCAGAATATCAGAAAAGAGTCACAACTTAATGTAGTTGATAGAATCGTTGTTTACTGCAGTGCTTCTGATGAAATGAAAGAAGCGATAAACAAACATATTAATTACATAAAAAAAGAGATCCTTGCAAAAGAATTGATATTTGATGGAGTAAAACTTCCGGAAAATAAAAGAAAAATCGGGGGACAGGAGATGTGGGTGAATATTTCAAAAGTTTAATTTAGATATATGGATTTCCGGTTACAATAAATAAAATAAATTAGGAACGGATAATGCGAATTTTTTAATTAACAAAATAATACAACGACAAGAGAGGATTTATGGGAAGGACGAAAAACAAATTGACAAAAAAGGAACTGAAATCCTTTAAGGATTTAATATTAAAGAAGCGGGAAGAATTATTAAAAGAGATTGGGTATCTTCGGGAAACTGCTATGAGTTCCACTATTAAAGAAGCCACAGGAGACCATTCTTCATATTCGTTTCATATGGCTGACCAGGGTACAGATTCTATGGAAAGGGAAAAGGCATTTTTGTTCGCCTCCCGTGAGGGACACTATCTTGACCATCTAAATCAAGCTCTGGCAAGAATCGATTCTGAAGGATATGGTCTTTGCGTTAGATGCGGAAAGCTAATATCTATAGAAAGATTAAAAGCAGTTCCTATTACTACTCAATGTGTAGCTTGTAAAACTAAAAGTGGATAATATTAATAAATTAAAAATATTTATTATTCCCGGAATAGTTATATTCAGTGACCAGGTCACCAAGTTTATTGTAAAAAAATATCTGGTTTTAGGGGAATCAATAAAAGTTATGGGTAGTACGGTATGTTTTACCTACATCGAAAATGAAGGAATGGCTTTCGGGATTAAGGTAGGTAATATTGCTATTTTTACCTTCTTATCTTTAATTGTAACTATATTTATTTTTTATTATTTATATAAAATAAGAGAAAAAAGGTTTATTTACAGATTTCCGTTTTCATTAATCCTTGGGGGTGCATTTGGAAATCTGATAGATAGAATAATATTAGGCAGAGTTGTTGATTTTGTGGATGTTAACATTCCTGACATCTCTATTCCCTCATTAGACCTATTTATTTTCAATACACCTAAATTTGAACTTTATCGCTGGCCAATTTTTAATTTAGCGGATACTGCTATTACTGTTGGAATGATTATTTTATTGATTATATTCTGTTTTGATAAGGAATTTTTGGAAGCCGAAAAAGTTGTTAAATAATTGGTAGATAATAAGACATTTCATTATTTATTCATATTTAATATTAAATGTATAAAGAATATGAGTTTATAATAGAAAAAGATAAGAGAAAAGAGCGTCTTGATTTATATTTGACTCGCTGTTTAAAAGGAGCTTCCCGCTCACAAATTAAGCGTTTGATAGAAGAAGAAAAGGTATCAGTTAATGAAAAACCTGCAAAACCAAGTCATCAAGTATCCTCAGGAGAAAAAATAAAAGTATTATATCCGCTTCCAGTTTTGCCAAAAGCGCTTCCAGAGAATCTCCCGATAGAGATTATATACCAGGATAAACATCTTTTACTTGTTAACAAACCTGCCGGAATGATAGTCCATCCTTCATCAGATACATTCTCCGGAACACTTGTGAATGCACTTCTTTATCATATAAAAGACCTTTCTGGTATAAATGGTGTATTGAGACCTGGTATTGTACATAGACTTGATAAAGGGACAACCGGGATTGTAATAGTTTCAAAAGATGATAAAACACATCGCTCTTTGTCGTATCAGTTTGCAGCACGTAAAATGCATAAGGTTTATTGGGCATTAGTATGGGGAAGATTTAGAACTAAAGAGGAAAAGATTGAAAGTTATCTTAAAAGGGGGAAAAAAGATATAAGGAAAATGGTTGTTGACCCTGAAGGGAAGCTTTCAGTTACTTATTATAAGATAATTGATGAATTTTCATTTTTATCCTTTGTTGAGGTTAAGCCACTGACTGGAAGGACTCATCAGATAAGGGCTCAGTTTTCAAGTATTGGTCATCCCATATTTGGAGACCTATTATATGGAGGGAGAAATAAAAGACTGGGAAATCTTAATAAGTCAAAGCATGATTTTGCAGTAAAACTTTTGGGAATGATTGAAAGGCAGGCACTTCACGCACGAGAACTCGGTTTCTTTCATCCTGAAACGGGAGAATTTAATACCTTTACGGCTCCACTTCCTGAAGATATGCAGAATCTGTTGGATTTTTTGAGAGAAAACGATTGAAATCTTTGATATTTTTTAGATAAGATTAATTTTACTAATGTGATAAAATCTTATCATTTTGAGAGAATATTTTATCATTTTGTGATAAAAAATGATCATTTTTTATCATTTTTATCATTTTTTTTATATTAGTAAAAAAAACGAACTATTCATTATCTTATGCATTACATAGGTTTACGAAAA
>JAUWXV010000134.1 GCA_030616165.1 bacterium | reverse complement strand
CATTGATATGTATTTTTTTATTGATATTAATTCTTCTTTTATATATAATCAAAGGAAGAAAGATAATAACCATGCACAAAAAAATAGCCTGTACAAAAACAACCTGGACGATGTATCCGCTTTCAATAAATGGCTGCCACTTATTCCGCAGACTTATATATGTTTCAATTAACTTATCCATTCTGAAAAAGTGATAAAAGAATGGTCTATTATCATTTACTGTGGATATATCGAAAAGATATTCTTTTATAAATTTCTCCCTTACCTTGTCATCAAAAACTTGTGAGAACAAATTATAATAGATTGGCTCATTAAATTTATTATAAATATTTACCTCATCCGGCTTAATTCCTGGAAAGTAAGCAGTATCAAATCTCCTTTCCCTGCAAAAATTTTTCAACTGTTCGATATCCTCTTCACTAAACGGAGAATGCTTGATTAAATATGTCAATGTTCCCCAGGTTCTGGTGACTGCAATATAATTTTCTGGAGATTTTTTGCCAGTGGATTTAAGTGCAGAATAAAACACGCTCCCAAGCCTTATTTCCTGTCTCGGAGGCGGAAGAAGATACATCGAAATCACCATTAACCCATCTTCTGAAAGTGAGTTATAATAATCAACAAATGCCTCCTCTGTAAAATGATAATCCTCTGTGATGCTGTATATTCCGGTTGAAGAAGGAGATTGATTCAGAGGTGCTGTATATACTATAATATCAAATCTCTTTTTTACCGAACGGATATAACTTCGCGGTTCCCTGGTTATCAAATCAACATATTTATCACCGTAAATATAACCGGAGAAATCGCCGAAATTTCTATTTATAACATTACAAATGAGAGGATTTGATTCCACAGCGGTAATATTTCTACTATTATGATAAATTGCAGTAAGGATATCAAGCCCCCCTCCTGGATCAAGTATCAAAACATCGTCCCTTCTGCCAATATAATATGGAAGAGAAGACGGCAAATATGCTGTAAATTCAAGGCTTTCTTTATTTCCGTCAAATTTAGTAATTGGATTTAGATTTCCACCATCAATAGTTATTCCAATTTGTTCTGGAAGTATCTCTGTATATGCTAAACTTAAACCTGGAGCTGACCTCACCGATGGACTCTCAATTATATCAATCCTTGAAAATGAATTATATCTCGTCTCCAAAAGCCTTGCCCCTTTATAAAGAAGAGAAGAAGGAAGGTCTTTATACTCCGAAATCCTTAATACATTAAAATTATAAATGAATAAAAATATAAATACTATTAATAAAAATACCTTGAATAATACTCTTAATATCCCTCTCCTATAAAATAGTAATGCAGAGGATATCCCAATTATGGAAATAATTAATACCGCACCAGTTTCCCCTTTTGGTAAAAAAACAAACAATGCTGCAATACATCCAATTCCTGAACCTATCAAATTTGAAAAGTAAAGAGTATTTATATTTAAAGGGAAAAGTGTAAAAGAAGCTGATATTGCAAGACCAGAGAAGAAAAATGGAATCGCAAACAAAATATAATAGACTATTATATAAAGATACTGCTTAAAATCCCACGCCATTCTTAAAGGATCAAATGGAATATAATTTGATACTACATAACTAATAAAACAAAATATTGAGTAAAACAGAGCAAATTCAGAAAGGAGTTTTTCGGGTTTTATTTTTAATAGGTTTTTATTGAAAAAAAGATGCGTTCCTGCCGCACCAAATCCAAGAAGAGCAATGCTTATCACCATAAATGAAAAATGATGCCAGAGGGTAATTGAAAATATCCTTGTCAGAGAAACCTCATAGGCAAGAGTTGAAATCGAAAGCAAAAATATTCCGAAATATACACTATTTGCCATAATATAAGTTCGTTAATTTATAACTATTCTCTTTGTAAGGAAAACATACAATTTGACAACTTTTTTCAAATATAATCCAAAAAAATATACCTTCAAAGATAAATTTTATATAAATTTAAAAAACGTTTGTATATGATTTATATTTATTTTATATTTTTCTATCAACATTTTAAAAAATTGCAAAGATAGTTAAAGCTTCATTAATAAGGAAATATTAATGAGAAAAGGGCTAATAATTTTATATACCGGTGCTGGAAAGGGTAAAACATCGGCTGCCTTAGGGCAAATCTTCAGAGCGATTGGGCATGGAATGAAAATATGTATGATTCAATTTGTAAAAGGGAGGTGGAAAACTGGTGAAATGAAGACCGCAGAGAAATTATCCGACCTTTTAGAGTTTCATATTAAGGGAAAAGGCTTTACTTTTAATTCTAAAAATATAGACAAACATATTAAAGCAGGAAAAGACGCCTGGGAATTTGCTAAAAAAAAGATATTTTCAGACAAATATGAACTTATAGTTCTTGATGAATTGACATATCTGATAAAATATAAAATTATTGAAGAAGATGAAATATTACTCGTTCTGCGAAATAAACCGAAAAGACTTCACATTTTAATAACCGGCAGAGACGCTACTCCAGGATTAATAAAATCTTCAGACATCGTCAGCAAAATCGAAAATGTCAAACATCCATTCCAAAAAGGCATTAAGGCACAAAAAGGGATAGAATTCTAAAAATAAGTCATTTTATTAAAATTAAAGAGACATAATATGAATGATTATATTAAAAGAAGGAATTTTATAAAAATGATTCCTTCTGGACTTTTTGGAGCAGGCATAGGATTAAACACTCTCGCTAACAAAATTAGTCTCAATAATTCAGGAATTAATCGATTAAAAAAGAAAAATCCTAATCCTAAACAACAACCAAAGGTTGCCCTAATTAAAGGTAATGATAGAAAAGCAAATATGTTTGAGGCATTAAAACTAATTGAGGATGATATAAAGAAGTCAATTGGCAATAAGCAAATAGTTATAAAACCAAATTTTACTCATGTCACTAAAAAGGATTGGTTAGCATCAACCCATGTTGATAATATCTGGGCACTTTTAGAGTTTCTGGAACTATTTTACAAAAATAAAATAATAATTGCTGAGGGAACAGGAACCGGGGACCCACTTGAAGTACCATTGAAAAATTATGGATATGAAAAATTGGCTGATAAATACAATGTGGAATTCTATGATTTAAATAATGACCAGTATACTGCTCTTTATATGCTCGATAGAGAAACTCATCCCCTTCTCATCCTGACTTCAAATCTTTTACTTGACCCAAATACTTATCTTATATCAACATCTGTAATGAAGACTCACGGTTATGCTCTGGTGACCCTATCCCTCAAAAATGTAGTTTTGGCTGCACCAATGAATTTGGGAAAAGATAATAATTATAGAGCCAAAATGCACGAAGAACCTTTTCATGAAAACCCGAAATTCTTTAATTACAATATGTTCCAGATGTCACAATATGTATCCCCTGATTTAGCCTTAATCGATGGATTTGTCGGAATGGAAGGGGATGGACCCCTATTTGGTGACCCGGTAGAAGTGGGCGTCGCTGTCGCAAGCACAGATTTTGTGGCTGCTGATAGAATAGGGGTGGAGATTATGGAGCATGATTTCGATAACATAGGACACCTTGTATACTGCGCCGATGCAAAAATGGGTGAAGGTGATATTACTAAAATAGATATTGTCGGCGAGAAAATCACAAACTGTAAAAAGAAGTTTAAGCCTCATAAAAATTGGGAAAAATCAATCCGCTGGAAGTAAATAACTAAAATAAAAGTATTACGGCAGGCAATCATAAACTATAAATTTTTAAGACTGCCTGCTTTCATAAGGACAAAAATTCTTAAAACAGAATTTAAAAAAAGTAAAATTTATCCGATCAGGTTAATATTTTTATAAAAAAATTAAATTATCAAAACTATTCAAAAATATTAAATACCTCTCTTACATAAGCAATGTTATCAATAGCATCAGCAATTGGGTCACCACTGACAACTGATGTCTCAAGTGATATCCATCCCTTATAACCAATTTTCTTTAACTGGCCTGCAATTGCAGGTTGATCTAATCCCTCTTTACGACCTGTGCTTGTAGGCTTTCTCAGTATCTCCTTTACCCTCATTAGATTTCTGCCATTTTTCACGTGGACTTCACAGATATGTTCTCCAAGCAGAGGAATTTCTTCAAGGGGTTCAAAGCCCCTTCCTAATGCATTTCTTGGGTCATAATAAACCTTCACCGCAGGATGAGCAACCTCATTTACAATCCTTAACTGGTCTTCAGCGCTTATCCAGCATTCTAATCCTAAAACTATTCCCTCATCACCTGCATGAGGGGCAAGTTGTTTTAATACAGCGATAAGACGTTTGAATTCCTCCTCCGTCTCAAGGTGACCTCCACCAAGTATGGGAAGCAGGATAACCTTAGAACCGAGGTTTCGTGCACACTTAATTGCCTCCATCACCCATACAACACCCGCTGGTTCGGATTTTAGTGGTGTACTCCCCAAAGCACCAATACACAATGAACTAATCTGAACACCATATTGATGAGCAGCATTACGGTATGCAATCTCCACCGATTTATGTCTCAATGAATCAGGATTTTTCAAATCAGGAACATATTGAACTTGTAAACCATCCATTCCTACTTTATATGCAATTTCTATACTTTCTACTTTGGCTCTTTGCCTTAGAACTCCATCCATTGCAGTTATGAGGAGCGGATATTGGGGTTTTGCTTCTTCAGCATTAATTCTATTCCCTCCCAATTGAGTGGCTACCGCAATCCCTGCTGCCCCAGCGGCAGCTTTTTTTATAAAACTACGTCTGGTTACTCTTTCAGATTTTTCCATATTTAAAACCTCCATTAAATTAATCAGGTTATGTACTTCTAACCTTCTTATGTTTTTATTATTTTTGGTTTATCGGGAATTTTTATTTATATAAAAAAGTCAAGTAAATTTTAATTTATATTACAAATTATTTGGACTTTTTGCAGAATCATCTTAAAACAATTATCCGTATTTACATTCCCCCCGAAACTTCGGGGAATGACAACATTTGCTAATGATATTTTTGATTATTATTAAAAAGTATTTCCGTGAAACCCTATTGCAATAATATAGAAATTTAGAATATATTTTAAAAATATTACAGAAAGACTTTGGCTAATAAACAAATGAAATGTTGATAAACATCAAAAAGGATGCTTTTCTTAATATCTGTGAAGAAAAGTCTTTTTAAGAATCAGATTTTTAAATATGATATTATTTAATATTATGAAATTCTTTTGTCAAGGAAAATTTCATTTAAAATAAAGCAGCGTTTAAAAAATTTATACAATAATGACGATTTCAATCTTCAAGATAATCGTTTCTAACAAGCACTAAAATTGCCGATTGCGGCGCTATGAGATATTTTTTTTCTTCGAATTCAATTTCAATTGCAGATTTACGTAAAAATAGAACATAATCTCCTTCTTTAGCCTGAAGGGGAATATACTTCATCCCACTTTTTGGAGTAGTCCAAGGTTCATTATTCAGAGAATCAAAATCAGGTACAGGATATCCAGGTCCTGTCTTAACAATATACCCACCTTGAACCTTTTCCTTCTCCGTAACAGTTGGTGGAAGATAAAGACCTGCGTTTGTCTTTTCTCTATCTTCATCAGGATCAATCAGAACCCGGTCTCCAACAACTATTAATTTTTCTATCTTAGCCATATAAAAATCCTATAAAATTGAAAACGACATCAAAATCCCCTAAATTATTATTTAGTCAAACTTATAATACGAAAGAAGTTTATGGAGTCTCTCAGTAAAATACAAAGGTTATTTGGTTTTTACAAGCATAAAATTTAAGATATTAAAATAGAAGACAGTTATATTAAAATAATATTTCATATATGAGTAATTTAAGTTACGGGAGAAGATTTAGATGATGAACTTTGTCTGAACTAAATTCATAATCTCAACATAAATGCTGCTTTAAGCAATTTTAATTATACCCAAATGCTTTCTTATAAACTTTAAAATACACCATTCAAAACAGTTATCATTGATTACTTTTGTAAATGCTTCATATACAGGGTAAGGATGATTTTCTGTTGCTTCATCCATTTTCCTGTTAACATCGACATCATGAACCAGAATAAAACCCCCAGTTTTAAGCATTGGAAGACCATTTTCTATATCGGCTAAAGCACCTTCATATCGATGATCGCCATCGACTAAATAAATATCAACTTGTCCTTGTAATTCTTGAGCCATTCCTGGCAATATTTCGTTTGAATCTCCACATTTCAATTCAAATCTGCTCTCTTTTAAACCAACACTTTGAAGATTCTTTTTCGTTATTTCTGGATAAATTCCGGCAGTATATGAATCGTTGTCAATACAAATCAACCTTCCTTTAGTATTTTCCACCAATGCTCTCGACCAGCCCACGGCAGTACCTCCAGCATACGTACCAACTTCTGCAATTATATCAGGTTTGTAATACTTCGCAAATGCATATACCCATCTTCCGTATTTTGGATGATCTTTGCCCCGTCCCAGTTTAAGGTGTTCCGGACCTTGAAAATTCGGGAGCGGATCTTCAACCGAAGAAAGGAAAATATTGAACAATTCTCTGTCAAACTTTAGTGATCCATCAATATTTTTTATTCCCCAATCTCTCAAAAATGTATTTTTTAAAAATCCCATAAAAATAGCCTACTTTAGAATTATGCAATTATTTGGGGGGAAACCAAAAATGCTAATTTTGAATATAATAAATTCAAGATTTCAATTCTCTATTTTCTAAATAAGCCCTTTTAAAAGTATCCCCTCTAAGTCCTCGTCTTAAAGCCTCCAAGGTTTAAATTCCATCGGGAAGTATATATCCCAAATTAACATTAGTACCAAACCTCTAGATAAGAGCCTGCATCTGACTTTTAATAGGTGTTTCCCAAATTAAATTATTAACATCATCCATGTTTTTACAGAATGTGAATTTCCTTGTATATAATGTAATCAAAAAGTTTTAAATTTCAAGTTCAAAACTATTTTCGTTTTTTTTGAAAAAATTACAAAATATAATATACTTGACATTTTTATATTTTTGATATAATTTTAATAAAATAAATTTATTAACTATAATAAATTATAAATAACAACAAGATGGGATACCCAATAACAAGACTTCGAAGACTGCGGAAGAATGAACGCTTACGCAGAATAACAGCAGAAACAAAAGTTTCTGTTGATGATTTTATTTATCCTCTTTTTGTTTGTCCGGGAAAAGGGGTAAAAAATGAGATAAATGCAATGCCGGACGTTTTTCAGATGTCTATTGATAACATTGTCGAGGAGTGTAAAATAGTATATGAATTAGGAATACCAGGTATAATTCTATTTGGAATCCCCGAAAAGAAAGATTCTCTTGGTTCTGAAGGATATTCCGATAAAGGAATAATCCAGAGGGCTGTGAGTCAAATAAAGAAGGAGGTCCCAGAACTAATAATAATTACAGATGTTTGCCTCTGTGAATATACAGACCACGGTCACTGTGGAGTGATTGTAAATAACGATGTTGATAATGACCAAACGCTTGAACTTCTCGCAAAAATGGCAGTTTCCCATTCTAAAGCAGGTGCCGACATAGTTGCTCCATCTGATATGATGGATGGAAGAGTGAAAAAAATCAGAACTGCTCTTGATGAATGTGGTTTTAATCAAATACCTATTTTGTCATATTCTGTAAAATATGCATCCGCTTTTTATGGACCATTTCGAGAAGCAGCGGAATCTGTACCTAAATTTGGAGACAGAAAATCGTATCAGATGGACCCACCGAACTCAGATGAAGCAATGAGAGAAATTGCCTTAGACATCGAAGAGGGTGCTGACATCGTCATGATTAAGCCTGCTCTTGCATACCTTGATATAATTCGAAGGGCTAAAGAAAAATTCAATATCCCAATCGCTGCCTACAATGTATCTGGTGAATATTCTATGATTAAAGCAGGAGCAAGAATGGGCTGGATAGATGAAAATAATATTATAATCGAAGTCCTTACATCTATAAAAAGAGCAGGAGCAGATATCATAATAACATACTTTGCTAAAAAGGCAGTTGAATTATTAACAAAATTTTAAATTATATTCATCCTATTGTGAGGAGAAATTTATCCATTTTTAATTCATCCCGATTGCTCGGGATGAATTAAAAATAATTTAAAGTTTTCTTTTCTCATATTTCATATATTCACTCGAGTTCTATTATAAAAAATTAAAAAATGCAAAATTTCAATATAGAAAAATCTACATTACTTTACTCTGAATCAATAAAATATATATCGGGAGGTGTAAACAGTCCAGCAAGGGCATTTCGTTCTGTTGGAGGTAATCCGATATTCATAAAGAGAGCGAAGGGCTCAAAGATATATTCTGAAGATGGAATAGAGTTTATCGACTATGTTTGTTCCTGGGGACCTATGATACTTGGTCATGCCCACCCGAGGATTGTCAAGACCTTGAAAAATATAATTGAAGATGGCACAAGTTTTGGTGCACCAACGGATATCGAAACAAAACTTGCATCCCTTATAGTTAAGATGGTTCCTTCAATTGAAAAGGTAAGAATGGTCAATTCTGGAACTGAAGCAACAATGAGTGCTGTCAGGCTTGCGAGGGGATTTACCGGAAGAGAAAAAATTGTGAAATTTTGCGGCTGTTATCATGGACATGGGGATTCATTTCTCATCAAGGCTGGCTCAGGTGCACTTACTCTTGGTGTTCCAGACAGTCAAGGAATTACAAAAGGGACTGCTTCCGATACAATAGTAGCAAACTTTAACGATATTGACTCGGTCAAAACCGTTATTAAAGGAATAGAAAATCAAGTGGCTGCGGTAATAGTCGAACCAATAGCAGGAAATATGGGTGTCATTTTGCCCGAAAATGGATTTCTTGAATCCTTAAGTAAACTTACAGAGGATAATGGAATTATTCTTATATTCGATGAAGTAATCACTGGATTCAGGGTATCGAAAGGAGGAGCCCAGCAACTATATAACATTATGCCTGACCTAACAACACTTGGTAAAATCATTGGCGGGGGACTGCCAGTTGGCGCTTACGGTGGAAGAACAGAGATTATGGATTACATAGCACCTGATGGTCCTGTCTATCAAGCAGGAACACTCTCTGGAAATCCGCTGGCTATGCATGCAGGATATGAAACACTTCTCGCTTTATCCGAAGAAGGATTTTATGAAAAATTAGAAGAAAAATCAAAAATGCTCGAAGAGGACATATCCGAAAACAGTGAAAAGTTAGGAATAAAGATTCAATATAATCGGGTCGGTTCAATGGCAACTCTATTTTTTTCCGAAAATC
Organism: bacterium; assembly: GCA_030616165.1. Lineage (GTDB taxonomy): Bacteria > SM23-31 > SM23-31 > JAUVVT01 > JAUVVT01 > JAUWXV01. The sequence continues at coordinate 613 of JAUWXV010000134.1, read as the reverse complement.
GAGTTAAAGATTTTACTTCAGCAACGAATTCTGATATTGAAAAATTTAAAAATTACTATCATTTGATGCTGAAAATGGGAATATATCTTCCCCCATCCCGGTTTGAATCAACGTTTATTTCCTCTGCCCATTCTGAAGAGGATATTGAAACTACTGTAAAAGCTAACTACGAAGCATTAAACTTATTGAAATGATGCAATTTTTTTAAAACTTTTACATCGAGATTGTCAAAGATGATTACAGAAAATTACCAATTAATACTAAAAGAAAAAAAGGATATCAGAAAAAAGATTAGAGATATCGCGGATAAGAGCTCTAAAGAAGAACTACAACGGAAAAATAGACTGATTGAAAAAAATCTATATTCTCTGTTAGAATATATTAATGCCAAAACAATACATATATATCTCTCATCTTTCTGCTGCGAAGTGGACACTTTCCCTATAATTAAAAATTTTATAGAAAAAAATGGGGAGGTTATAGTTCCAATTGTTGATGAAGAAAATCACGAACTCCTTCATTCTGAATTAAAATCCCTCGATGGACTGAAAAGAAGCAGATTTAATATATGGGAGCCGGAGGAAAAACATATCGTGAATTCTAATAGTACAGC
>JAUWXV010000189.1 GCA_030616165.1 bacterium | reverse complement strand
AAAAGACATTATTGCGGAAACTTGTACTACTAAAAGATTTTTGAAAATATCAGGTAATAAAGTCCCTATAGTTCTTAAAATAAAAGTATAAGAAATACCAATTATTGCTGATAATGTCGCCTTTCTTAAACTCATTGTCCTCCAATTAATTTTAAAGGAATCGTCTGTATGTTTAGCGTAGAGTGTTTGAATTAGCATAATTTACGCACGGAATACCAAGTTTTGAAAAACCAAAACACCCACAGTCGGGTGCAGCGCAGGTCAAATCCACACAATGAGAAACATATGTGGCTCAAAGTCACTTATACGGTGCAACGAGCCGATAACTAACGAACGCAACCCATTTACTATCAGGAGACCACGAAGGCACATTAATAGTGCCTTGACCACCAAAGAGACTTGTCAACACTCTCGGTTCACCGCCGGACATGGGCATGATTCGTAAAACTACATTTTTATTAGGTGGATGTCCTTGGACACTTTTATCATAAGAGATAAATACCAGCCATTTTCCGTCTGGTGAGGGGTGTGGAAACCAATCGTTGTAATTATCATTAAGTGTCATCTGCACTTGTTCGCTGCCATCTGTTTTCATTCTCCAGATTTTCATCTGTCCGGTTCTAACTGAGTTAAAGAAGATGAATTTCCCATCGGGGGAGTAATCTGGGCCATCATCCAGTCCTTTAGCATAGGTAAGACGTTTTTCTTTTCCCCCCTGCACTGGGATTCTGTAGATGTCAAACTCACCGTTACGTGATGCACAGTAAACAAGAGTTTTGCCATCTGGGGACCAGCCGTGCCAGTAGGAGGGACCAAGTTCTGTAATAAGACGGGGTTCCCCTCCACTACTCGGTAATATATAAATCAATGACTGTTTTTCTGGCGCATGACTGATAGCAAGTTGTTTCCCATCCGGTGATAAGCCGTGGTCGTTGTTGCAGCGATTAGCGAATCCTGTATTCAATAGCCTTGGTTGTCCTCCAGTTACAGGTATGGTATAAAGACTGCCTTTGCTGTTATAGATTAACGTTTTTCCATCCCGGGACCAGTTGGGAGCCTCGAAGTGCTCTTTTGCGCGATGAACTATTCTTCGTTCTCCAGTTTCGACATCTATAATTTCCAAGGTGCTTTCCAGCACACGCTCTTCCTGAGCGATGACTCCGAATGTTTCAAAGTTAACGTTAGAAAAGACGGGTGTTTCCTTCAGGGTTAACTCTCCATCAACTCGATTCCAAACATAATAAAATTTATCAGTATTCCCAAAGATGTTTTTACCGCCGCCCGTTATTCGATACGTCCCATCGCTCGCATTGAGTTGAACTATGCCCTTAAACTCGCCCGGGTTACTCTGAAATCCGAAGGTATATAGAAGTAAACACAGGCATGTATTGGTGATTCCCACGACGGTGCGTACACACCCTTTAGTAAAATCAATCCTGTATAAAATGCCAACCATATTTATTTCCGCGAAACAATTGTAAAGAGGGATAAATAATAAAAATATTGAGCCTAAAGAAATTATTTTCTTCATTATTTTCTCCATGAATAGAAGTAATATTAAACAGTTATAACGACCTGGGCATAAGCTGCCAAAGGACTTACATACACAGAACGTTGGAAATTTATCTAAGCTTTTGTGAATACACCAAACTGAAACTAATTTGAAACACTGCCCTTTTGTCTGCTTGAATCCCTTGTAAGGCAATTTATCGATATTAAGAAATTTAAATGGATTTACATATATTTCAATTTTAATCCTTTACACAGCCTGTTCTTATGTAAGGTTAATTAAAATATTCTTAGGGATTAATCTTTTCATTAAATTCAAGTTTCTCTCCGTCAGGACCCCGAATATTAAAATACTTTACACCGTTATCCCAAAAGTCTAAGTATACAGGGGCATCTTCTAAAATTTCAAAATCTGCTTCCTGAAGTTCTTGATATGCCTTATCGATATCGATGACATCCAGAGCGATGTGATCAATGTGTCCGTCTTTTCTTATTGAAATCTCTGCCAGACTCTCTCCAAACATTTGATACAGTTCAATTACAAATCCATCCTTTTCCATCATTGATGCTTTGATCGATTCATTACCTGTTGGAATCTCCGCATACATGATTTCTTTGAAACCGAATTGATGATAAAAATTTTTTGATTTTTTAAGGTCAGTTACTGGAATTCCAAGATGAGACCATCCGCTTAAATTTTCTTTACGGCGAGATTTATCCAAATCCAACCGTTGGTTTAACTCAACTTTTTCACCAATTGTCCCTTTTATTGTTATGTATTTTACTCCTTTTGACCAGAAGACATCTATGGTTTTAGGCTCATCAGGAGTAGATTCATCGAGAACTGCGCCTGCATCCAAAACGTCTTTTAATGCCTTATCAATATCGAGAACATCGATTGCAAAATGATCGATGTGCCCATGACCACGGGTTTTTATTTCATTGAGAGATTCGCCAACCAATTGATATAGTTCGAGTGTCATATCACTTTTTTTCAAAAATGCCACCTTAATGTTCCCTTCCTCGGTAGGAACCGTTGGCTCATGCACCACGCTAAAGCCAAGTTTTTCTGTATACCAAGCCTTGGACTGTTCAATATCATGTACTGGAATACCAAGGTGTTGGACGCCCTGCAAATTATTCTCTAAGAGAATTTTTTCATTTTTAACGCATTTTAATAAAAAGAAAGTTGACAGTAAAAAAAGAATTAGGATTATACGATTCTTCATATTTTATTTCACTTATAATTGACTACCTAACGACCACCGACTTAAACAGCGCCAAATACTTAAATCACCAAACATAAAATTACAACAAAACTTACTTACCCACTCCTGACATTCAAAAGCAACATGCTGTTAGCGGTCGAGTTGATTGGCATGTTAGGCCATAACTCGATTATTTTCCCTTTTCAATTATTCGAGTATATCATGGATATTCCTTTACAAGACGGAAGCCCAAGCTGTAATGGAAGTCGAATGCCTGCTCATAATTGCGAGATGCTGAGCGACACTCACATGCTCCACGGAAGTATCTACCATAGTAGATGCTTCCGCCACGAAAGACATGGTTCGTCAATGGCCATATCCTACTAAGCCAACCAGAAGACGGACCTTTAGGGTCTATCTGAGGACCTCGTTCGTAAGGTGCTTCCCACAAATCCGAACACCACTCAGACACATTTCCATGCATGTCATATAGTCCCCAGGGATTTGGTAACTTTATGCTTACCTCTTTCGTTCCATACGGATTGTTATTCCCTGACCACCACATATACTTATCTGCTATCTCAAAATATGCTTCTCCTATATCTTCACACTCCAACACATCACCAAAAGAGAACTGTGTTTCTGTGCCTGCTCGGCAAGCAAACTCCCACTCAGCTTCTGTAGGTAAACGGAAGGTTCCCTCACCGAGAGCGTTCAACTGCTTGATGAACTTCTGACAAGCACGCCAGGAAACCTTTTCCACTGGATTGTTTTGCCTCCCGCTGAACTTTGAACGATGACTTTCTCTCCCCATAACTGCTTCCCACTGCGCTTGTGTTACTTCATACTTTCCCATATAGAAGGGTTTGGTAATTGTTACCTTGTGCGGGAGCCACTCACGGTCTGAACGACCACGTTCGTCCTTCGGTGAACCCATAGTGAACGTACCGGACTTAATCAGAACCATCTCCAGTTTCTTCGCGTCTTTTGATAGACCAGGAAGGTCAACAGTAATTGTTGTCTGTTCCTCCACTTTTTCATTGCTACCTTCGAAAGATGATACAAGAGTCTGATGAATAACGTTAGTTTTTGGTGACTCTTTTTCACTGCAACTTAAAAAAAGTAATAGAATAATCAGCACCATAATAAAAAGAGACTGTTTCCTTTATTGATATTTTGCAATCTTCCTTTTAATTCAACAATTATCATTATATACTACCTTTTGATAAATTTATTTTATTGAGATATCAAATATATACTATTTTATGAATTCCAATGTAAGCCAACTTTAAGGATTTTATACGTAGTTGAACCCCAGATATCCGGCAGTGATTGGCCACGGACAACATACTTGAAAACTATCTCAGTTCTTTATTAATACCAAACTCAATTACTTATAAAATATAATATGTTATGTCGGTTTTTCAAAGCATTTATATGTTTAATATTGTAAGTGGGGGTTAAAAGTGATATAATTAAGTAAAATATCAGTCAACCATTCCTTGTAATTTGTTGGAATACTTTCAAGCTATGCTAATATTAAGACCTTGAATTAATTACCACTTATTCTCAATTTCCGGGTCGTGTAGATAAGAATCGGACAGAGCAATATTGTCATCGAGTTCGGGCAATTCATAAGGATATCCTGAACATTGATATGGTGTACCATGAAACGGAAGGTCATTCCAATCATTTTCTTTGAACTGGATCGATTTATTTGTGTATTTACCTAATAAATTTAATTCAGGAATGCCAGCAAAAGCGGCAGAAGATGTACTTACAATTGCTATCCCTGTAGCTAAAAATTTTCGACGAGTTACCGCCATATTACACCTCAAATAATATTTACTTTCTAATATAATGAGTAATGCTAAATGTGTCAAATTTTAAAATTTTGTAACTGATGAGAAATAGAAATCTTTTACCCTTACCGGGGGCAAAACCTGATTTTGCACTTCTATCCCGCCAGTTAATTCGGGTTTGCCCATCATGTCAATGTTGTTTAAAACGTTAAACAAACTTTCATTAAAGCGAAAATTCCTCACTCCGTGTTTGATTGCACCGTTTTCTACCAGGAATGTTCCTTCACGGGTCATTCCTGTATAAGCCATTCTCATTCGGTCGGTTCCGCGAAGATACCATACCCGTGTTATTAATATTCCCCTCTCAGTAGCTTTTATCATACTCTCGATTGTTTCTGTACCACCGTGCATCACTCGGCTGCCTGATCTGCCACCCCCACCCGTAGGCTCCACACCTTTTTTTGCGGCGTAGACCCGGGGGCAGAGAGGCTCAGAGATTTTCCCGTTCTTAATCAGCGTCAATTTTTTTACAGGCAGTCCATCCGAATCATAGGGAGAGCCAAGCATTAGAGGATGGTATGGGTCTCTGCATATCGTGATATTTTCTCCGAAAACCTGCTTTCTCTGCATGTCCCGATAGACGCCTCTATTCTCATCGAGACTTTCCAAATCGGGTGATGTAAATGAATTCAGCATATATCCAAGAGCATAAGCAGGCAAAATCACCGTGTATTTTCCGGGAGGGAACTCTTGAGGATGCAGTGCCCTTTCAGCAATTTCGATGGCCTGCATTCCGAGAACTTCGGCATCGATTTCCCGTACATCCCATGCTGGTTTGGTAACCCAACCGGAGCTGTCTTCTGTTAACACAGTGGCACTGTATTCGGCTTTTGTGCTTTTTCGATAGTTAAATAATCCTGTAGTATTCATCATTGCAGAGCATCCAGCAGTTGTAGTAAAAATTCCAGCTGCAGTCAGTCCTCTCCGTTTGCATTCATTGATTATGTGAGATACGCCTTTTGCTCTCTCTTCAGCACTGAAGTTTGCGGTTGACTCAAAATAGGAATTAACCTCTTGATATTTTTGAGGTGGAACAGGAGGTAAATAATCGGGATTTTCGAGGGAGAATTGTAACATTTTTGTTGCTCTGTCAACCGCTGCTTGAAGTGAAACTGTATCAAACTGGTTCGTTGAAGCTGAACCTCGTTTTTTGTTCTTGAATATAGTAATGTTTACGGAATTTGTAAATTGCTCAAGATTTTGCGTGATTGAATTATTCCCAAAGCGGGTCATAGCGTATTGCGTATCATTAAGCGATAGAATTGCATCGCCTTCAGGGATAAAACTCAGTACTTTGTATAATAACGTCCTGGCTTCTGTTTTAGATATCATTACTAAACTCCTACTTTTATGTTTCGAAATCGCGCGTGGGCTGAACCATGTGACATAGTGTATGATTGAACCGGCTGTCCCTTGGCACAACTGGTTACGCCAAATGGACGCCAGTATTTTTCATTACAAATTGCATCGCACGATCCCCAGAATTCTGTTGTAATCCCGCCATAAAGAACATTTTTCAATGCCCGTGCTTTTTTTCCGTTCTTAATTTCCCAGAACATATCACCACCAAATTGGAAATTGTAACGGAGTTGGTCAATGCTGTAGTTTCCACGTCCTTCAATATAAATACCATCTTTGGTATCTGCGAAAAGGTCGTCTAACTCCCAGGTTCCTGGCATAAGACTCAGGTTGGGTATTCGGTTAATCGGCATAAACCGCCAGCCTGAGGCAAAACAGGACCCTCTGCTCCGTTTTAGACCAATCAAATGAGCAACTTCTCTGCTGGTTCCAAAGCTAACGAATATACCGTCTTTTACAATATGCCAGCGTTGAGTTTTTACTCCCTCGTCATCATAACCGCACGTTGACAGACCGTGAATAAGGGTATTATCAGCAAAAAGATTCACAATATCCGAGCCATACTGCATAGTATTCAATTTGTCCGGAGTGCAAAAGCTCCTGCCTGCGTAATTTGCTTCCCAGCCGAGTGCACGGTCAAGTTCTGTCGGGTGACCGACAGACTCATGGATTGTTAAACAAAGGTGCGTGGGGTCCAGAATCAGGGTTTTTCTCCCGGGCTCAGCTTCGGCAGCATCGAGTTTCATTATGGCTTCATCTGCCACACGCGGTGCTTCTTCTATTAATGGACGCTCCTCTATATATTCATACCCCCGCCCTAAAGGTAAATCTGGATTTCTCCTGGTTTCGCGTTTGCCGTCTTTAACTGCTGTAGCCTGGTAACCGCAGCCGGAGCGATAAAGTTTTTGCTGGATGTATGAACCTTCTGTACTTGCAAAAATCTTGTCCTGAAGATAAAAACCCATATTAGAAGAGGAACTTTCTATCCCTTTTGTCCGTTTAACCTCGCTGTTTATACGGTTGAGAAAATCAATTTTTTGTTCTGTTGAAATCAGAAATGGATCCTTTGTTATCGGTGTCTGCCAAACGTCTACGTGCGGTGGTTCAGGTGTAAGGATAACATCATTTACTTTTACCATTGCACTCTCTTTGGCAATCTGGACTGCTCGTGCCGAAATGCGTTCCACTTCTTCTTTAGTAACCACATTGCTGGATGAAAATCCCCAGGCTCCATCGTAGAGCACACGAACACCAAAGCCAAAGTCTTCTGATTCACGCAAAGAGGTTACCCGTTCCCGTCCCTTTCGGTCATTTTCTGCACCTACCGACTGAGATTTGTAACGGTTAATTCGGATATCGGCATAAGATGCTCCAAGGTATTTCGCAG
>JAUWXV010000215.1 GCA_030616165.1 bacterium | reverse complement strand
GGCAAATTCATAATAGTCATCTCTTCTATAAAAATCCCAAACCTGTCATCCTGATATCCCACTCCTGTCATTACGCCCCCCTCTCCTGTCATCCTGAACTTGTTTCAGGATCTACTTGATTCAGTATTGTTTCGGAATCTTTTTTATTTAATTATCTCATTCCTCAAATTTTCCAGAAATTTAATCTTTCTTTGTGACCTTTGTGCCTTCTTTGTGTCCTTTGTGGTTAAAACTCTATCTTCAAATTATTTTTTCCTTGACATCCCCCAAAAAATATATTATATTATATATGTTATAATATTCACTAACTATTTTCAATATAATAATAATAAAATATAACAAAATTATGAATTACAAAACATTATCCGCAAAAAAACGAAAATTTATCGAACTCATTAACAAAAAAGACATCTTTAACCTGGAAATTAAAGACATCACAAATCAACTTGAAATAAGCAGGGCTACATATTACAGGTGGCTTAAAAATCAAAAACTCTTCAAAACCATGCAGAAAGATGCCGATAATGAAGTGCAGGAAAACATCCCCGAACTCCTCCGGACACTTCTGAAAATGGCACTGCAGGGTGACTTCAGGGCAATTAAAATGATTCTCGAAAAATATGATAACTTAGATGAAGACCCATTAAAAAGTCTGTCCCCGGACGATGCAATTAATATTATTAAGAATAATAAAAAAAGTAAGACAAATAATCTAAATAACTGATAATTAAAACCTTAATTGTCTCCCTAGTCTCAAAATCACCCCAAAAATTAGACAAACTGAGACAAACTGATACAAATTGAGACAAAATTGAGACAAACTGAAACACTTTCTCGAAAAACTAATTTTAAACCATCTAAATAAAATAGCGGTGAAATGTAATTGAGCAATATCAGTATTAAGTGAGAGAAAAGATATCAAGGGAGCGTTTCAGTCGTCTGGTCAGATTAATAAGTTGGAAATCAAAGGAAAAATCTCTTTGTACACGGTCGGTTTGAAAGAGAAGTTCTTTTTTTGAAATATAAGCCCCTCTTGAAGCAAATACAACTATATTCCTTGAACGTATACAGGGAAGAAGCCAAATTTCTTTACTCTCGAATCCATTTTTTTTAAGCAACCTTAGAAATTTCCGTTGACTTTTCCTCATAACATTGGCAATAAATATCCCATCCAGAGAAAGCAGTCTCTTTATTTCGTTAAAAAACTCCGTTGTGGTAAGAGAATTGGGTAGTTTATTACCAATATAGGCATCCATGATGATGAGGTCATATCGCTTATTCGATTTTTTTACAAAGAGAGATGCATCGTCAATATAGAGCTGCAATCTTGGTGATGTAGTAAAATGAAAATATTTTTTTGCAATTTCAACAATTTCAGGGTCAATTTCAACAACATCTATATGAGTCTGCTTACAAATGTTATGGAACATCATAGGTATAGAACCACCACCCAATCCCATGACAAGTATCGACCCGGGATCAGGATAAAAAATAAGACCAAGTATCGTATTGAGTGCGTATTCAAGATGCGGGAGTAACGGATTGCTTTCATTAATTGCCGTTTGCTTGAGTGAAGAAGGTGAATAAAGCGTGAGAATATTCCCTTCTTTCGTAACACATATATCATTAAAAGCAGTTTTTGTTCGATATAGTACTTTTTTTTTCAAACTTGCATTCCTAATTATTACATTCGACTGAATGATGTATGATAACGAATTTTTATTTTAATATAGATATGCATTCTTTTTTCCTAATTCCAGTCCTATTTTAATATCGGTATTAATTTAAATTTTAGATAGTTTATGTCAAGTATAAAATATGATTTCATACCTTAATACAGATAAAAAGTTCCTGGAGAGTCTTAATAATTTATCAAGCTAATAAAAACAAACCATAGATTCGGAAATTTTTTTGTAGCATCTTTAATTATTTTTTTTTATTTTTGTTTTAAGTTCAAGAGTTGTTAAATGTTTTCTTAATAAAAATTAAAAAAATTGATATTGAGGGAAAAATCATGACTCTAAAAAAGTATGCTGATGTCTGGATTATGTTATGTATAGGCGTTATGACAATTTTGTTAACAGGTTTATGTTCGTGTCAGCCTAAAACAGAAATCAATAAAACAGTAAAAATAGCTTTATGGGGTGATTCGCGGGAAAATCTGGATAATGCCTGTGAGAATATTGCTTACATTTTAATTAATGATATTACTGACTGGGATTTGCTGGTACACACCGGGGATTTTACAAGTAAAGGGAGAGAAGAAGATTGGCAGCGTTCTCTAAATTACAAAGGTATTGATAAACTTTTTATACCCGGCAAATTTTTTATGTGTACGAGCAATCATGATGATAACCAAGAGACCTATGATAAATATACAGATGGTATATTGCCTGTTAACGCGGCAAATAATACAACACACTTTTATGCGCACCAGATGGGGAATGTGCATGTCATATTTTGTGATGCTTATTTTACTGATGCGGCTGTAATGCAAAATTGGCTGAATAATTATCTTGAAAAAAATGTCAACCAAGATGATTGGTTAATAGGTGTATGGCACCCTCCTTCATACGGTGATCTTTCTTATAAAAGCAGTTACTTAGAAAAATGCCAACCATGGCTGGAAAGCCTTCATGAGTATGGTGGTGATTTTATATTTAATGGTCATGCCCATGTATATGTACGGTCTAAACCACTGCTGCCAGACGGCACTGTAGATTATGAAAAAGGAATGGTACACATTATTAACGGCACAGGCGGTGCAAGTTGGAAACCAGCACAGGAATACAGCGAAAAAACTGCCTTTACACCAGATTCCGAATCGTTTGCATCTATTACTTTTGTTACCCTTGATAAAAATACCGCTGTAATTCAGACTATCGATGCAAGACCAGGAAATAACCTGGCGGTTATAGATGAATGGACCTGGGAAAAGAAAAAATAGTCTATGGGATTTTCCGATTTTCCCCCTTCTTATTCCTGATGTAAACCCTGCCTTATGTGATAATATTTTATCATTCTGTGATAATATTTTATCATTTTGTGATAAAAATTGATTAAAAATTATCATTTTTATCATATTGTAATTTTGGAAGTGATTGTTATTAATATTTTTATATAATTATGGGAAGTGAATTTTGGAAATTTTTTTTCAGCGTATCTTTAGAAAGCCGGAAATATTATCCTTAATTTTGTTCAAGTTATTAATTTTTGTTGTCCTTGTCATTTTTTACATTTTTTGCTATACGAATAATTGAAGTAATTTCATCGGATGTCAATATATCTGCAACATTTTTGCCGTCCTTATTATTATTGCACATTTCAAGAAAGATTTTTATTGCTCTTATATCACCCTGTACTGCCTTTTTTACCAATGCTTCAAGAACCTCAGGCAGGCGCTCATCGATATCAAGAGCATTTTCCTGAGAAGCAATTTTAAAGAGTTCTTTGTCATTAAGCCACCTGTAATATGTAGATTTGCTTATGCCAAGTTCGTTTATTATATCATTAACATTATAGTTATTGATTTCTTTTTTATTAATGAGTGAGATAAATTTTCTTTTTTTGGTTGAAAGTTTTTTGGATAACATAATTACTTCCTCCTAAAATTAATGTGGATATTAGATAATAAACTTATTAGACTCTGTTAAAGAGCTTACTTTCCGGGTTTTTAAGAGACTTAATAATAATATCGATTATTCCTGTTAAATTCAATTTTTATAATTCCTTAAAAATAATAAATTGTTCAAAAAGTTATTGATTAACATAACTATTTATTAATATACAAAAATATATTCGTTTTGTCAAGAACTATTTTAGTTTTTATACTAATTTTTTAAAAAAATTATTATTGGAGGTGAATTAAAATTATGTTTTTATACAGGATATAATAATTGAAAATATTGCCATTTTTTTTAATGTATTTGTCAATCGTAAATCCTCATCAGTAAATCGTACTTCTTGTTTAATATTTTAAAAAAAATAAAAATTCTTTGTTTTTTGTTGATTTTGTTAATTAATAATATATATTATTATAATACTGACAATAGTGTTCACGAAATTTGGAAATCTGGAAACAAAACACTTATTTCTTAACAACATGGTTAGAAAAAGAACGGTTTATTGAAATTATGCTTTAACCAAAAAAACGGGGAAGAAAACTAAAATAATAAAAATAAATAAGTATTGTTCCTAAATTTAGATAATTTATAGTACTAATTTATAATCTTTGAAAAAATATTAAAACAAATTTTATAAAGGAAGGTAAATTATGCCAGAAACTATAAGTCATAAAAGAGCAAAAATTAAGGCAGCTGGGGAAAAAGGGGAAACAGAACTAAAATTAAAAGGAAAGAAACGTCTTGATGCTATGACAGAAAATAAAGCAATAGAAATTGAACGCAGTGGAACTGATAATGGTTTAATATTAGCTGCAAAAAGATTAAAAATAAGTAGAAAAAAACAAAAAATTTTGCAGGTTCCTCAAAAAGATATAGGTAAAGCTGTGAAGGCTATGAAAAAAGTGAATGTGAGTGGTACTATTAAGAATATGGGTGGAACTAAACGTAGGTATATCCGTAAGAAAAAATAAATTCTTTCAAAAATAATAAATTTATATTTAAAATATAATTATATAATATTTATAGAAGAAACTCATCCGATATATTGAGTCTGCTCTGGAATGTATTATATAATGAAAAATAAATAAATTAATGATAAAGGTTTATTATGTCAATTAAACAAACAATTGATTGGCAAGGATATTCTGGTCAAACTTACAGATATTGGATTTTTCAAATTGGTACAATATCTGATGAAAAACCAGGTAATTATATTTATGCAAAGGAAACTAGTCAGGGTCATTGGACAGCGTTATACATAGGGCAAACAAACAATTTAAGCGAACGTTTAGCAGAACACGAAAAAGAAGAATGCTCTTTAAATAATGGTGCAACTCACATTCATGCCCATGAAAATGATTCAGAAGAAGCTCGATTATCAGAAGAAAGAGACTTAATAGAAGCATATAATCCAGTCTGTAATGAACAAATTTAAAGCTTAATCAATTGTTCCTATTTTAGAATAATATTTAAAAAAATCTGCACTATAAAAAAAAATATTTGTTCAAAGAAGGAATAAAAATATGAGTAAATGCGAAAGATCAAAAAGTAATTGGTCAGAAATTATAAGCACGTTTTTTAACTTTCTTCTTTTAGTTATAGCTATTGTAGGTGTAATATTTGTGAGAAATGAACTGAAACAAATTACTACTGCTGAAATAGCAAAACAGCTTTTAAAAATTTATACAGAAAAAAAAATATAAGTAAAATACTAAATTTATTGTAAAAAAGCCAGCTAACAAGGGAATGCACATGTAAAGGGAGGATTCTGCTACCGCTACATACCAGGTGGTGATGCCATGACGTTAGATTTATTTTGCTAAAGTAATAAATAATTATAAGTGTAAAATTAGTCATTTTATTGGTAGTTTTTGAAAAATGGGAAACACTTAGAAAAAGTCTGTAATATTAATTAAATCAATACTATATATAAAATTTCTCATCTCGGCAATTAGTTCATCAGAATCCTATCTATTTTAAATACAAACAATTTTTTTTATAATTAATGTTCATCAGGCTTTTTATTTTTTTTAAAGAGAGATTTAAGTGTGGAATTATAAAAGAATGAGATTTCTCGACTTCGCTCGAAATGACAAAAAAAAAGTGAAATAACAGAAAAAGAGTGAAAAAATAAATCGGGAATCAATCTTTTATCAATTGTTTATTCTCAATTCAAACAAATTTCCTGAAGAACCATAATTAAAATGAGACTGGTGAAAAAGTAGATTTGTATTTCGTCCAAGAACTAATTATATTTATTGATTAAAATTATGTTTAATTATAAATCGTATAATTTTTTTGCTGAGAAAATGGGAAGTTATATATGTAGTGAATGAATGACAAAGTGTTTTTTTATTTGGGGTGTGTGGAATACCTTCGCGAGATGGATTCCCGCCTTCGCGGGAATGACAAGGGAGGTGGGAATGACAATACCTGGATTATAGCCTTAAGACGTTAGTAGTTTGCTTTTAGTGATTAGCTGTTGGCTTTTAGATGGTGTAAAAGGAATATATATTATAACAAAGGTTGGAATCTCCTTAGACACGCCATGGCGTGTCTCTACATTATTGTGTAAGAGGAAAAATAAGGATTGGAAATAAAGAGGGCGAATAAATTCGCCCCTACGGGTCATGGCCAAGAGGAATTATCTATCAAAACAAGGATTGAAAAAAACGTGGGCTAACACGGGGGTTCGCCCATACAGGACAGTAAATACTTTTAAAAATTGTGGGCGACCCGGGGGTGCGCCCCTACAGT
>JAUWXV010000296.1 GCA_030616165.1 bacterium | reverse complement strand
ACAATATCTGAATCAAAAACCGATGTTTATAGGTCCGGAAATAGAACTTGGTATAAAGGTGATGTATGAAGAGCCGAATATGGTCGGTTCGGACAGACTCTGCAATGCAGTTGCAGGTTATGAAAAATATGGCGGTCCGTTGATAGTCATAGATTTCGGAACCGCAACTACTTATGATGTGATTTTGAAAGATGGTTCTTATCTTGGCGGGATAATATCTCCCGGTATACAGACTGCTTCAGAAATTCTTCATTTGAAGGCAGCAAAACTTCCTCTTGTTGAGCAAAAATTCCCGAATAGAAAAATTGGCAGAAATACCGAGGAAAGCATCCAATCAGGGATTATGTATGGAGCGGTAGTTCAGGTTGAGGGACTGGTTGACCTTATAAAAAGAGAAATTAATGGTGAACCAAAAACAATTGCCACAGGAGGTATTGCAAAACTGATTAAAGATAAAACCAAAATAATTGATTTCTATGAACCTTTTTTGATTTTGGAAGGATTGAATTTAATTTACAAAAGAAATAAAAAATTATAAAATTTAAACAAAAATGAGGTGTTATGGAAATAAGATTATTGAAAAAAGTTACTCTATTTAAATCCTTAGAAGAGAAGGAACTCGAAAAAATTGCAAATTTATCTTCTTTTCATAAATATAAAAAAGAAAGTATAATCCTTATGGAAGCAGAAGCCGGAAACTCTCTTTTTATAATCAGTAAGGGAAGAGTGAAAATTTCGAGAATAAGTGATGAAGGAAAAGAAGTTATTCTTGCTATACTGAAAGAAGGCGATTTTTTTGGTGAAATGTCTCTGTTAAATGGACATGTAAGATCAGCCAATGTCACTGCAATTGAAGATTCCGAACTTTTAATGTTAAAAAGAAATGATTTTTTTAATCTTTTACACAGTCATCCTGAATTGTCCATTAATCTTTTAAAAGAACTTGCAAAAAGGATTCGGATGTCGGATACTCAGATTAAAAGCCTTTCTCTTCTTGATGCAGTTAGTCGTGTTGCTTCCGCTGTCATACAGCTTGTTGAAATAGGAGGAACTATTAGAGAGGGAAAAATGATAATAGAAAAATTGCCGTCACAGCAAGATTTGGCAAATATGGCTGGTACTTCAAGAGAAACTGTCTCAAGGGCTTTTAAACTATTTATTGAAGAAGGCTATATAGTTAAAAAAGGGGATAAAATCGTTATCGAAAAATTCGAAAAATTCAAACACCTTTACAAATAATAGTTATTTCCAGATTTATTTTCATTTGACTTTATTGTTTATAATTGTTAAATTTATAGTTGTTTTATATTGCCCCAGTAGCTCAGTAGGATAGAGCGACGGTTTCCTAAACCGTAGGTCACAGGTTCAAGTCCTGTCTGGGGTACTATGTTTTTTATAGGTTTGTGTAGACCTACGGTTTTTCTTGCCATTAAACTAACTCCCCACCTTGCCAATTCTTGCCATATTTTCTGTATTATTTGACCGTATTTCAGGTAATTTTTCTAATAATTTTCCTGCTGTTAGAGGATTTAGAGTAGTATATCTGTCTGTAGTAGCTCTGTCTCGATGTCCTAATAGCATTTGAAGTGCATCTCGGCTAACACCCTCATCACTCAACCAGGTACAAAAAACATGGCGCAAATCATGGAAACGAAGATAAGTATCACCCACTTTTAGTCCAAGTTTTCGAACAGTTCTAAAGAAAGACTTACTTATAGAATTATAACGTGTTCCTGTATCCGGATTAATAAATACAAAACCTTCACATCTGTTTCCAATGGCTTGCTTAAGCACTTTTACAGCCTGTGAACCAAGAGGAAAGGTCTCCCAGCGTCCACCTTTTACCTTTAATTGAACTTGCCCGGTTGGTTTAAGGTCATGAAATCTGACCTGTTTTATCACGAGACTGAGAATATTTTCCCTGCGGATTCCAGAGTAAATGGCAAACTCGACAATATCCGCCATAGAAGAGGTAAGTTCATTTATAAGTGCCTCAGCTTCTTGAACAGAAAGATAAACATCTCTTTTATCGGATTCTTTTAGCAGCTTAAATCCCTGAAGAGGATTTTGTTCCAGCAAACCACGTTGAGCAGCAATAGATAACATAACTCTTATAAATGCAGCTTCACGATTTGCTGTTGCTGATGAAATCCCATCTTGTCTAACTCGCAAAAGCATATAATCATGAACTATCGGTTTTGTAATTGAACCAAGTGGACAATCAACAAGCTGTGGACACCGGCAAATGTTTTTAAAACAAACTTCATACCTTTTCTGCATTGCTGGACTTTGCAGTTTTCCGTGTACTTCCATAAATGTTGGATAGAATTCCCGGATAGTTACAGACTGTGCTTTCTCTCTTTGTGTTGACTTTAGTATTTCTTGTTCAGGATTTCTGCCTTCAAGTAAATAATCAGTAGATTTAATAGAAATTCTCAGAGCCTGTTGATAATCTGGTCCAACCGACAGTCTCCTCCGGCGACCATCGGGGTTTGTGTAATGAAGTGAAAAAGTTCCGTACTTAGTTTTAATTATCCGTACAGTTTTTATTTTTGCCATGCACAGCTCCTTTCTATGCGCATGGCTGCTGTACGGATAATATACAATGAATAAATCATTCTGTCAAGCATCCTTTTAATTTTTTGAATTATTCTGTGGTAAAAGTATTAAATTGTCGTCTTTTTTAACCTTGTTTGTTTGGTTCGGTTTATGGTAATTTGAATCAAGAAAAGCCTTAAGGTCTTTCAATCTTATACGTATAAACCTATGAGAACCATCACCGCGACCAGGGAATTCTTCAAAAGGTAAAAGCCTTTGAGAAAGCCAGTTCTTTATACTTCCCTTGGAAACACAGGCATATTCAGCAGCTTCTGTAAGTGTTAGGGCGCGCTTTTCATTCTGATTTTTTAACTTCATCTATTTAATACTCTCTTTTTCGTTTATTATCTCGTTCATCTTCATCAAATATTTAGCCGCTATTAATTCTCCTTTTGTTCTATTCCCAGCAAATATGATATTTACTCCGAACTTAATGCTCCAGCTGATCAATGATCCAATTACAGCGTTAGGGTGAATTTTAGACCAATAAGGTAAAGCGTGTTCATCAAAAATATCGGAAACGCTTCCCTCAATTATTAGAATAGGAAACTCACAATTATCCTTAAGATGCTGCAATTCCCTTTTAAACCGTTCCCGCCCATTACCAATTATTCCAAATAAATCCGTCAATGTTTTTCTTTCAATAATTATTTTATCTGTGTGGTCTTTCAGAGCATAATCGCCGGCAGCAAGTTTTTCCTTTACGACCCGAATATGTTTCTCATTTCTAAAACTATAAGGCTGTTGTTCTCTGGTATCTACAATTACAGTTATTTTATTCATTTTTCTTAATTAAAATTATGCCACATTATGTCGCAATGCCACAATAACCGCAATTTTTACCTACAAACAAGAAGACTACAAAACCTTTTAAAACTCTCTTAATATATATAAATATATAAAAATATTTATTTTACATAACAGTCTTAGAATACGTCATTGCGGCATTTAGGCATACCTCTATAATGTGGCAATTGTGGCATTGTGGCGGACCTTTCAAGAATGCGACGTTCCAATTTTATATTCATTTCCCAGTTTTTTAAATAAATTTTCATCATAAAAGAACCCTCTTTTATTTCCTTTTCTAAAATTTTTAAATCCAAGTCTTTTTATTATTCTACTTATTCCATTATTTTTAATTTTTTCATCTTCATTTTTGTCAATATTTATTTCATTCGCAACATCGCTTGTTAAGAAATGTTTTTTATTTTTTTCATCTTCTAATAATTTACTTATGATTTCAATAATTTCAGATTCCAAAGAATTTTCTATTTGATTTAAT
>JAUWXV010000302.1 GCA_030616165.1 bacterium | reverse complement strand
ATTTCTAATTCATCCCGATTAATCGGGATGAATTAGAAATGCTTGTGTCTCTCAACTGCTAATGAAAAAGCAATTATTTTTAATACTTTTTGTAAATTACAAATTTCTACTATAAAGAATAAATTAATGAAGGCATTGATTGTTCAGACAGCGTTCATTGGGGATGTAATTTTGACTCTCCCATTTGTAGAATGTATTAAAAATGTCCCTGAGATTGAATCTGTTGATTATCTTGCAATACCGGATGTATATAATATTCTTGAAAGGAACCCTAATCTCGGCAAGATAATAATATACGACAAAAGAGGCAAAGATAAAGGTCTGATAAATCTTTTTCGAATAATAGATAAAATAAAAAAAGAGAAATACGATATTGCTTACATCCCTCATCGTTCTGTTCGCAGCGCCATTATCTCTCTTCTTGCAGGAATAAAAAAAAGGGTGGGATTTAACAACAGCGCTGCTTCATTTTTATTTACTGAAAAGATAAGATATAATAAAAATATTCATGAAATTGAAAGAAATCTCTCCCTACTATCGCTGAATAGTAAACTTTGCGAAGAAAAACAGCCAAAAATTTGCTTCGATAAAGGTGATACTGAAAAAGTCGAGCGATTTTTCCAGACTAATGAAATTAAAGAAGATGAAAAACTTGTCGGAATTTCGCCCGGTTCACGATGGGAGACAAAAAGGTGGCTTAAAGAGAGGTTTGCGGAATTAATCAAATTACTTAAAGAGAGAAAAAATGTAAAGTCTATAATATTCGGAAGTGAAAGAGATTTTCAAATTTGTGAACAAATTAATTACCTATCTGAATTTGCCGGGATAAACGCTGCGGGCGTCTTTACACCGAGACAATCATCAATTGCTATGGGAAAAACAAATGTAGTTGTGACAAATGACAGTGGTTCGACTCACCTCGCTGTTGCTGGAAATGCTAAGGTTATTATTATTTACGGGGCAACAATTCCGGGCTTCGGGTTTTATCCTTATGGTAATGGACATAAAATTATTGAGAAAAATATAGAATGCAGACCCTGCGGAATCCACGGCGGTGAAAAATGCAACCTCGAACATTTCAAATGTATGAAAGATATAACAACTGAAGAGGTTTTTGAACAGGTATGTGAATTTATTTAATCTCGATAACTTTTTAAAATTCAATGTATGAACATCATTAAAATAGACCAGAAAACTAAAATTGAACCGATAATCAAAGAAGTTTCAGAAAAAGTAAAAAAAGGAGCGGTTATTTGTTATCCAACAGACACTGTTTATGGTCTGGGGGCAAATGTTTACGATAAAAATTCTGTAGAAAAAATATACAGATTAAAAAAAAGAGAAAAAACACATCCATTCACTATAATTATAGGGAGTGTTTTGGAACTGAAAGAAATTATTTCAGAGATGCCGGAGACTGCTTGTATTCTTATAGAAAAATTTTGGCCCGGTGCTCTTACAATAATTTTCAAATCTTCTAAAAAATTAAAACAAAATTTACCCGGGAAAAGAGAAACTGTTGGAATAAGACTTCCTGATAATAAAATCTGCGGTCTTTTAACCAAATACAGTGGATTTCCGATTATCTCTACAAGTGCAAATTTATCAGGTAAAAAAGCGCCCAAATCAATCGAGGAAATCCCGCAGGAGATAAAAAGTGACTGCGATATTATTATTGATGCTGGTGAAATCCATTTATCCGGAGAGTCGACAGTTATCGATGTTTCCTCATATATTCCAAAAATTAGAAGAGATGGTGTAATACCCATAGAGGAAATTCAGAAATATGTTAATATTTCTAAAGAAATTTGAATCCAACCCACTTTCTTTGAAAAGAAAGCGGGCTCCGTCATAGCGGATCCGCCGAGTACTCGGGGGAAAAGAAACTTTAAACTTATCTCTATAACAGGGGGATAAACGATTATTTTAATAGAAGATTAAAATGAAAGAGAAAAAACTGAATATCTTATTCGTATGCACTGGGAATGTATGCCGCAGTCCGATGGCTGAGGGAATCCTTAAAAACATGATTCCGAACAACCTAAAAAATAAGGTCAATGTTCAATCAGCAGGGGTAAACACCCTCAATGGAATGAGGGCATCTGCCTTTGCAGTGGAAGTCTCTAAAAATGACAGTGTAAATATATCCTCCCACAGGTCAAGGCAAACGACAGAAAAAATGATATCTGAAAGCGACTTCATTTTTGTTATGGCTGAGGAACATTTAGAATACTTTAAAAATAATTTTATCAAATATATAGACAAAGTTTACGGATTGAAAAAATTCAATAATCCCGAAAATGTTACCATCGATATAAAAGACCCAATCGGAGGTGACCTCGGTAGTTATGAAAAGATATTCTATGAAATTAAACACGAAATTGAAAGGATTTTTCCAAAGTTGATCAAAATCGCTGAAGAAAATGAATAAAATCCTTATCACAAGAACAGATATGCTGGGAGATGTGATTCTCTCCTTTCCAGTAATTTCCGCTCTCCGAAAAAAATATCCCTCTGCCCAAATTTGGTTCCTTGCAAAAAATTACACTAAAGATATTCTGGAATTTAATCCTAAATTAAACGGTATCATTTCAATAGATGATTCAAACAATAAAAGAAAGAATTTTTTTACTCTTGTAAAAGAAATAAGAAAAAAAAGATTTGACACCGCTCTAATTCTTTATCCAACATTCAAGGTTGCTTTAGTAATTTTTCTGGCTGGAATACGAATCAGAATTGGCAGTGGATACAGATGGTATTCGTTTTTTTTCAACAAAAGGGTATATGAACATCGAAAATATTGTACTAAACATGAAGTTGAATATAATCTTGGACTGCTAAAATCCTTTGATATAGACGAAAAAGATGTTAAATTTGATATAGAAATTCCGAAAAAGGAAATAGACGAAATAAATGTGCTCCTGAAAGATAAAGGAGTTGCTAAGGACGACATATTAGTAATAATTCATCCCGGTTCAAGGGGTTCAGCATTAGATTGGGATCCGAACAATTTTCCAAATTTAATAGATAAGATATTATCAAAAACAAAATCTAAAGTCGTCATTTCGGGAACTAAATCGGAAGAAATTATATTATATAAGATTATGGACAAATGTCATAAAAAGCCAACCAAGTTTGAGCGTGAACTGACATTAATAGAATTTGCTTCTCTTTTAAAAAGGGGAGACTTGTTTATATCAAACAGTACCGGTCCCATACATCTTGCGGTTGCTCTGGGTACAGAGGTGATTGGAATATATCCTGACATAATACCCTTAAATCCGGAAAGATGGGGACCATATGGAAGAGAAAATTCTGTCATAAAACCAGTAATCCCAGAAGGTATCAAAAAAAACAAAAAAAATTTCATAAAGTATAAACTTATGAACCTGATTACACCAGATGATATCTTTAAACTTGTGGAAAGGAAAATTTCGAATTTTGATAACTGAACAAAATTTTGTTAATAAAGATAAAGAAGTTAGATTATGAACATGAGATGTATAAGAATTACTTTTATATTAATCCTATTATACCTGATTATGAGTTTTTTTGAAAAGAGTCATACATTTGCAAGAAGTGGCGGGAATGATACTACAAATTCTGCTTCTATTGATATAACAAATATTAAAATCGAGAATAAAGCATTCAAGGTGGGAGAAAAATTTACATTTTCAATAGATTACGGGCCTATACAGGCAGGAATTGCAACAATATCGGTAGTAGATAAAATCAATTTTAAGGAGCGTGAATGTTATCATATCGTTTCAGAAGCATTCTCAAGTAAACCATTTTCA
>JAUWXV010000004.1 GCA_030616165.1 bacterium | reverse complement strand
GTCTGTCCTACCCAAACTTACCAAACACTGTAATTTTAATTAATACCAAAAATTTAGTAAAATTTAAATAGCAATCATCTTTCCAATTTTTTAAAAAATTACTTAAAAAACTTTATTACTCAATCCCAAAAAGTTTACATGCATTTTCGGATGTTATTCTTTCCACTACTTTAAAAGATAGGTCTTTAATTTGGGCAATCTTCTCTACAACAAACCATACATTTAAAGGCTCGTTTCTTTCTCCCCGTTTCGATTCCGGAGTTAGAAACGGGCAGTCTGTCTCGATTAGAATTCTTTCTATCGGAACACTCTTTATTACTTCCTCATTTTTAAAACTACGATACGTAATATTCCCGGCAAAAGAGATATAAAATCCCAATTTTATCATATCCTTTGCAAATTTTTCATCACCAGAAAAACAATGCATTACACCTATTAGTCTTCCGTTTGATTCTTTGTAAATTATTTTTTTTATATCCTCAGAAGCAGCACGATTGTGAATTATTACTGGAATATTCTTATTTTCTGCAAGATTTAGAAATTTTTTAAAAATCTCTTTCTGAACCTCTCTTGGAGAATAACACTTGTAATAGTCAAGCCCGATTTCACCGACAGCCACAACCTTTTTCATATTGAGAAGTTCTACTATATCGTTAAATTCAGACTCGCTCATTTTTGCACTATCGTGCGGATGAACACCAACAGATGTAAAAATATTATCGTATCTATCCGCAAGTTCAACAGATTTAATACTATCTTCATAATTTGTCCCAACATTGATTATATAGTCAATTCCATTTTTAAACGAGCGCTCTATTACAGTATCAATATCATCTTCATACTGGCTGAATTGAAGATGACTGTGACTGTCTATTAACATTTAAATTATACAGTAAAGTTAAAATTTATTTTTAAGTATAAACCTAAATATATTGTTTTTTTATAATTAATGCAAGATAATTTTTATACCTTATGTTCTTTCCATTCCCCTTTCTTAAAATTCCTAAACAATACAATGTCAAATCCTAAAAAATAAGCAATCATCGCAATCCAGCTACCTATAATACCAAATTCTAAAAACACTCCCAAAAGATACGAAAGCGGTATAAAAACGAGCCAAAAAAATAATATTTCAGAGAAACCAACAAAAAAGGTTTTACCTGCTCCCTCAAGAGAACTTGATAATATGATTCCGAATGCATCAAAGAATTGGATTACTCCAAGAATCCTCAAAACAATTGTCCCTTTTTGAATAATTTCTGTATCAGAAGTAAAAATCTCTATTATCCATTTTGGAAAAACCATAAATAGAATACCAATGCTACCCATAATAACCAGGGAGAGTTTAATAGATTCCCAGCTGTATCTTTCTGCAAGTTTACTCTCTCCTGAGCCAAGTGATTGACCCACTAGTGTGGCAGTCGCCACTCCAATCCCCACTGCGGGCATCCATGAGACTGAAGTTACTGTCAGACAAATACTGCTTGCTGCAAGGTCCTTCGTTCCTATAATACCTATAAATTTAAAAAATATAATATAACCAGAAAGTATAAAGAAATTCTTTAATGCATTCGGATATGATAATTTTAACAGTGTGGTTAATGTATTCAAACTTACCTTCAAATTTTTAAAATATAAAAATTTCTTCCAATATTTTTCTTTCAATGAAATCAACACAATAACAATTGCCCCCAAATATGTGCTTATGGTTGAAGCGTAAGCAGCACCGGTTACCTCAAGCCTCGGGAAACCAAATTTCCCGAATATCAGGAGATAATTCAGAAGAATATTCATAAGATTAACAATAAGCATCACATACATGTGAATTCTGGTAATTCCTATTCCATTAAAAAATCCTGCAAAAACAGATATTATTGTAAATGAAAATACCTCAAAAATGCGTATCCTTATATATGAACTGCCGTGTTGATATACAAGTGGGTCTTCAGCAACAAATTTGAAAATCCTCCTGATCTCCATAAAACCCAATGCAGTAAAAACTAAAGCGGCAATTACTGAGAACATAATAGCATTATTAAGAACATCTCCACACTCTTTATAATTTTTCTCACCGTATCTTCTTGAAGTCATAATCTGCGTTCCCATTCCAAGCGAAAAGAAAAGGTAAATAATTACCCACACAGTAATGCTGCCAAGCCCAACAGAGGCAATCTCAATTGCCCCAAGACGACCTACCATCAGTGTATCCATAAAACTTAGCAAAGTCCTCGAAACCATCCCAGCCATTATCGGATACGAAAGACCAAGGATGACACTCACTAAATCTCGATTAAACCTGACATCCATTATTATTTCCCTTAAGAAAGTATCATAGACAGACAAGAATGTCTGTCCTACTTATGATTTATGCTGATAATTCAGAAATTCTCGCCTGACTTTTGGTCATTTTTGTAAATACATTTTCAAAATAATACATATATTTATTAATTATTAAGTTAAATTCTATTGTATTAAAAATCAATATATTTTTTTAATATTGTATGCAAAAATATTTAAACAATTGAAAATTACTAACCTTATATTAATAAACTGCCGATATTTTTATAAGTAGATATAATTTTTTAATATATTTTAATTTATAAAGAATTCGATATAAAATAAAAATTATTTTTTAAAAAATATCTGAAACTTATTAGACTTCCAAAAAGTTTAAATATATGATAATGAGAAAAGAATGTTTATTATTACCAGTATTAATAGCCACACTTATATTCCCTGGCTGTATAGCATTTTCTCAACCTGAATACCAGAAAATAGACGAATCATTCTGGGAATATATTCAGGGAGATGATGCAAAATTTTTTGAAATTCTTGAAGCATTTAAAAGAGGGGATAAATATTCAGGAAATGCAGCCATGGTCCTTGGAAAAATAGGAGACCCAAGAGCCACGCAAGACCTCTGTTCTGAATTATTAAGGGATGGTCGTTATGCTGAAGAATCCTTAACTGCTCTGGGTATGATACTTGACAAAAGATCGGTTCCTATTTTAATAAGAGTAGTTAAAGAAGACCGTCCTTACACCCCAAAAGCAATCGAAATACTTGCAGAATTAAAAGATGACCGTGCTGTGCCAACATTAATTCAGATAATTAAAGATAGAAAACCTTATTATCTTTCTGCATTCACTGCTTTAGGAAATATCGGCGATGAGTCAGTTATTCCTTATCTTCTTGAATTTCTGGAAAAGCCCACTCCTGAAGAACCGCAGGATGTTAGGTTAAGAGTTATTCATAGAGGAAAGGATGACCCATCTTGGAAACACACAAGGACATATCAATATTTGGGTAGCAATATTCCACCGAGAATCGAAATTATCGATTATAGAACGAGCCCAATAGGAATCGTCTGGATTCGTTATCAACTTTTTGATGATGAACTCGACACCCTGAATATTACACCGGAATTCTCACAAGATGGTGGAAACTCATGGTCTGTGGCAACTGTCGAGGGAATAACTAATAACATCTCTTCAAAAAATTATGAGGGTGAACTATACTGGAGAACAGATAAGGATAATATCCAATATTCACCTCAAACAAAGATTTTTTTCAAATTAACACCAGCCAAAAAATATGCCTTCGAATCGAATGGTGTTTATGACGCAATCACTATAAATGTTAATTACAACGAGATGGCTATACAAGATATCTTTGCGGAAGTAAATGGAAATATATCATTCTCCGTTTACTATCCTGGAGAAATTCCTGTTCCGGAGGATATATTTAAATATATGTACTCCTTAAATGGTGGAAATAATTGGATATACGCAACTGCACAGAGAATTACAGAAGGGGAGACAGTTGCTCCAGACACTGAAAAGGTTGTATGGAAATCAGACGAAGACCTCTCAGGATATGATTCAGAAGACGTTTCTTTCTTGGTATCATTAGGGGGAGGAAAAATCCTTGGGAAGTGGGACTCCACAATCCCATTTCATCTCGATAATAATGAAACACCATCAGTAAAAATACTTAGCATTAATGATGCAGAACTTCTTGAGGTTGAATATCAAATAACTGACGCAGAGGGAGATACTATTGGATTAATTCCGGAGTTCTCATTAAACAATGGAGCCTCCTGGGAAATGGCAACAGTATCGGGTAACATATCTAAATTAATCCCATCTATGTATCAAGGAATTCTTAAATGGTATGCTGGGTTTGATATCCCACAGATTAAAGAATCACCTGTTATAATTAGGCTTGCCCCTCATGATAATGATTTCGGTCTTTCTGCCGAAACTAATGAATTTTTCATGAAACCAAGCTTCTATGCAAAACCCGTTGCGGGCTTGAGAAAAAATGATGTCGTTTTAAGATATTATAACACAATTTCCGATTCCACTACTCCTGTTGTTCAATTTTCAACAGATGGTGGAAAAAACTGGAGAAATGCCACTGCAAAAAGTATTTCCAGTATTAGCTATCAGGATAGGTATACAAACATTATAAACTGGGAGACCAATAAAGATATTACGATGCCCAAAAGTCGAATGGAGGTATTTACAAGGGTAATGAATCAAGTAGGCAGCCCATCCGTAGTTCCGGAACTTTTGCTTATATCAAGACAAAAAGACAGCCCTTCATACTTTGAAAGAAGAAACGCGGTTCAGGCGATTAAAATCCTCGACCAAAAACCTAAATGGGTAGTTAATGGTATGGTCAATTCACTTATGAACGAAAGTTCCATTATCAGAATAACCGCTGAAGGTTATCTCAGAAGCATTGATGAACCAAGAGTAAAAGAAGCCATGAACGACTATGACAACTACTGGGGTGAAATTTATAGAACACAAAATGAAAATATCGCATCAGAAAATGAATCAAGATACTACGTTCAAGAGATAGAAAAACTAAAAAGATATAGACCAACACAAACAGATGTCACCGAATTCTTAAAAGAACAACTTAAAGCACAGGAAATAAGGGAAGAGAGAGCAGAGGAGTTTCTTACACAACTTCAACTGTTTAAAATTGAAAAACAATTGAAATCACAACTTGATCAAGGAATTATTACACAAGAAGAATACAGTAGAAAGTTGAGAGAAGAAATAAGAAAATTTGAACTTGAAAAACTTAAAAATAGATAACAGAATTTTAGTAAATACGTGAATTATAATTAAAATTAATAGTAAATTTTTTATTTCATTTGAATCCTAAGCCATTGGTAAATCTTATTACCTCTAATGACAATTTATCAAAATGTAGGTTGCTGATAGAATTATTCAGTTTGCACTTATGTTCATGCTTACCGAGATGGCCAAATTCGGCTACAATATATCGACAGAATATTATTTAAATACATAAACAAATACTTTTATTCTCAATTCTTGTGTGTTGTGATAATTAAAACACCGAGAGTAGAATAAACCCTTATATTCGCGGCTTGACTCCGTCCCGAATAGTAGATTATTGTATTAAAGTATTTCTATTTTTGTTCATATAATAAAAGACGTTTAGAAAAATTTCATGGCTTGCCAAAGTTAACGTTTCACCTGCATCTTAAAGAATGTGAATTTCGTTTTAATAATAGAAATAAAAATATCTATAAATTATTATTGGATAATTTTGAAAACAATTCACTAAAATAGTCTAGACTCTAAATTAAAATTTACTTGACTTTCTCGAGCGAACTCTCAAATTTTATGAATAAATCAGGATTATATATTTTATTAAGTCTAACAAGCAGTGCACCAGAAAATTTAGATAAAAATAACGAATGCTTGAATCTGTGCAATAATAATCCTCGGTGATTATTCATATTACATTATTTATCCCGGCTGCTTCTCGTTTCTTCATTTTAGCCAAGACATTTTCTCATATTTCTATCAACACCTATTCTACCCACCACTGTCAGTAGTCCCTTTATCTTCTTTTGATTACCACAACCAAATCATCCAGAATAATCTCATCTTCCCAGAAACTTATATTTACTCTTCTAATTGTTCCGTCTCTCGATTCAAACCAGAGCATTGTTGACCTTCCAACATTTTCGATGCCTTTCAATTCGCCAAAATTTTCAGGAATTATTGCTTTACCAGCCTCTGGAATATTTGGATTTACATTTATTTCAGACATCTTTTGATAGTTCTCTTGGGCTGTGAGTCGAGGAGTAAATAGAAATATAATATAAATATTAACAAACAATAAAATAAATGTAAAAATCACAAATATTTTAAATAAGTTCTTCGACTTCATAAATCCTCCAATACTCTAAAAAATTCAAAGGGGATGAAATACATCCCCTTTGAGTTAATAAATTACAAATATTGTTCAATAAAAGGATATTGAATCAAATTTTTTAAATTCCAGATTAGAAAGATCGTGATCCTTGAAGTCTTCTGAATCTTTCATACATCTTTCCATCAGGTTCTTTTCTCATATATCGTTTTCTTATATTTTCCTTATCTTCAGTGTCCATTACAGGTCCAGTGTATTTAAAATTTCCTTTACCAAACTGGCTCACGTGCTGACATGCTGCTTCAAATTTAAGTTCTATGACATCTGTAATATCAACATTGTAATTGGGCTCATGAGAACCCCAAAAGAAATAGTCCATTACAGTAAAGGGCTGTAGATCTTCATAGATTCTATGATGCGGAAAATATAAATGATACGCCGCAGCACGCGCCCCATCAAGAGTTATGAAAGCCGACATACGATGGTCAGTTTTATGCCACTGCATCCAGTCAGTACCAGCGTCATGACAGAACACAGCATCCGGGCGATATTTCCTTATAAGATAGCATACCTTTTCACAGAGTTCTTTTTCAGGGACATACTCAAGCATCCCGTCATCATATCCTAACCAGATAATATTTTCTTCCGGAATCCCTAATATTTTATTTGCCGCTATATCCTCTTGTTTCCTTATCTGGGCAAGCCTTTCACTTGTCATTTCAAGGTCTCTTGAACCCTTATTCCCGCTTGTATAAACTACTATAAAAACCTTATTACCATTTTCAACGAGTTTTGCCATTGTTCCTGCAGGTGAAAGGTCATCATCAGGGTGCGGTGCAAATACCATCACAGTCTTTCCCCTCCAGTCATTTATATCTTCTGGATTCCGTTCACGAACCTGACCTCTATCCGATAGTTGCTTTTGTTCCTGCCCAAAAAGACTCAAAGGCAGTATTATTATCAGTAAACTGACAATAATAAAATTTTTAATTTTCATAAGAAATTACTCCTTATTTTTGTTGGTATGACCTACCAAAAAAATGCAAAGTAGATGAAATTTATTAATTCTATTTGCTATTTTTTTAAACTTCAAAAGAATATATCAGAACGACATCGAACTTGAGAGTCTCCTGAAATTTTCAGATATTCTTTCACCTTTAGCTATTCTATCGGCATTGCGTTTCAATTGTTGATTAAGTCTTTCTTGGTCTGGTTCTGGACCTACATATTTAAAATTACCTGCTCCGAATTGACTTACATACCAGGAACGAGCTCTGATTTTATTTTCACTAAATTCAGTAATATCTACTTTAAAATTAGATTCACGAGTGCTATAAAAGAAATAATCTCTTACAGTAAAAGGTTGTAATCCTTCATAGATTCTATGATGCGGAAAATATAAATGATAAGCGGCGGCACGTGCACCGTCAAGAGTAATGAAAGCCGAAGAACGATGGTCTGTTTTATGCCACCGCATCCAGGTAGTACCAGGGTCCATAGTAAACACTGCATCCGGACGGTATTGTCTTATCAGCCTGCAAATTTTCTCAGTTAGTTCTAATTTTGGAACGTACTCGAGCATTCCATCATCATATCCAAGGCAGATGTAATTTTCCGTTGGTATTCCGAGTTCTCTCATTGCATTTGCATCTTCTTTTCTCCTTATCTGAGCAAGTCTCTCGCTTGTCATCTCAAGGTCTCTGGAACCTTTATTACCGGTTGTGTACAGTACGAGAACAATTTTGTTACCATTTGCCTGAAGCATCGCCAACGTCCCCATACTCCCGCCCTCATCATCTTGATGTGGTCCAACCCACATTATTGTCTTATTTCTCCACTGGGTAATATCTTCCTGGGCACTTGCCTGCCCTAATATACTCATCTGGAGTAATATTATAAGTAAACCTATTAGAATAAATGACATTTTTTTAGTTTTCATATTAAATTCCTCCTTTTTTCATTTATGGTTGATTTAATTAAGATATACCTAAACTCAATTTTATTAAATAATAATTCTAAAAAATCTCAAATAACCTCCTGCCTCACCGAGTCCCAAGTAACCTGTCTTTTTTCTTTATATGCAATGACTGACATAATGGCGGTCACAGCTTCTTCAAATGCAACATCTATATGGCATCTTGGCTTCTCACGGGAGCGAACACAGTCTATAAAATTCTGCATATGACTTGTGAAATATAATCCTGGCTCTTCGGTATAGGTATATATAGGAATTGCTGCTCCTCTTCCAGGCGCTTCTGCTTTTTCTCCTTTTTGTCGTTCAGCCAATTTTTTGAGCATTTCTCTATCTCTCTCTCCATATGGTTCCAGAAAAACCCTCAGGCCTCTTCCACCTTCAAGGGTCGCATTTTTCCCAAAAAGTTGGAGTTCAGAGCCGTAGTGGCTGTTTTGAAATTCACAACTGTAGGTGATAGCTAAATTTTTATCTGGATATTCATATATAACATTCCATACATCCGGAGCTTCTCTGTCATCATCCCAATAATAAACTCCACCTGAAGCAACACAAGTTTTTGCGATCCCAACACCCATTATATCATTAACGGCATCCCACTGATGACTGAGTAGATCTCCAGCAATGCCAGTCCCATAATCCCAGTAGCATCTCCAGTGAAAAAATCTCCTGAGGTCAAACGCTCTTTTGGGAGCATCTCCTAAAAATTTATTCCAATCAATATGTTCTGGGTCAGCATCTGACGGTATATTGAAATTACTATAACTACTATACCATCTCCACTGGGCAATCTCACTATTTCGAAAAGTGGAAATCCTTACCATTGTGACAGGTCCGAGTATCCCTGAATTATAAATCTCTTTTGCTCTCGCATTAGTAGGGCTGCTTCTCCCCTGATGACCTAACTGAAGAACCCTTTTATTTCCTTTAACTGCTTTTACTATAGCTTTTGCCTCCGAAATAGTACGTGTCAAACATTTTTCAACGTAAATATCCTTTCCCGCTTCGGCTGCATCGATTGCCATTTTCGCATGCCAGTGGTCAGGTGTCGCTACAATTACCGCATCGATGTCCCTATTCTCCAGTAAATTCCGATAATCAGTATAACTTTTCACATCAGGATTATTAACAGCCTTCAAAGCCCTTTCCATATGTCCAGTATATATATCACATATACCGCGAATTTGAGCATCAGGAATTCTCAATACTTCTCTTAAATGTTCAATCCCTCGTACTCCAACCCCAATTATTCCAATACCTATTGTATCAGAAGAGTTAGGACTTGCAAGGACAGTTGATGCCCCCAATGTACTTGCGAATGCTATTCCTGCAGTTCCGAGAGCGCTTTTTTTAAAAAATCTCCTTCTTGTTATTTTTTTATCTGATGGCATAATGCCCTCCTATCTATTTTTCAGGTAAATCGCATTAGAAATGTTTTACTCATTAAAATAATTATCTAAAATCAGGAATATTATATTTCATAATTAAATGAGATATACTATAAGGAAAACATTTTCAAGAACTGCAAACTATTTGCGGGTCTTGTAGGAATAATTTTATTCTTCTAAAAACAAATCTTTTAAAATCTATTAAAATTAAAATCTTTTGTCAAGTAATTTCTTAATAAAAAGTTCGGAATTTTCAAATACATCAATGTTTCATTTTTATAAACTTTATTCCCCAACTTTTACCCATCTTTTTTCTTTCATCGACTTATATCCAGCATCAATAGCCTTTGCTACTTCAAGTCCATCGTAATAATTTTCCCTTGGTAGTTTGCCCTCTCTCACACATTCCACAAAGTGCCGACATTCCGCTTGATATCCATATACAAATGCTTCTTCAGGCAGTGGAAATACCCATCCACGGTCTGCATCTGCCTTTTCTATCACATACCCAGTTCCTTTTGTGGTAAATGTGGTTATCGGTGTTGCTCTGGTAACATCGGTAAAAATTGAGCCTTCGGTTCCATGAATTTCATTTCTCAGGTCAAGCCCCCCTCTTGAGCACCACGTAAGTTCAATATGTGCTACTCCTCCTGAAGCAAAACGCATAATCATAATGGCATTATCTTCTGCTTTAGTCTTATCTTTATGGACAATAAGGTCTCCCCAGGCAAAGACTTCTGTAATATGGTCATCTTTTCCGAAGAAGTATCTTGCTGCTTCAACACAGTGTCCACCGAGGTCCATCAGAGCCCCGCCACCTGTCAGGTCAGCATCCCAGAAATGAGGTGCGTGTGGTCCCCCATGTCCCTCACGGCTCCTTACCCATATCACTCTTCCCAATCCACCCATATCTATTATACCTTTCGCCTTAACAACTGCTGGTGCAAATACCTCAGTCTCCGCATAACCATGAAATACACCTGCTTTCTCAACCGCATCCACCATAGATTTCGCTTCCTCCTCATTCCTTCCAAGTGGTTTGGTACACACCTGATTTCTCCCATAATCAGCAAGTTTTAACGCTATCTCTTTATGAACCTCGTTTGGCAAGGCTATAAAATATAAATCAATGTCATCCCTTTCAATCACTTCTAACAGGTTATTGGTATATTCTGGAATGTTCCATTTTTCTGCGAAACCCTCTGCGGTGTTTATTTTGTCATCAGGACGTGAAAAATTTATAACAACCTCCTGACCGTTGACATTTTTTAAACCCTCCATATAAAAATTTGCAACAAAACCGCTCCCGAGCATTCCTATTCTTATTATTTTCATAGTTATACCTCCTTTTTTATTTAATAAGGGTTTTTATATAAATTTAAAATAAATTTAATACTTTCAATACATTAATTCAATATATTTTTAAAATATTTATTTTTTTGACTTGATTATATAAAAATATGGTATTATATTTTTATTCAGTTTATAAAAATTCAGTTTTTTTAACCAAAAGGTAGTGTCAAAAGTTCTATGAAAAACGATGATAAAATATGAAACCACAGAGAGGAGTGAATGGTATTTCCCTTAACTCATTGTGATTAAATTTTTACAATACTAACAAAAAACTAAGGAGGTTTGATATGAAAGATAGATTAGGAGTAGGATTCGTTGGGGCTGGATTTATAAGCGGTTTTCACGCCACAGCCTGGACAAATGTAAGACATGCGGACATAAAAGGAGTAGCCGAGATAAGCAAAAGAAGAGCACGAGAATTTGTCAAAGTCTGCCAAAAACTTCGAGTGGGTAATCCGAAGATATACAACGATGTCTCGGATATGGTAAAAGACCCCAAGATTGATGTAATCTATATAAATTCTCCCAATTATACCAGAATACCAATAATGGAAAAAATAGTTAAATTAACTACTGGAAAAAAAGCCAAACTCATCGGAGTAGCCTGTGAGAAACCCCTTGCGAGGACTGTCAAAGAAGCAAAAAAAATGGTTGAACTTGTAAAGGAGGCAGGAATACTGCATGGATATTTAGAAAATCAGTGTTTTGCCCCATCTATAACACGCGGTAAAGAAATTATCTGGAAGCGGGGAGCATCCGTTTCTGGAAGACCTTATCTTGCAAGATGCGCTGAAGAACACGGCGGTCCACATGAACCTTGGTTCTGGCAGGGAACAAAGCAGGGAGGCGGTGTGCTCAGCGATATGATGTGCCACAGTATGGAAGCAGCAAGATTTTTATTGACACAGCCAGGTAAAAAGAAATCGTCACTCAAACCTGTGAGTGTATCCTGCGAAATCGCAAATATTAAATGGACAAGACCAAAATATATTAAAAAATTAAAAAATATGTCAGGTGGCAAAGTCGATTATTCAAAAACACCGGTTGAGGATTTCGCGAGAGCAACTGTAGTATATAAATCTCCGGAAAAAATGCCTCTCATTGTAGAAGTTACTACTTCATGGAGTTTTGTTGGTCCCGGACTGAGACTCAGTTTTGAAATGATGGGTCCCGAATACTATATGCAGATAAACACATTATCACCCGACCTTCACATATTCTTCAGCCGGGAGGTCAAAGGCAAAGCCGGTGAAGACCTCGTCGAAAAACAGGCTGCAGAACAGGGTTTAATGCCTGTACTCTCAGCAGAAGATGTGGTATATGGATATGCTGCTGAAGACAGGTATATGATAGAATGCTTTCTCGATGGAAAACAGCCCGAAGAAAACTTCGAGGATGGTCTTTTTATCTCAAGAATCCTCGCTGCATGCTATATGGCATCAGAAAAAGGAGAAAAACTCAAATTCCCACCTCCCGGGCTCGACGAATTCGTCCCACAAGTCGCAAAAGGAACCTGGGATGCAAAAAGCGTATTTATGTAAAAAAATAACAAAATTTAAAAGTCAGGCAGCAATATTAAAATTTGCTGCCCGACTTTTTATATACTCACTCACTAACACATTTCCCAACATATTTCTATTTCACTACTTAACCGCCTTTATCTCGATATCCTTGAACCATACCTTATACGGTTCAGTTTCAACTCCAACAAGTTCTTCTTCCAAATGATGAACCTGAAGCCCCACTATGCCCTTTAAAGAGCGTGTATCTTCTGCTTCGGCAGCCTTTCTGCCATTTATATAAACAGTAGTCTGCGGTCCCTGAGCATAGACAACATATTCATTCCATTCACCAGCTTTCAAGACTCCTGCATATGCACGTCCTATATTATAAATACTTCCTGAAGGATTACCAATCTGCGGAAGGTCATAGGCAAGTATTTGAATTTCATACCCACCAAATGCAGGATTGAGTTTATCATCTTTCATCCCGGCTTTATATGTTTTATCTTCAGGTCTCGTTGGAAAAGGAAAGCGAGTCGTAAGACCGCTATTTCCACCTTTCGCAATCTTAACCTTCAGACGATATATAAAATCTGAATATTCCTCTTTTGTAACAAGCCATCCCATACTACCTTTAATTGTCCCTTCAATCACACCATCCACAACCTTCCAATCACCGCCCCATAGCACCTGCCACCCAGCCAAATTCTCTCCATTAAATAGTTTTTTAAAATCTCCTTTTGCGTTCTTTAGCCTCTCTTCTATAGGTGGAGGAATTGGTCCTCTCATAGAAATTGGCATAATTTCAATATCCATAAATCGAACTACCGATTCACGGTCATGAAGCTGCATCCCGACTACACCCTTAAGTGACCTGCGGTCATACCGTTCAACTACCTTCTCTC
The DNA here is from genome assembly GCA_030616165.1 of bacterium. GTDB lineage: Bacteria > SM23-31 > SM23-31 > JAUVVT01 > JAUVVT01 > JAUWXV01. Next base: position 26,843 of record JAUWXV010000004.1, on the reverse strand, counting down.
CATTCAACTTAACTACTATATGCTCACCTATTGCGCTGATTTCAAACTGGTTCCATTCCTCTTCTTTACCCACTATCCTTTCTTCAGGCGTATATGCACCAATTATCGTATATGCCCTCGCAAGGTTGTATAAACTCCCCGTAGGATTTGTTAGGTCATTGAAATCAATCTGCACTTCATAGCCAGAGTATGCAGGATTTTTGGTTGCCCGCGATGGGTCACGGATACATACTCCGCTGTTGCCACCTTTGTTAACTTTAAACTTCATCCTTAAAATAAAATCATCAAACATCTCCTTGGTAACAATCCATCCTCCACCGGGATTTGCTTCATCCCAGGTTACAACCATCTCACCATTCTCAACCCTCCAGTTTCCCCTTTTAGGAACGTCCCATCCCGTAAGGTCTTTCCCGTTGAAAAGAGAAATCCAACCATCAGCTTTTCCTTTCGCCCTCTGGAATTTTGCCTTCGCTTCGGATTTAAAAAATGGCGAAAAGGAATAGTTGAGTGATAAAAAGAGAAAAACCACACTCAATACTCCAATTAGACTTATTGTTATCTTATCTGATTTTTTAAACATAATTCCTCCAATATTATTAGATTTTTCACCAAATCTGCGGGCAGAGACGACCATAGATTAGCAAACTTTTTTGATGAAATATTTTTTAATAATTAAACAGATTAACCAAAACGCATAAAAAATTTGAACTATTTTAAATTAAACGCCAATAAAAATTAAAAATCTTATATAAACAAATGATATACGAATTTTACCATTAATACACGGTCTCTGAGGTCTATTCTTGGGGTATCGGGATTGCGATTTTCGTTGTAAACTATATAAAAGTTGTTTGCAGCATTATAAATATAATGAAACAAAATATTTGCAGAAAGTTGATTATCAAGGTCATTCCATTGTATGTAGGTTTTAATATACATATCAGGATTAACCATGTATGTTATCCTGCTGCTTAATACATTGGAATAAAAATATCCATTTGGAAGTATAACATGATTATAATCGTAATTTACATCCATATTAAAGTGCGGCGTGGGTCTGAAATGATAGTGAGGTGAAAATGTCCTTTTTTTACCCCCGTAATAATCACCAAAATTATACCTTATCCCACCAGCTAACACCCTGCTGTGGTCTGAACTGTAAAATAAATTAAAGGTGTCGTATTTATAATCTCCCAATGGAATCAAAATATCTCTTATGTCATCATTCTCATCAAGAAATTCATAATTGCGATAAACACCAAATCCCAAGTAGTCACCAGAAGAAAATATTGTATATAAACTTCCTGATAAACGTTTTGTTTCAAGGATATTTTTATCATCGGTAACATAGTTAAATGAAGTATAAAATCTGAAATTCCTGAGACCATACTTGTTAATCCATTTGTTGAGAGTGGCAGTAGCATAAGTGCTTCTTATGTTATCCCTTCTAACAAAACCCATTTCGGGATTAAAATTATCACCAAGATTTAGATATTTTACATTCCATGAAAAGACGTCGGTTCTAAAGTCCATAAAAAATGTCTCTGCATAATCCTTTCCTTTAACATTCGGAGTAAAAGTTTTTGCAATTGAGCCCCCCATAGTAAATGAAGTAGTGAGAGGAAAATTCCCGTCAATTCCAAATGCACGATTGTATTTTTCATAAGAACTCTGTTTATTCAAAAAAATCATACCAATACTTGAATTCCTTAATACATCATGCTTAATCCTTAATGAAGTATAATTTGTTGTGGGTTCTGTCTCCCCCTCTGATAATTGTTTCTTTTTAGTCTGCATGCTCATAAAACCGATTGAATTTTTACCTATTTTACCTGCTAACTTCGTCCCTCCATAAAGTGGAATCTTTTCCTCCTCTTTTAATCCTATTCTTCTGCTGTAATACAATAAATATCCGCTCTGACGACTTGAACTTGATGAAGAAACCCTCCCACCTCCGCCTCCACCAGATGCCCTCTCGGAAAGAACCACATCTCCAAATTGGAAAAGCCCCGCATTTTCAAGAAAAAAATCCCTTTTTTCGGGAAAAAACAGATTGAACCGTGACACATTAACTACCTCCTGGTCTGCTTCTACCTGAGCAAAATCAGTATTAAAAGAAAAGTCCGCCCTCAAATTACCGGTTATCCTGTAAAGAATATCTACACCTCCATCAAAGTCTGAGGAAGATTTATTCGGAGCATATTCTGTTGTTTTTCCACCATTAGCGTAAGGTACAATCTCAACATTCTTACCCTTAGATAATCCCTCGAGACCGACCATATTTCCATAAAGTGAAACTCGATATTTTCCGCCCATTCCCAGTCCGCGTGGAATATATGACCAAAAAGTCCTTTCATTCTTTCTTCTGATTTCTCTGCCAAAGTTAACACCCCAGTTGTCTAAATCTTCTTTAAATCTTATGGCATAAAAAGGAATTGCAATTTCTGCTGTCCATCCAGTATCACTCTTTTTTGCACTGCATCTCCATATAGTATTCCAGTCATAATTCACGTTCTTCCCCTCTTCTGATATCATTGCGTCATACCTCGCCCCTGCAGGATTTGTCCGAAAATAATAGCAGTTCTTCCTATCATTGAATGTGTCTAAAAATATTTCAATATTATCATTATTGAACAATGATGCATCGCGCCTCATCTCATTTGAAATTACTTTATCAGGTTCATTGTCATAACAGGTTATGCCAAAATAAAGATTATCATCATCCCTGATGACCCTTACAACCGTTTTTTCTGTTGCAGGGCTTTTATCACGCGGTTCCTGCTGAATAAAACCACTCGAAGGAATACTTTCTTCCCATTCAGGGTCATCTAAAATTCCATCTATTTTAATGGATGAATTAACCTTTTTGACGTAAATTATCTTCCTTTCATCAGATTCTGACTCTTGAGCGGAAACTTCTATCTTATCCTGTGCGGAATATCCATAAAATGCTGAGACTGAAAGAATAAAAAATATCTTTATGGATAAATAAAAAATGCTCTTCAATGTTTTAAGTCCAGTTATCATTAAATAATCTCTTCTCCTTTTTTACCCGTATCGGCTGGCGGTTAATCTGTCGAAACGAGCGTAGCGAGTTTCGGTCCGCTTGAACCGCGGATTAGAGGGCCATCCCTTTTCATCTATCAGGAAGCAATCCCGAGAGCCAGTGAAGTACATTTAAAACAAACTGGGCATTGTACGGAGCTTCGGGATGATTCATACCCATCGGTCTGCGTTCTGGTCCAGACACCTGCGCCGTAAACATTGCCGCTTCACCAAACACCGCCACGCTACCAGCACCCAGGCGCAATGCGGCTCCTTGCAGCATGCCAGCCGCCGAGAGACGGGGGGTTTTCTCAGAAACTCCCCCAGCTTCCAATGGAAACATGAGAACCGACTTTGTATCGAGGATCATGAGAGATTGAGCACTGACTCCTGGCTCTATCCGAAACGCTTGCCCTGTAAAAGTAGTAACGAACTTCACCGCTTCAGTTGGATTACGACCACGAGTAATTGGATGGTCTTGAAGTGATCCATCCTTCAACCGGAATTTCATAGGGCCAGAATTAGAGTCGACATGGAGGACATAACCATTGCTAAACAGAAGACCAAACTTCTCTGCAAGCTGGGCAGCCGCACCCGGAAAAGGCATGTGATCTGCAATCAGCAGCAGGGAACCACCGCCATTCAACCACCTCTGGACCGCTGTGATTTCCGCTTCATTAAAGGCAGAAGAAGTGGGCAAACTCCAGTCCTCTACGTTGGCCTCGGCAAGGGCGTTTGAGATCACTAAAATATCCCCTGTCTGGAGAGCGTCTAAAGTGAACTTGGATGCCAATCCTTTTACCACATAACCATCTCGTCGAAGCAAGTCGGCGAATGCTTGATAGCGACCATTTACGGTGTGAAAATTGTGATGAGCCTCATCGATGAGCACCACCGGGCCTTCCCCTTGAGGATAGGCTGGATTGTCTATCGACGGATTGAAGTTCACATCCCCAATTTGCTGCGCCGGGAGCACTTGAGCCATGAAATAGGTCAGGACCAACCCAACCATAGATGATTTGAAACTCAGTATTCTCATCAATGCCCTTAACAATAAGGCCCTTTAATTAATAATTAACTTAAATAACCTGAATAATTCATAAATATTCTTTTTGTGGTTTATAACTCATATAAATACAAATAATTGTGCATATCTCAATTTGTCATGTCTATTCCGAACCATCGGGACGAGACATCTCTTCTTTTGAGATTTCTCTCCGCCAAAGGCGGACACTCCGTCCCCCGAGTACTCGGGGGACTCCGGTCGAAATGACAAATTATACTACTCTCAAATTTTATGAATAAGTCAGGATAATAAAAATTTATGGATTATAATTAAAATTTTTTTACACTTTATCACTTACCTGTCGTTTTTTGATACATAATAATAGTCATATTTTTCTTATATATCAACAAAAAAATATTAACTTACTGAATGATATTTTGTTAAGTTTTTAATGACTTTTTTGCAATTTTAAATATAATATTAGATTTTTATTAATGTTTATGTTATCTCGGAGTAAGTTCAAGAAGTAAAAATTCCTTAAATCCGATTTCAATATTATCTTCTGGTCCTTTAACACTCTCCAAATCATCATTACGAATATAATCTCTCACCTGATATCTTTTCTTTTCCAGACCTCTTAATTCAATTTTACCATCCCAGAATGTTGAAAAAAACGAGTAATAAAATTTTTCTCCTTTTTTTATCAAATGTGTTTCTGGTTTGTCAAATCCTATATCATAAAGATTCAGATATTCTCCATTATATAATTTTTTTTCTCTATATATTGTAAACCATCTTTCATAAATCATTTCAGTATATTTTGTAGGTTTGGGAATGTTCGGCTCGGTTCTTATTAGTATATCTGTATCATCGGGGTTAAGGGTTGTGAATTTAACCGATATCACTCCGCCAGGGGCAACACAGGAAGCAAAATCCCGAATTCCTTCTTCGTAGTAATCGCAATCAACTGGTGCTTTTTCTTCAAAAAATGCTTTTAGCGCCTTGATCCTGCTTCTTAACTGAAATCTTGTGTTCGGACTGCCGACAACTGGCATATTGTATTGGAACATATTATAAACTGAAGGGCAAATCCCATCCGGACTCACTTTTATTACAAAATCCGGCTTAATATCAATCGATGTTTCATATATAATTTTGAAAAAATCAGATAAAGATTTTAGCGATTCTGTTGGAGAGGGATGATTATGATTTGCAGTATAACAAAATGGAACAGAATTTAAACAAGCCCCATCAAGATAAAATCCATCAAATCCCCAATCATTTATGAACTTTCTAATAAGATTAACTGTATATTTTTTTACTCCTGGATGAGCAGGACAAATATAATAAGAACCCCAACCACTTTCTTCCCTTTCCCCTTTTTCGTTTAATATAAACCAATCCGGATGTTCTTTATCAATCAATGAACCAATATGAACCGAAAAGGGAACCCACCAGAGCATCGCTTTAAATCCGTTCTTATGAATCAAATAAACAATCTCTTTTACGCTCTCTTCACCTGAAGTAAAGATTTTCCTAACAGGAATCCAGTCTCCGAACCGATTATACCAACCCTCATCTATAACAATCCAGCCTATACCAAGTCTATTCAATTGTGAAAAATTATCGTATATATTATTTAGCATAAAATTACTTCCAAAACCTTGAGTTGACCAGTACGGATAATAAGCAATCTGGGGTGCATTCCTTATAGTATAACCCTGAACTGTAAGTAATTCCTTTAACCTTTTCAGTGTATCAAAATAGTCAAGTTTATGGACAATTACAGCATATTTAAAAGTTTGAAAACTTTCTCCTGGTTTGAGTTTTACTTTCGGCTCTTCTAAAACGCTGACCCTGACTGTCTTATCAAATTCAACATTTACGGGGAAACTCACAATTTTTGGTTCTGACTCAATCATTGCTACTGCCATTCCCATTCTTTCTGTCCATAAATCCACTAATGGTATTCCTTGTCCACTGGTATACGCAGAGTTGCTGCCGACTATTCTCCTTGTGCCGCAGTAGTTAGTTCTCGAAAAATTTTCAGTAATCTTTACAACCCAATCACCATTGAATTCTGAAATGCCCTGAAACGACCAGAAATCATACGGCTCATCCATTTTATTCACCAATGATGCATCAAGTCTGAAACTATTACTATATATCTTTTCTATAGTTATTGTTCTATAATCTTCAAGATTTTTATATACCACATACATTATCGCAGTGTCAGGAAATTTTTCGTAGAGTTCTATTATCAATCTCTTTTCTATTTTAATTTTCTCTGACTCATCCGTAATACCTCTTAATATCAATCTTTTACCTGAACCAAAATTGCCTGTAATATATGAAATTTGAGGTTTTTCAGATATCAAATTAAAATTTTTTACCTCTCTTCCGCTCACAGTAACATAATGAGGGGGTTTTGATAAAAACTCTTCCGGTTCTGCTATATTTAAAGATTGTCCCATTTTTTCAGTTTTAAAATATACTTTCATAAGCATTTTATTGTCAATCCGAAGCTTGATAATATCGTTTCTAAACCAGATATAACTACCATCAATCTCAAAAAATTCAAATTTATCTTTCTTTCCGTCACAGGCAAAAACCAGAGAATATAATACAATTAATATTAAGTATTTAAATTCCCTTTTTCTTCGTAAAATATGTGATAACATAAGTTTAAAATATATTTAAATAAATTAAGGGAGAGAGAAATAGTTCAAAATTATTATTTACAGTGGTTATTAATTTTTTGGGTTTGAATAAATATAAAAAATCTAAAAGAATAAGGCAATCAAAAATAAAAAAATAATTAGAAATTTGGAATAAACTAACTTTTAATAAAGCAAAATTTTGTGAGATTAAAAAAATCTTGTTATTTAAGTAAATATTTTTTAAACTTCAATTAAATATTGGAATGAAAATATTAAGTTATAGAATTTTATAGCTTCGGCTAAAAAAACCCCATATCGTGAGTTTTCTCGTCGAAAGAATAGGTTTACATCAGCTGGTTCCTAAGCCCGAAATTAATCAGTCTTGAAGTTTTAAGTGAAAGGTGAGTATTTAGTCACTTCAGAAAAGTTTGGAGGATGTTTCTTTTATATAATTACAAAACTTTTGTAAATTTTGATTTTTTTATACGAATATAATCAATGCAAAGATTCTTAAGATTGGATTACCACGCCTGCGCAGGCGTCGCACCGCTCCTCGTCGTACCAGAGGTAGATCCCAATGACATGTATTTATTGATCTTGCAAGTAGCAAAGTGTGTTGGTGACAACACCAACCCAATGGACACGCACATAGCTTATTATTTTGGCTTTTTTACCATAATCTGAATTTTACAAAAGTTCAGTAATTAATAAAATCTTTTATCATATAACATATAATATTAAAAAGGAGAATATTATGGACAGGATAGAAGAACAAATAATGGAGTTGGGATCTTCGGGAGTGGGACGCCGGGATTTTTTAAAATCAGTGGGGAAAGGAATAGCGTTGACCGCAGCCGCAGGAGCGGTACTGACTGCAAGCCAAAAGGCGTATGCGAGACCGAGAGATGAACGCATTAAGCAGATAGCATCTAACAGTTATGCGGTCAATCGTTTGTTCAAGCGACGATCTAGGAGGTCGCCGACACGTCCGATGAGCGACGCACAGAAGGCACGTATGCAGGAACTCGAGCAATTCAAGCAGAAGTATGGTGAAATTACTATGCTCGACTTCCCTCAATGGACAAAGGATACCTATCCCGGTGTCACAAAAATGGACCTATGGGACCCACTATTCGGGGATATCGATGATGAATCACAATTTACCAATCGTGGCTTTGATCCGTCGCTGCCTTCATCAAAGCGGTATCTGGACAAACTTGCTGATAAAATTGTCGAAACCGGAGTGATGGCAAAACATATATCCAATAATGCACCCCGGAGCATATGCGAGGAGGATGAAGAAGCACGGAATGAGGGAATTCGTGTAGCAAAAATATGGCTCGACGCCGCTAAACAGATTGGAGTGCAGTCGATGAGGGTGAATACTGGAGGTCCCAGGATTGCCCCGTCCGCGGATACAAAGGAAGGATATTCCCGGAACAGAGAGATAGTCCCTTACTTAAAACGAGCGATCGAGTCGTTTAAAGAGATGGCAGATTACGGGGAAAAGGTTGGTGTTAAAGTTACGATTGAAAACCACTGGGGTATTGCCGCACACCCGATGAATGTGAGAATTATCGTCAATGAAGTAAACAGCCTCTATTGTGAGACCTCACCCGATTTTTGTAATTGGGAGCATGAGTATATGCTGTACCATGGGCTTGAGGCTCTGATTCCTCTGGCTTCATCCATGTGTCATGCGAAACGCTGGACGAGATATCCGGATGTTGACATTGCCCGATGCGTTCATATTCTTAATAATGCCAATTATCACGGGTATATCTCCCTCGAATATGAGGCAGGCGGAGATGTGGTGGCGGGAACATTAAAACTAATGGAAGACGTCGTGGCAGCGCTCATCTAATTTAACATAAAAGTTACACGAAAAGAATTTTTAAAGGTAGTCCTTGACGATTGTTTCCGAACCAGCAAGGATTCATTTTTTTTCTGGAAATAATACGGAAATATCTCTTGATAAAAATCGTTCTATTTTTTTTAAGGAGAATGCTGAAAAAGTAGATTACCACGCCTGCGCAGGCGTCGCTTCGCTCCTCGTAATGACAAAGTATATTTTGGGGGGGGAGTATTGCGAAGTGGAGAAATGACAAATTATCATACTATCAAATTTCATGAATAGGTTAAGTAAATAAAACACTTGTTATTTAAGTAAATATTTTTTAAATTTTAACTGATAAAAATTAAACAGTTTTTTTGTGCAACTTTTTTTCCAAAAAATTTAAAAATAATAAAGTTAATCTTATTTACAAATTAAATTGATAGAAGATAAGGTTTAATAATTGTTTAACCATTTCGGAAAGGTGGCCGAGTTGGTTTAAGGCGATCGCCTGCTAAGCGATTGTAGGGAGAATATCTTTACCGGGGGTTCGAATCCCCCCCTTTCCGCTATAAAAGGTCATAATTATAAAGTTTCTTTGTTTACTTTCTACACAAAGTAAGTAAGTTATGCTCCACAGCAGTGTTTGTATTTAAGCCCGCTTCCACAGGGACATGGGGCATTTCTTCCTACTTTTTTATTGGCATCCATCAAGGCATTATCACTATGTACTCTATTTGATTCCGCTACAATTTTTGCAAGTTTTTTTACCTTCGGAACACTATACTCAAAAAAAGTTTTATATGACTCACAGAAGTAGTACTTTTTTTCAGGGTCATCCTTAATACCTCTATATTTCTGGCATCCTCCATAACAGTAACTGAACCATTTGCAATTTCTGCACTGCCTTTGTAAATCCATTTTTAGATTTGTGAATTCTTTACACTTTTCGCTTAAAACGAGTTCTGGCAGAGGAGTTTCCATTAGGTTACCGTATTTCCACTTTGGCTCAACAAAAAAATCACAGGCGTAAACGTCTCCATTATGCTCAACTACAACGTGCTGTCCACAGCGATTGTCGTATATACAGATGGTGCATCTTCCCCGAACCTCTTTGTGAAGTAATGAATCAAAATCACGAACTGAAGTATTTGGATGCCCATTATTATACCATAAATCAAACAACCTGCATAAAAAATCGCCATACGCAGATGGGGATACAGAAAAATCCGCTATTTCTCCTTTATTATCATACTCTACTATTGGAATAAACTGCATATAAATTATATTGTTTTTTAAGAAAAAATTAAAAGTCTTTTCAGGATATTTTGCACTCTCACTGTTGACCATTGCAAGAAAGTTGAAGTCAACATCATACCGTCTAAGTATCTCCATATTCTTCCAGATTTTCTCAAAAGTTGAACCACCTCCAATAGTCCTTCGGAAACGATTATGGACAAACGGCTCCCCATCGATAGAAAGCCCAATCAAAAATTTATATTGATGAAAAAGTCTTGCCCAATCCTCGTTCAAGAGATATCCATTTGTCTGAAATGCGTTGGAAACTATTTGTCCCTTTCCATATTTCTGCTGAAACTCAACAACTTTCTTAAAAAAATCAAGCCCCATTAGTGTAGGTTCTCCACCCTGCCAGATAAAACCAACCTGCTTTCCCGATGACTGCATAACCTGCTTTATCATCTCCTCCAGCACATCAACAGACATACGATGCTTTTTAACATCAGGATACAACTCACTTTTCTTTAAATAAAAGCAATAATCACAATCGAAATTGCAGTTTGCACCTGCTGGCTTTATAATTAATGACTTATCGAAAACCATCTTATTAACAGAAGATTGTTAAAAATATTAATTATTAATTTAATACAAGTTTCAAAGGATGACAAAAGGTTTATGTATAGAACAGGTAAAATGAAGATTTTTATAAATCCGGGTCTTTAAGTTCTCTCCTCAGTGAGGTCATACGATTTTTAAGATATACCACTATATTCTTATATACTGGTTCATTGATAAGATTACGTATCTCGTTGGGGTCATACTGCAAATCGTAAAGTTCAAACTCTTGAGGCTCTTCAAAAAAATGGATATATTTCCATCTTTTTGTGCGGATACCGCGGTTCTTTCTAACAGAATGAGCACCAGGATATTCGTAATACTCATATAAGAAATCTTCTCTCCATTCTATTTTCTTTCCTTCTAAAAGAGGTTTAAAATTCATTCCATCCATCGTTTCCGGTATCAGAGCACTAGCAAGATTTAAAATTGTCGGTGCTACATCAACATTTAAAACCATCTCCGAGTTTGTTGTCCCCATTTTAATCATTCTCGGATAACGAACAAGCAGCGGCACTCGAATCGATTCTTCATACATAAGCCGTTTATCAAAGAAGTGGTGCTCTCCAAGGAAAAATCCGTTATCACCACTGTAAATTACAACAGTATTATCATAATATCCCAATTGGTCAAGAATGTTCAGCACACGACCCACATTTTCATCAACACCAACAAGACACCTGTAATAATTCTTAAGGAAGGTATCAAGGTCAGGAACATCTTTGAAATCCCCAATTTTCATATCAGCATTCTTAACTGCATCTGGCTTTCCTTCGTAAGTGTCGTTAAATGTAACTGGTTTGGGCATCTTAATTTCCTTGTATAAATCCTGAAAACGTTCAGCCGCCAGCCAGCTCCTGTGCGGCGCCTTATACCACAAAAGAAGACAAAATGGTTTATTATGCTCCCTTCTTAAAAAATTTATAGCATGGTCTGTCAATATATCGGTAACGTGCCCCGTATATTCTATATCCGGGCCATCATTTTCAGCAATAACGGGATTATAGTATCTGCCCTGCCCTCTAAAACCAAAGTAATAATCGAAGTCTCTGTTCCTTCCTGAGTCCTGCATATGCCATTTCCCTACGAATGCTGTTTCATATCCTTCATCTTTTAACATTTCCAGAAAAGTCTTCTCTTCCATGGGAAGCATCATTCCATTCCGTCTGATGCCGTGATTGTGAACATATTTTCCGGTCAAAAAAGATGCCCTGCTTGGACTGCACAAAGATGTTGTAACAAACATATTCTCAAACCTAACACCCTCCTGGGTTATTCTGTCCATATTGGGCGTTTTGAGTATTTGATTTCCGGCACAACTCATACCATCCCATCTCTGGTCATCGGTCATAAAAAAAACAAAGTTCGGTCGTTCTGCTTCTTTTTTAGCGCAAGAATGAAGACCCAGCCCAACAGCCGAACTCAATATACCCGCAGATGAGTACCTTATAAACTCCCTTCTGGTTATGGTTTTCATGTCTAATCTCCAGACTTTAAAATTTACAAAAATTAATTAAAAGTAAAACTTTTATAATACTAAACTTGTTAAATAGCCTTAATATTTTTCAATAGTTTTAAAATTTTTTTAGATTTGTTGTATGCTCGAACTGCATTTTGAGATTTTACTTTCTTTCTATCATTATAATCTGAATCATTACGTTCTTTTCTTAAACGATCAAGTTTTTTACCAATTTCTCTTTCAATGCTATTATTAGAATATCTGTATTTCTCAATCACAAATTGATGGACACTTTTGTCTTTAGGAATTAGTGAAATGCCTTTTCTTTCTAAAAAATTTCTTGATAAGCAAAAAGCTCCATAATATGAGCGGCTTATAGAGGTTCTAAAATATGCTTCTTTTATATAGGAGGTTTTTTGAAAATTTATTAATTCATTCGCTAATTTTATATAAAAAAACCAATCAAAAGTCATAATGGTTCTTCTATGATATTTAATTTTCCCTGAGTGTTATTGTCAATTTTGTCAAACCAAATTAGGTCTAACTCATCCATACATTTTAAAGCCTTATTGGGATTAAAACGATTTTTTATTACAATAAAAAGTTCATCATAATTTTCTTCGGGATCACTATGAAGGTTAAGATGAATTTTTATAGATTCTCCAAATACCTTTCTAATCGGTTGTGTAGCTTCTAAAAGAATATTAATAAGAAAATCATTCGTCAATAAAAACATTAAAATTTCATCATAATTATCAATAATATAATAATTTTCTAATAAATCTATATGTTTTTGAATCGAAAAGAAAATAGACGATTCTCCAATAATATTAGGTTCAGCTGTTATTTTATCTGTATAACATCTTTTTATATCATATAAAAGATTTTTTAATGAGGATTCTTTTGAATCAAAATTACCAACTAATAATGGTAAATTAATATAATTAGTAGTAGGGGGTTCCAATGTTTTTAAAGTTGAAGTATGTAACATTATTTAACCTCCTCAAATAAAATTCTGGTTTTATCTGTAATACACTCTTCAAAGGCATTTTCTAAATTATGATGAGCTTTATCAATCCATTTAATTATATCTTTAAAAGTTATTTTTTCAGGGATAATCATTACATAATCCAAATCAAGTATTATAGATAATTCACCTTCTTTACTAGGAGTTGTGCTGGCTAAAGTCAAGAGTAAAATGTCTCTATTTTTTTCGTAGGGAATTTCAACTCTAATATTAAAATTTATTTTGATTTGGGGTAATTCTTCTGGTATATATGGATAAAATTTAAAATATTCAGTTAATTCTATTGTCTTTTTAGGTATATTAATTTTATTTATATACTTTAATCCCAATCTTTTAATCCCTTTGGGTTTTGCAATGTTCCTATATACTCTTAAATTTTTTAGTATCAAAGGTCTAAATTCATTCCAAGTTGTATATGGTTTTAGAAGATTTATAGACAACAAATCTGTACCTACCTGGACTAAAATTGTTTTATCTTTATTTAGAAATTGCATTCTTGGAGGAACAGATTCGAGTTTGTGTTCTAAACCTTTATCTGTAGGCTTAAATTGCATGTGCATCATTTGTTGCTGCTTTTTATTTGGAAATTTTTCTTTTATTTTTTCGTATATTAAACCCGGAATTGTTAAATCCCAGGGTTGTCCCGGAATAAACTGAAATTCACACAAAGCTTCTACTATAGGTGGATTTTTATATCTTTTATTCATAATTTACAGTCCTAAATATAATATTTATATAAAGATTTAAAACTAAATTATCAAAAATATAAATTTAATGGAATTTGATAATTAATTTTTTTTCAGTTAAATAAACTCTATTATTATTTTTAAATATAACAAATTATCATATCAAATCAAATCAAAAAATAAAAAAACCGCAGTTATTTGATTCAACTGCGGCTTTTGAAATTATTGCTATTTTATATTATATTTGCAACTTTAAAAAATTAATTTTGCCTTTTAATCAAAAAATCCGGATAACCATATATATTAAAATATATTATTTGACTTGTAAACTCCACACACTTTAATAAAAATATTCATAAATTCTTCTTCTTCGGCTCCATACTTTAAAAGTTTAGAAATTTACTTGCTTATTCTTTCTGAATGTGTTAACTTTTTACTTATTGTGTTGTCCTTTTCTTTCTGTTAATAATTTTCAGTTTTTTGATTATAATTTAAAAGGAGATGCGCCATTTTCATATCTATTTTTACAGGAAATTTAATACTATACCATTAAATAACTCATAACAATACAATTAACATTACCAGACAATATGAAAGATAAAGAAATATTCTATTTTCATCCAATTTCAGTAAAAGGAGTAAAATTTCGCAATCCATTTTATATCTCTTCTGGACCAACAACAAAAAATATTAAGCAGATTATTAAGGCAGAGGAATGCGGGTGGGGTGGAGCAAGCATAAAACTGATAATTGACCCGGCACCATACATCAACAGAGAACCAAGGTACGGCTGGTTTTCAAACAAGGGTATTTTTGCATTTACAGCCGAGAAAAGATTGACTCCTGATGAAGGTTTGAGACTTGTTGAAGAGGCAAGAAAAAAGACTTCAGAACTTATTATTTTCGCAAACATAGCCTATGCCGGTGAAAAGGGTGTAGAAGAGGGCTGGGGAAAACTTGCAAAAAGGTTTGAAAGTGCGGGTTCTCATATTATTGAATTAAACATGTGCTGTCCGAATATGTCATTTAACGTGGAATTGTCAGGTGAGGCACATACCGATAGTCCTAAAACTGGTGCAAGTCTGGGGCAGGATGCAGAAGCAGTGAGCTACATAACAAAAGTAGTAAAAGAGATGGTTTCAATTCCGGTATTTGTTAAGTTAACGCCTGAGGGTGGAAAAATAGCTCAAGTAGCAAAAGCCTGTATCGATGCAGGTGCTGATGCGGTCAGTGGAACCGCAAACAGATTGGCTATACCGCCATTTGATATATATCACCCCGGAAAGGCACCCTATGCACTCCAGGAGGAAATAAGTCTATCCTGTTTTTCAGGGGAATGGGTCAAACCCCTTGCTCTAAGAGATACTTATGAAATGAGAAAACTACTCGGCAAGGAGCCCATTATAGCCGCTACTGGAGGGATTAGAAGTTTTCGCGATGTGGTGAAGATGGCATTGATGGGGGCTAACCTCTTCGGAATATGCACAGAAACCATTATCAGCGGTTATGGTTTTCTTGGAAACCTGATTGAGGATTTAAAATTTTATTTAGAAGAAATGGGCTATTCTTCATTGGATGAGATAAGGGGTCAAATCGTTGAAAAACTGAAATCTGCCGAAGAACTGACTATATTTGAGGGACATGCTCAGATTAAAGATACTACAATTTCAGCCCCTTGTGTAACTTCCTGTCCGAACTTCGTTCCTGCACAAGGTTATGTCATGGCAGTTTCAAAAAGAGATTTTAGAGAGGCATACGACCTCATAGTCTCTGCAGGACCATTTCAATCGATATGTGGATATGTTTGTCACCATCCTTGTGAATCGGTTTGTATCAGAGGAGACATTGATGAATCCATTAAAATTAGGGAAGTTAAAAGGTTTGTTCTTGAATATGCAAGAAAAAACAACTGGAAACCTGAAATTACGACAGCAAGTAAAAAATCTGATAAAGTAGCGGTGATTGGATCAGGTCCTGCTGGACTTTCTTCGGCATATTACCTTGCGGTTGCTGGTTATGATGTTACGGTTTTTGAAGCAGAAGACAAGCCCGGTGGAATGCTGAGATATGCAATCCCAAGATTCCGACTCCCTCTGGACATAATCGATTACGAAATTGATATAATTAAGGAATTGGGGGTTGAAATTATAACGGGAAAAAGATTTCTTAAAGATTTTACAATTCCCCAACTGAAAAAACAAGGTTATAAGGGGATAATAATAGCGGTAGGTGCTCAGGAGGGTATTAATCTCAATATTCCCGGAGAATCGGCGGATGGATGCTTACCTGCACTCGATTTTCTAAAAGATTTGTCAAATGGTAAACAATATAAAATTGGAGAGAGAATTGCAGTCATCGGGGGAGGATTTACTGCGGTTGACGCTGCAAGATCCTGTCGAAGATTAGGTGCAAAAGAGGTCTTTATATTATATAGAAGGACTAAAGACGAAATGCCTGCTATCCCGGAAGAGGTTATTGAAGCCGAAGAAGAAGGGGTAAATATAATGTATTTGGTTTCACCGAAGGAAATATTAACAGAAGATAGCAGAGTTATTGGAATTCGACTTGTGAACTATGTTTTAGGTGAAAAGGATTTATCCAATCGAAGAAGACCAGTAGAAGTTGAGGGAACTGAATTCACCCTTAAAGTTGATACAGTTATTTCTGCACTCGGTCAAAGAGTAGAGAGCGACATAAGTTATGATGGTTTAAAGCTCACTTCGACAGGAATAATTGAAAATGTTCCAGAAACAGGTAAAACTAATATCGACGGTGTTTTTGCTGCTGGAGATGCGGCTGTTGGCGCAAGTAATATAATAACGGGAGTTGCCAGCGGGAGAAGAGCAGCGATTTCTGTGGATAAATATATATCGGGTGAAAACTCCATACTGGATTCAATGAAACAGTTAAACGAGATTAATAGAAACAGCGTGCTTCAAAGAACAGGAAATGTTGAACGAATTTCCAGCATTAAGATTTATACAAAAAGTCCGGAAGAGAGAAGAAAGAATTTCGATATTTACAGCAGAACACTTACGGAAGAAGAGGCCATTGTGGAGGCAAAAAGATGTTTGAACTGCGGTTGCGGTGAAGGGTGCCTTTTATGTGTTGATGTCTGCAATTCTTTTGCTGTAAGTAATGTCAAAGGGAGACCCTTTATTGATAACGAAGAATGTGTTGCCTGTGGAGTTTGTGTATGGCGATGCCCAAACAAAAATATTGAAATAATAAAAGTTGACTAATATAATACAGAATAGTTACTTTTTTGACACCTTTTTTAGAAAAAAAGGTGTCCCCAAAAAACTTATCTATATTCCTAATCCTTGCTCCGCAAGGATTAGGAATAAGTTTAAAGTTTCTTTGCTTACTTTCTTTTCAAAGAAAGTAAGTTATTTTGTTATTTTGTTATAATTTTATATTCACTTAATAAAAACGGAATTTAGACATGGATAAAATAAAAATAGGAATAGTAGGTTCAAGGTTTGCCGCAATGCTTCATGCGGAGTCATATAAGCGCTGTATATATGCAGAGATTAAGTCTGTATCTGCAATCGATAATCTTAATGAGTTTGCAGATGAATACAAAATTCCAAAACGGTATGAAGATTATCACGAGATGTTTGAAAAAGAGGATATTAATCTTGTCAGTGTTTGCGTGCCAAATTTTCTGCATAAAGATGTGGTTGTTGCTGCTGCTGAAACTGGTAAGGATATAATTTGCGAAAAACCACTGGCAACGAGTATAGCAGACGCTGAAAAAATGGTCAATGTTTGCAAGAAAAACAAAGTAAAACTTATGTATGCTGAGGACTGGATTTTTGCTCCTGCTTTGACCAGAGCAAAACAGATATGCAAAGAGGGTGCAGTCGGGGAAGTCCTTTATATAAAGGCAAAAGAGACCCACAGCGGTTCGCACTCGGTTTATGCCCAGAAAAAAGAATACTGCGGAGGTGGTTCAATGATTCATCTTGGTATTCATCCGATTGGTTTCTTACCATGGTTTGTCGGAGAAGAGATTATTGAAGTAGTGAGTATGAAATCAGGTGGTGAGGAAAAAAATCTTCTCCATAAAAATTACAGTGGGGAAGATTGGGCTGCTTCACTTGTGACATTTGAAAATGGTATAAGGGGATTTGTTGAAGGAAATTATATAACCTGTGGAGGGATGGACGACATAATTGAAATTTATGGCACCAACGGGAATCTTCATATAGACCTGACAAAAGGCTCACCTATCTCTGTTTACAGCCGTAAAGGATACGGATATGCTGTAGAGAAGGCAGATTTTACTTATGGCTGGACAAAACCCGCTGTGGATGAAATTCAGTCACTCGGTTATTTTAATGAGATTTCTCACTTTGTGGATTGTGTGCGAAACAATACCGAACCTAAAGAGGGAACCAGAGGTGAGGATGGTCTCAAAGCACTTGCTGTTGTATCGGCAATTTATGAATCTGCGGAAACTGGAAAACTTGTAAAAGTAAAAGATATAATCCAATAAAGACGGGAACAGGCTCGAAGGTCTATCGATATTATTTGCCCGCCTGTTCCCTTTTTTGTAAATTAATCTAAAATTCAAAAGATTCGCTTTTATAAACAACTCTGCCACCCACCACAGTCATCTCTGCTTTAATGTCCTTGATTTTATCAACAGGGCAGGTCAAAATATCGTCCGAGATAACTACCAAATCTGCGAGTTTATTTGGTTCAATCGAGCCTTTAATATCCTCTTCAAATGAACCAAATGCATTATTTATTGTGTACATCTTCAAAGCCTCTTCTCTTGTAATTGCTTCCTCAGGAATTATAACACTCCCCCTTTCGGTTTTCCTTGTGATTATTGACCACATAGCGAGAAAAGGATTGTATGGATTGATAGACGTATGGGAATCGAATTTGACCATATGGTCAGAGCCGCCGTTCACAACAACACCGGCATCGAACAGTGATTTATAAGGATGAAATGTTTTGATTCTTCTATCGCCAAGCACATACTTCATTGCATCCGCATCCTTGTAAAACCAGGCAGGCTGCATATCTGCACAAACGCCGAGCCTTTTCATCTTTTCGATAGCATCAGGTGTGTAGAAATTTCCGTGTATGATAGAAAATCGCCTATCCTTGATTGGTCTTTTTTTATTTACCTCTTCATAAGCAGCGAGCATAATATCTACACTACCGCCGCCGGTGCAGTGAGCGGTAAATTTCCAGCCAATCTCGTTTGCAACTGTAACGACAGGAATCAATTCTTCTTTTGATATCTTAAAGCCACCCCTGTATTTCGGGTCTGTTATTCCGTAAATTTCTTCTGCTTTACTCCCCCATGGTTCTCTCAAGTACGCAGTTCCCGTGAGAATACCCCCGTCCATACTCGTTTTCAGTGCCCCCACCCGTACCCATTCGTTTCCAAAACCGGTATAATATCCTAAACTGGATAACTTTTCTCTAATTTCTTCAATTGGTGCCCTTATATTCACTGGAACACTTATATTTTGAAACACCCTTGCGGTAAGCCTTCCACTCTTCCACAGGTCCATATACATCTTTGAATTAGACGGACCACCTGACCCAGACCAAAAACTTGTTATACCAACACTATTATATCTTTTAATCATATTTACCAGAGCATCAAGTCTTTCCTCATACAAGATATCTCTTGACGGTCTTCCTTTAAGAAGACTAAAGGCAGATGCCTGAATGAATCCTGTTGGCTCACCAGTTTTTGTATCTTTCAGAATCCCTGGATGTCTTGTATTCTTCGTAATCATAGAGATACGCATAGCGGCGGTATTTATCATCCCTCCATAACTCCCATTTAAAAAAACAGGATTTTCAGGAGCAGCCTTATCCAGTTCCTCTTTAGTGGGCTGTCTCATCTCTTTCAGTCTTGTAGGAAAAAATTTAGGATGGATAATCCATTCACCCGAGTTTTTCTTTTCAGCCTGTTGTTTAATCCAGTCAAGGAGTTCACCAACAGAATGAACATCTGGTATTTCCTCAAAAAGTTCGCTTGTGGATGCTCCCTCAGGGTGGGCGTGAGCCTCTATAAGCCCTGGTATTACTGTTTTACCGTTTAAATTTATTTTCTTTGTAGTTTTGCCAGCCAATTTTTCAATCTCATTGGTTGTACCAACTGCTGCAAATTTATCCCTTTTTATTGCCAAAGCCTCCGCTATAAAAAAATTCTCATCTACTGTAATTATCTTTCCATTATACAAAATAAGTTCAGGAAAATTGCTCACTTCAGGTTCTCTTGCACATCGGGTCATTCCAATCAATACAAGAAAAATCATTATTGTTTTTAAAATTTTTTTCATTTTATCCTCTCGAAAGTTTAACCAATAGCCTCTTTAATTTCGTTAAGAAACCTTGGCACCCCTGTTATTGGGTCTTCTTTTTCCTCGTATTCAATTGGAAGATGTCCTCTATAACCCGCTTTTTTAAGTATATCAACAATCCTTCCCATGTCGGCTTTTACTCCCTTTCTTAAGCTTACTTTAACATGACAGGTAATAGTATATGGGGCAACTTCTTCTATCTCTTTATAAGGGTCATCACTCCTAAAGTTGCCAGTATCCAGATTTGCGCCAGCCCAATCCGAATCAACCATTTTTAATACCCTTAATACCTGTTCAGCCTTTTCAGGAAAACCACCGTGATTTTCCAATGCAGCCATTACACCATATTTTGCTCCATGGTCAGCACACTCTTTTAAACATTCTGCTACCCATTCAGTTGCCTCCTCTTCAGTATGTCCCTTGGGGATACCATTTCCACCGAATATTCGTATTTCAGGTGCCCCAAACATTGCTCCACATTCCATCCACATTTTAACATCTTCTACATCCTCTTTTCTTCTATTTTTATCAGGGTTGCAGAAATTATTTCGAGCCGCTGTCCCACTTACATCAAGTCCAAGTAAAAATGCTTTCTGCTTAATGTGACAAAGATATTCATCATCAGGCCTATTTGGATAATTTGGGAAATAATAAGAAGTTAGTTCTACTCCATCAAATCCTAACTCTGCCGCAGTTTCCAAAAAATTATCGAGTGTCCATTTACCTTTTGTCAAATACTGACGATACGAATATGCACAACAACTTACCTTAAGACTTGGACTTCCTACCCTTTTTATCTTTGTCTGGGAATAACTTTTATCCCCTTTGATGCTCAAACCTGCCGCTGCTACAACAGGAATAACTGCGGAACTTTTTAAAAATTTCCTACGGTCCATTTCTTTGAACATTATTTTTCTCCTTATTTTATCTTAAAACACTTATGAATATAATTGATTAAATTACTTTTGAAATAAAGGATTTAAATGAATGGGTTATTCTGAATCAAAATAGGTAATTTTTTATTTTCAAGTAAATATACAATAATGAATATCATATAACAATAAAAATATATTAAAAATTTTTAAAATTCATTCATTCTATGTTAAATGTCAACTGGGACTTTACTAAAAAAATACTTGACAATTATATAAATAGTTATTAACTATTAAGATAATTTTAATTAAGAAAAACAATAGTTATATTAATAATTAATTTTTTATGTTAATTTGAGAAATAATATATATTAAAAGAATATTTAAATAAAATATAATCAAACCAATGGATTCTGTAACACACTTTCTTTCGTACCTAAATCGCGGGTTTAGAAGTTATTTTTTAAAAAGTCCAATTTGTGTTTCTTTTGAGATTACTTATAAATGTAATGCCCGATGCAAACACTGCCACTTGGGAGGTCCGGTTGATGAAGAAAGAGCTTCAGCCCAAATATATGGTGAAATTTGCAGTCAAATCAAGCCTGTTATTGCACAACTTTCCGGTGGTGAGCCTTTGCTACGCAGGGATTTTGAACAAATTTTGAAAGCTATAAGAATTCCGAATAGGGCTCCTTATATCATAGTAACAACCAATGGTGTGCTCTTGACAAAAGAGAAATACTTCCAACTCTTAGAAGGTGGAGCGAACAGATTCTCAATCTCTTTAGATTATCCTGATGAGCGTCACGACAAATTCCGACAGGTCCCTGGACTCTTCAAACATATTGAAACACTTATAAAGTCTCTTGATTCAGAAAATCATAAAGCAATTAACATCGCCTGTGTATTACAAAGTGATAATTTTAGAGAGATGGTTCAATTGGTTGAATTAGCTAAAAAGTGGAATGTCACAATCAGTTTTAGTGCTTATACACCACTTAGAACAGGCAACAAAGATTACATGCTTTCAAAGGAAGAACTGGAAGAATTTAAGGAAATAATTAAACAAGTTTTGGATTTGAGGAAGAGAAACAATACAATCTATACATCCGAATATAGCTTTAAGAATATGGTTACTTATTTTAAAAACGGTTTCCGTTCTGACTGTCGTGCAGGTGAAAGATTTTTAATTGTGAATCCGGATGGTACCTTATCACCTTGCGGATTAATTACAGCACATTGTAAATCTCAGGATGAAATCGTGAAAGATTTTACAAAAAATAATACTTGTGGGAAATGTTATACAAGTATTCGTCCCAATACTGAAAAACCTGTTTGGTATTTAATTAAGGATAATGTTTATCAAAAAGTCACTTCACAATATTCTTGAAATTTGTGTAATAGTCATACTGCTTGTGTTGCAGTATAGTTCAGAATCTATGCAAAAAAACTTGTAGTTCTTTTCTCCTCAGTTTCTAATTTCAGTTGCTCCTCATGCATCTGTGTTTTTTTATTTTACCCCCCCAAAAAGTCCGTGTTATCTTACATATCCACGTAATTCACACCGCTCACTATAACATCTCACCATAAATAAAAAGGTTTAAAAAACCAGCCCCTATTGTATAACTTTTCCATCTATGTTGCTTGAGATATTATATCCTAACTTATAGAGTATTGTTGGAAAAATATCGACTGTCCTACATGATGTAGATTTCAATTTGATATTAGTGCAAATTGGCACCTCCATATGTGATTTTAATAATGAACCATGCGAACTTCTATGTTCTGGCCATTCATATCTTTCTCTTAAATCAAAACCATCTTTTGCAAATATTACTAAATCGCCTGTACGATTTGAATTAAATAGCTGTCTTAATTGAACTATCGAATCTGGATAATTGGTATTCATCGTGAAGTTCAATGATTCACTCAGAGGTATTGAATCCTTATCCACTTTAAATTCTAATGGATTATCACCAATATTTATTAATTTTATACGCTCGTTTTCTTTAAAGTCAAATATGATCTCTCCATGTCTATTCCTCACGACTATAGAAGAGTTATCTATTCTGTAAGCTATGAAATCGATACCATCATGGGATAAAAGCCGGTTAATAAATTTCTTGTTTTTATCAACTATATTAAATTCTCCATAAAGAGCAGGTCTGTTATTTACAGGTTCCATAAAATATATAAATGCCATGGCATTGCCACTTTCCATAATTGCTATGTCATATTTTCTTCTTAATATCTTTGGATAAAATATTGGTAAATACCCTTCCTCTTTGGATAAATTAACTAATGGAATATGAGTATGAGTTTTGGAAAGGCCATGGTCACTCACGATAAAGACCAAAATTTTCCCAAGTTCTCCATCCGATAAACTATGAAATATTTCTCCTACAAATTCATCGAGTTTACAATATTGTCTCAGAACCTTTTCATGAACTGGATTATGGAGGTGTGTTATTTCATCTATGGCAGGGAATAATGAAAAGATAAAATCATTACCTTGCTCGATATATCTTTTTACAGATTGTGCAGTAAAATAATCTACTACCCCCCATTTACCTGTATAATGAGCATATATATAATACAGAGTTTTTTGGATTCTGTCGGTCTTTAATTTAACATTATAATTCTTATCTAAAAAACCGAGTATGTTTATCGGTTTTGAAAAATAATTATACAATGGGATATAATTCTTTGCAACGTCAGTCCCCATAGAAAAACAACCAGGACCAACATACGACCTTATATCTGAATTGGTCATAATATTTCTTTTTGCAGTAGTTTTATCAAACCATCTTATCCCGGGTACATTTGCCTTACCTGGATATATTCCGTAAATAAATGGTATATGTGCTGGACCAGTAGTTGTAGGTAGACTCGAATATCCTTTCAAAAAAGTTCCGTTAGACAGTATATATTTTTTAATATTAGGAAGTTTATCTGCTTTTAGTAAATCATTAAAGACATCAAATCTTGCACCATCAAATAAAAGCATTACACATTTATCATAATCCATTTACATAATCCTCCCACAGACAATCCTGTTTTATAAGTGGAATTATCACAATCAGAAATAGAAAAATGATATACCGTGTCTCGATAAAGTATTTGCTGCTGTAACATTTCCAAGTCTTCTTTGGAGTAAATAAAGAAGTTTTTATCTTTCTTACGAAAAGACCATAGGTGCTGTAAGAGATGGATACACCCCATTCCTCAGCTTTATTTGTTAAATCTATAAGATATGGCAGGTTCAATCGGGTTATTGCAGAATTCAACGCAATATCATCATAACCAGACTCGGCTGCAAGACGCAGGATGATTTCATGCAGATGAGCATATAGACCGGGATGCCGCCGAAACTCGTCGTGTTTCTCATTGGGGAAGTCAAGCGATACAAAAAAGCGGTCAACGCCAGCTTCCTTCAATTCTGCATAATTCTCTTTATTCAAAAGAGAACCATTAGTTACAAGAATTACATGTATAAGACCGTTATGATACTTTTTAATCGCTTTAACTATATCTACCACTTCTGGTCTGAGAAGTGGTTCTCCACCTGACACCTGCACCACACAAGGGCGTAATGATGACACCAGGGCTGTATAGCCTGCTGGTTCGAGTAAATCCTTTTCTTCTTTTATTCCTCCCATAACACAGTGAAGACAATTGCAGGTACAAGAATGGGTAACTTCAAATGAAACAACAAGCGGCTTTTCGATTATATAATTACGCAGGGCCCGTCCCAAAATCCGCAAAGATTGAGTCAACGACATATCTTTCGTTTGTATTCCTCCTTATCTAACTTGAACGAATTTAAGATTTTATGAATTCATTTATTTTTTATAATATATGATAATACTTTATAAAATCAATCAAAATTTTTGGCTGAATATTTATATTATTTTAACTTTTACCTTATGACTTTTCACAAGCCCCTCCTGATTAACAGAATCACGAGGCTTAATTGACATTCTCCTCATATATGTGTTCCTGCAGAGTCTTCTTTTGAATTCTTCTATTCCAAAGCACCCTTATTAGTCCGATTATCAGTATCAAAGGAATAGAACCAATAAGAATGCTGCGTGGAATGGGAAACAGATGTTGAAACTTCGCAAGGAGATAATATCGCGGCGCCCTACCTATAAATATAGCCAGAACATATTTGACCCTGTTATATTTCGTAGCAGCAGCCAAAAATCGGAAGGGTTCAAATGGAATGGGGGTAAAACCCGCTATAACTAAACTTATGAAAGCAACTTTGTTATAAAACCAAGCACAATATTTATAAGTCTTCGTCTGCTTTAACTTTGCGAATTTTTTGTACTCAAAAATAAAGGTTATCACAGTGTAATCAATTAAACTTGCTATGCAAGTGCCAATCCCACCGACTATAGCTACCAGGATAGGGTTAAAGCTTTCACCATAGACCATAATTGTTGGAGGTGTTGGGAGGGGAAAGAAGGTACACGCAAAGGTCATATATACAAGCAAGAACAGCAGTTCCAAACTTTGTTGAAGCGGAAAAGAAAAGAATAGAATAACCAACGTCATTACATAGGCAGCCAAAGAAAAAATCAGAACGCTCCACTTACCTCTCAAAATACTCAGTTTGTTTATGAAATTCACAGTTTATTCACCAAAAGAATGTTCCTATAACTATATTGTCTATCAAAGCACTGATACAGGTTGCAAAAACGCATATAATGGATACAGTTAAAGGAGAATATATCTTGCCATAATAAATTACAGCTGGTTCTTTTAAAAGAAAATAAGGAGAGAAACTCTAATAAAAATTCTGCGTGATTGATAATTTATTAACGTTCTTTTAATAATTAAGCAGAACCAGGAAATGCTGCTGCATTTTTACAGCGGCAATACATCTATTCACATTAAATAACAAATCTCTTATTTTTGTATCAACTTCCTGCAATAATAATATCAACGGAGATGCCAAAATCTTTAGTGGATTTCTTGCCTGATAAATTATCTTTGATACTCATCAGTTCAAAGTGCATTCCGCCGCTAATCCTTGAACTGAAGTTGTATGTAATTTCTGGTTTTAACGACCAGTTTGAATTTTCGCTAAACTTTATATATTCACCCTGGGGATTGTTATTAAATGTTGCATTGGAACTCATATTAAACGTAAATCTGAAGCTAACATTATTATCCACCTTTTTTGAACCTAAGAAAGGCAGGGGAAGATTGAATCCTCCCCTTGTAAGGTAAGTGGTGATAAAACTAATATTCTGCTGAATAACTTTACTGCTGGAATTAACTTTTAAATTATCACTAATGGTCTCCGAAACATTCCAGGTGAATTTTGAAGATATTCCATTTTTCCAATTAAATGTCAGACCAGCAAGAGGTCTAAATCCCGATTTATAAGACTCGGTTATTGGTATATAAACATTATCAGTCGTCTGTAATTGAGTTTCTTTTGTTCCGGAATAAATATGACTAAAAGATACAGTCCGAAAAAGAGATGATAAAAATTTCAGCTTTTCAAGCCCGCTCAAAGAAAATTTCCAGTTAAAAAACGGAATCTTTTTATCACCTAAAATAATGTATGTCTCACTTATATTTCCAGTATAAGTATTTGCACGCTCGGTAGTATTATCTCTCTTTAAATAGTTTAAAACACTTTTGATATTACTTGTAAAATTAAAGCCAGTAGTGATGTTAAAATCATCTGTTATAATAACCGAGCCTTGATTTGTCCCCACATTTGCTTTAAATAAAACACCGGGATCATTATCTAATCCAAACTGATATTTTAAAGAAGGATTTGCTTCTAAACCTACATTTCGGACATTTACAGTTTGTGAATATCTTAAAGATATCGGATTGACCTTTTTTATCAAAGAAGCAAAACCTCTAAAAAGAAAAAAACTTTTCTCCTCTTTATCTTCTGAATCTTCTTTTTTCTCCTCTTCATCTTTAATAATAGGTCTTCTTATTCTTACATTTCCTGCTCCTGCCCTTTTTGTAGTATCGCTCTTTTTAAGTCTGAACATCCCTGCCAGGTCAATTGTAACATCTGCTTGTTTCTG
>JAUWXV010000173.1 GCA_030616165.1 bacterium | reverse complement strand
TGTTGAATGAACCTCAATTGCACAAGAAATTATTCTTTCTGTTATATCTTTTAAAGGAAATTCTTTTGGAGTACACAGAGTATTCCTCTGTGGTTTCATATTTTATCCTCGTTTTTCATAGAACTTTTGACATTACCATAGAGCGGGCATTTATCCCTCTTTGTCTTTTCGTGCAACGATGTATTAAATATAGAGGGATCATAGTTATTCATAAACAATAGACGAGTTCCACAACCTACAACTATAGTTTTAATTGTGAGCAGTTAATATTTTCTTTTAGACAAGATTATGCTGCAGGAAACTGACTAAACATTGGATCCGTGCGACGAGGAACTGCTAAGTTACAATATAGAAGTATCGATTTCAGCCTAAATATTAAACACATTACTAAACGCCGTATTATAACACGGCTATATGCAGTATAACACTCTTGAATATCATAGTTTAATTTCTTATTTAACGAAAAATCTCACCAGTAACTTACCTTTACTATTAAACGAAATGGAAAACTCAAAATCATCAAAAGTCCATGCTTATAAGTAACAGGTACATTGGGGGTTATTTAGTCTGGTTTAAATTTGAGTTTATTTTTGTAATCAATACTATGTGAATTACTGTGATTTATTCGAATAAGTTACCTTGCAATTTTTTTTTGTTCTTTAAGCGAAAACTTTTTACTTTTTTAATCTTTTCCGATACAATGAAATCCATACTAGATATCAACTGTGATAATTTTAGAGTATCAATATCAAGGTGTAAACAATCCTTGATTTGTTTTGCTGTAAGAGGCTTTGATGAAAGAATATTCTTAATTTGTAGTTCAAAATATTTTTTATCTTCAACCTGAATAGGTTTACCATCCATATCTACAGGTATAGCACCTTTCTCAATCAACAAATAATTTGCATTTTTTTCATCTGATTCCGGCTCACGCACATAAATTGTACGATCTTTTTTTAAACCATCCATTACACCTGTCCATGTCCCGCCTTTTAAATCAGTTTCAGCAACATAAATCTTATCAGCCAATCCATAAATGTAAATATTGCGACCCATTGCCAATCCTACGCTCCAGGGCACATTGGGATGATAAGTGCTTAACAAAAGAACATCACCTTCAATGATTTGGGCATAATACTTCTTAAAGCCACTGGTAAAAGTCATAATACCTTGAGGTAAAACGATGATACTATGACCATGAACTTCCAGTGTTGCATCAAGCGCTGTTTTATCCACGCCTTTAGCAAAACCACTCACAACAATCTGATAGTTCTTTGCAAAGTTTTTAGCAATGGTTTTAGTGAACTCCAAAGCAATATCTGATGCCTTTCGCGAACCCACGATTGCAACAGAAGACTCGTTTAATAATTTTATATTTCCTTTAGTATATAGGAGTGGTGGGGAGTATTTCATTTTAAGGTTTTGTTTAAGGGTTTTTGAATATTCTTCAGAGTTGATTGTGATAATACTAAAACCTTGTTCAAGTAAACTTTCTGCAAGAAATGAGTAATTTGGAAGCTCTAATTTAGTATTTTGCAAATCTTCTACTTCTTTTTCATTTAACTGGAATTCATTTTGCCATTCATTCTTATTGAGTTCAAAGAATTCTACAAATGAAATTCTACGATTTTGTATGATTTCAACAATTAGGCTGTTAATTTTTTCCGTTAGCCAATTTGGTAAATGGGCAAGTGCCATCCAATATGGGTAATCACTCATTACAAAATCCCCTTATTTGCCATACTTGATATATAATTTATTAATTCTTAAAGAAATCGCCCCTTTAGTCCTTTTGAAAAAATGAGATAGATGTTCAACTTTCATGCCCCTGTTATACAATTGCCACAACTTTTTATTGTCTTCTTCGGTCCATGGTTTATAAGCATTCGGGTAAATTTTTCGATTTTCTTCAATATAGGATGGGATTTTAGGTTTTTTTGTAGTTTCTTCCGACTTTGTTTCAAAACCTTTATTGACCAGTCTCAAAATATCTTCACCGTATTTTTTGACCGTAATTTTCCCAAGACCGTGGATTTCCAATAAATCCATAAAATTTTCTGGTTTCATTTCAGCAATGTTTTTTAACGCTGCATTAGATAATATACAATAAGCAGGAATCGACAATTCTTTCGCTTTTCGCACCCGCCATCGCCTTAATATTTTATACAAATCAATTTTCAAATTATCCTTTTTCGTATTCACTATTCTTTTTGTCAGACCAGCAGGTTTGGTTATATCATCCCAACTACCGCCAATCGTTTTTGCAATCACCAGTGGAGCAATTTTTGCGGTACCTAAGTATGTGAACATTTTGCCAATTTCTTTGATTGTTGTTCCACTATCAAATATATCATCGACAAATAGAATGGACTTTCCAATAATTTCAGCAGAATTTTCAAAGGTAAAAGCGCCTTTAACATTCTCCCTTTTTAAAATATAATTTTCAAATACTTTTTGAGGCTCTGTTTTGGAAATTTTCTTCAATCCATTGGAAAATGGAAATCCCAAAATTTTCGCAATTTTTTCAGCAAAATTTTTTACCAAATCACCGGATTCTGTCGGTGGTACATACACGACCAAATCAAATTTCTCTTTTCCAAATTTATGTCTGAATGCTCTTAATGTTTGTATTAAAAGATGATTGGGGAAATCACCGCCATTTTCGTATTTACATCGATGAATTACAGAGCCAATGTTGGAAAAACCATAATATCCTGAAGCAACACCGTTTACAATATTTGAGTTTCTGGATTCGACTTTCAGTTCTAGGAAATAACATTCTATAAATTCTTTGATTTTATTTTTCCAGTTATCGGTTAATGTAAATTTATTTATAATTTGCAAATCGTTATCACATTTTCCACACCTTCCCACAGAGTTATCACCAAGATATTTACAAAGGAAATCCATCCGGCAGGTTGCCGCTTCAGCATATTCAATTACTTGTTTAAGTTCAGCGATTTTGAACTGGCGTAATATTTCGAATGGTCTGGTATCCAATTGAGGGGCACGGAATTGATATTCATATTTTTTACTCTTACCATACATTACTTCGCGAATAATCCTCTGGTCAATTAAGTCGGTTTTGATAACCCGAACTTGTATTTGAGTCAAATTCGTTTTACGCATTAAATTGTGTATACTTAATGGTTCTTGTTTAAGCGCATTAATTACACGTTGGTATTTATTAATTGATGGTCGGCTGTTATTAATAAAATGTTCCGGCAATTCTCTATCAACAGGATTGTATAAAAGAACAATTTTTGTCGGCAAACTATCACGACCCGCTCTTCCGATTTCTTGATAATAGTGTATTGGGGATTGAGGAATTTGAGTGTGAATGATAAAACGAATATCGGGCTTGTCAAATCCCATCCCAAGAGCATTAGTGGAAACAATACATTTCCACCGATTGGACAGTAAGCCATCTTCAATTTCTTTTCTTGAATCAGCATCAAGACCAGCGTTGTAGTTAGCGGCATCTATCCCAACAAATTGTAACCATGATGCAAATAAATCTGTGTTTACACGGGTTCCTGTGTAAATTAATCCATTCCCATTTTGGTTTTTAAGAAATTCTGCTAACCACGCCATTTTTCCTTCTTCACTATCAACTCGAACAACACTCAGATAGAAGTTTTCACGAAGCAGATTACCACGAATCAGTTTAACATTCCCACCCATTTGAGCAATGATGTCATTTGCAACTCTTTCCGTAGCAGTGGCGGTGGTTGCTAAAACTGGGAAGTTAGAGGGTAATAATTTTACAAGGCTGATGATTCTTCGAAATGCTGGTCGAAAGTCGTGTCCCCATACTGAAATACAATGGGCTTCATCAACAACAACCATTGAAAGCTTCATTTTTCGAACCGCCTCTAACCATTCTTGATTTTCCTGTCGTTCTGGTGCAATATAAAGGATTTTAATTTTACTTTGTTTGGCTTTTTCAAATATTTCAGAATTTTCTTCAGGTTCTTGTTCGCTGTTAACACATTCAGAAGATATTCCGATAGATTTGAGGTATTTAATCTGATTACGCATTAAAGCGATAAGAGGGGAGAACACAACAGTTAGTCCATGAAATTGCGTTGCTGGAAATTGATAACAGAGCGATTTTCCAAAACCAGTTTTTTCTATAAGGAGAATTCTTTCACCGTTCGATATTCGCTCAATAGTTTCCCATTGGTCTTCATAAAAATGGTTTAAATTGAAGATATTTCTTAGTGTTTGTTTGGCTTGATTTCTGTTCATATAGTATGCCTTATAAATGTGAATTTTATAGGTCTTATAATAGTTACTTAACCAGCAAATACATTACTGGATTCTGTGTTATCAAACGAGTATCTGTAGTATAATTCTCCTGCATTTTTTATTTTAATCTACTATTTTTTATCACGGTATATAGGAAATATCTTATTAAATAAGTATACAATATTCAATGTAAGATTTCAATAAAAAAACTAAAAAAATTTATAATTATGTCAAAAGCAAAATTATTAGATAAAGTCCATAACATTATTCGGCTTAAACATTTTAGCATCAGAATGGAAGAAGCACACCTTCATTTGATCAAACGCTTCAGTCTTTTCCATAATAAAATACATAGATTAGAAATAACTCATTCATCAAACACAGGTGACGGCAAAATTGGCGGTTTACTTTTTCTGGAAGAACTTTTTTGCATTTCAACTTCGCTTGTCAATATCCATGGAGCAATTGTCGATACAGGAATAACACCTGACTCTGCACTGCAGTATCCATTATAAACTTCATATTCTGTACTTGAAGCAATCATCTTATTTATACTGGAGAGTGGCGTTCCAACAATTTCCACTCCCCTTACCAATTTTTCTTCTTCACTATCAACATCAACAATATAGACAAGGATTGGTGATTCTTTAAAAACCTGCATTCCACCCCTTTGGGTATATGTTTCTCCTCCGATTGCCTTTTTTATGATAAAACCATATGGTTTATCCTGCCTTTTGCATTCTTCGATAAGTTTATTTTTCAATTCATCATAACTAAATTCTTTTTTAGATTTTATAATAAATGTTGACATTCTTCCAACAGGGTCACCCTGAAATGGTGACCCATCGCTTCTGCCGTGTCCATTAGATTTACTAAATCCCTTAATTGGAGTTCTTGATAGAAGATAATTTTTCAAAATTCCGTTTTCTATCAACACAACCTTTTGAGCAGGAATCCCCTCATTGTCAAATTTACAATAGCCAAAAAGTGATTCACCATTAAATCTCTTCAAAGTGGGGTCATCAATTATAGTCAAGAACTCAGGAACAATCTTTTCACCGATTTTATCTTTGAATGTCTGTCCTGACTCTTCCCTTTTTTGTCTTTCTCCTTCAAGCCTATGACCAATAGCCTCATGAAAAATCACTCCAGTAACACTTGGGTCAAGAATCGCTGGTCCTGTATAGGGTTTCATCTCATCCGCCTTTTGCAATTGTAGAAGTTCATCCACCATCTTTTCCACGTCTTTTTTTAATTTTTCATAATCCGGAATCTCATCATACTCTGTTACCTTATAATTCCTGAAGTTTTCTATAGACATTCCATCCTCGGATTTTATTTTTGCTGAAATATTAACTGAATAATTAATATATTCATCAGCAATCTCTGAATCCTCTGAATTCACAAAATAATCAACAACCTTTTCTCCAGAAACATTCATATTAGATTCATAAAGACCTTCAATCTTTCCTAAATAATCTGTTATATCACGAACAATTTTCAGCCACTTATCTTTTTCCAGTTCTAATTTCTTTTGTTCACTGTAATAAATATATTTATCTTCTCTTGAAAAATCATCAATGTGTTCTTCTTCAACAGAAAAAATCTTTTCTCCTTTCTTTTTCAGGTAATTATCAAGAGCCTCTTTATATTTCATATCTGTCAGATACCACAAAACGCTTCTAATGGAAATTTCGTCATCTTCAAGGGGAACAGTATATGAAGACATCGGAATAAGTCCGAAACTGCTGAAATCATAGCGACCGCCTTTCCTTTCAGTATTATCAAACTCATAATCACCCACTCTCACTTCCACATAAACCGACCTTCTTTCCCTTTCTGAATTAGAGGTTACCGAGCCAAATTTGCCTGAAATAGATATCAAGTGTTCCTCTTTTATCCAATAACTTATAAAATAAGGGAATTCAAATCCCTCCATCCTTAGTTTTTTCATTGACCTCTGCAGTTCTTTCTTCATCGCGCCTATTATTATTTCTCTTGAATCACTTTGTCCGGCAAAACAGACACTATATTTTATATTTTGCAAATATCCTGAAAATAAGCAAATTGTCAAAAATAATATAATAATTTTAGTCTTTCTCATAGGATTTACTCCTCAAATACAAGGATTAATTTTGAATAAAGGACGGCTTCGATAAATCGAGCCCCTACATTTATTAATAAAAAAATAAGTTTTTAATTTACAAAATTACTTATCCATATTTTTTATTTTCATATATATGCCATAACTTAATATACTTTACAGCATAATTTAAAGCATCAAAAATGCAAGCAAATAAGCCTGGAATTCCATTCAAAAAGCCCAACTTCAAAAAATATCTCTTTATAAACCTGATAGAAGGTTTAATTACAATCCATCTTACTGAATTTATAAAATTAACTTTAACATTTTTCCTTTCTAAAAATAAGGCATCATAAGTAGTATAGAGTTCAAACTTTTTTAAATATTCACCCACAGTTTCATACGGAAAATGTTCAAGTGGATTTTTGAGATAGCCGATTTTTCCATCGATAATAACTTTTGGATGGAGAGGCGGAGGATGATACACACCTTTTCCTCTTCTGAAAAACTTTAATTGATAATCAGGGTAGTTGCCTCCAAATTTTAGCCATTTTCCAAGGTAATAATTCTTCCTGGGCATATAATATCCATTGAATTCACTGCCGTTTTTAACTATTTGAATAATTTCATCTTTTAATCCTTTCGATATCTTCTCATCTGCATCAATTATCAATAGCCATTCAGAGTATGCATAACTCCCTGCCTCGTTTTTCAATTTTGCAAAATCTCCTTCCCAAGGAGAATTGTAAACTTTCCCACCAAATTCCTCTGCTATTCTTATGGTATCATCCATTGAACCAGTATCAATCACTATCAATTCATCAACAATATCAATAATAGATGGCAAAAACCTCTTAAAATTTTCCTCCTCATTCTTTACTATCATACATAAGGAAAGCGACCCACCTTTTTTTTTATCTTGATTGTACTCAGTTTTCATTTGAAATATATACCTTTTTATTTTATTATATATCTATTTTTCACCCACTTTCTTTTCAAAGAAAGTGGGCAAAGAAACTTTATACCTATTTCCAATCCACCCCTAATATTCAGGATAAATTGGAAATTTATAAATTTTTAATCTGACCAAGAAAAAACGATTACCCATTTGTTGAGCCAATTACTTCCATTCTCCCAATTTGTGATGAATTTATAATAGCAGTGGGAGGTTATGAAGATGACGCTCTTAATTTAGTAAAATCGATCTAAACAAACAAACTAAAAATAATCCCGAGACTGTGGGACAAAATATTAACAAAATGTGTAAAAATTTTTTAGAAGTCTTTAATTAGTTTATAGGCGGTTAATTGTTAATATCGAAAAATTTTACATTTTCAATCCATCGAGTTGGATTGACTTCTCCGTGAGGAATTAAGGCACGCTTCAACTTATAGATATGACGTTCGAGACCTTTTATTTTTCTGTGCAATGCCCCATGGGGCACGAGTCGGATAAGCCGTTTGTAAAGTCGTAACTTAGATTCCCAATAGACTTGAGTTTCCCGTGACTTTCCGAGATACTGTGACCAGCCGATTGAGCCGCAAACTCCGCAGGCACCAAACTGGTCAGACAGCAGTATGTGCTCTGTCATTACCCGAACGGGTCCCTCAAAACCGTGCAGAACATCATGGAATGCAACGATAG
>JAUWXV010000137.1 GCA_030616165.1 bacterium | reverse complement strand
TTCGCTCATCCTTCTGTCTATTATTTCTTCACTTGTACTAAGTTTCTCCTTAGAAGAAAATCCCGTTATTACCATGCTGAATTTTACATAACTTCTCGGTTCTTCATCAGGACTATCGACTTTTTTAACCTCTTGAAGGTTTAGTGATTGGATATTATACAATCTTTTATAATTTTCCAGTCTCCAGATAAAATTATAAAGGTTATAAAATGAAGCCTCTCCATTAAGTTCATAGCTCGTAGTCAAATAATCATCAAATTCTTGTTTGCTTCCAGTCCTAAACGTAAAATTAATATAACTGTCCCCCATAGAGGCTAAGGCATTAAAATATTCAAGACTTACCTTTGAATCTTCATAAGATGGCAGTATTTTATCCTTATTGTAAAACGCTTCATTTAAGTCTTTTAATGTATCAAGTAAAACATCGTATTTATCTGCAAGTTGTTTTAATTGCTCAAATTCTGTTTGTTTTTCAAATCTCACTGCAGTAAGCCCTTCTAAATCTTCCCCCTTATAGATTTTTAACCAATAATAGCTAAACCCAGATATTAATAAAAAGACCAAACCAAGTATTATGCTGTTTTTTATAGTGTTCGACATATAATGCCTTCTATTTTTTACCAGGAATTTCTCCTGAAATGTAATAATCAAAAATATCTTTATCCATAATCTGTTTAGAATCTACATTATTTATTCTTGATTGTTCAAAAGCACTTGCCAATTTATGAATTCTGGTTCTATATAAAGAATTTCCTGAAAAAGAAAAAGTTTTACCCGAAGCCAAAAATTCATTCACCCATATTGAGTTTAAATTTCTTATATTATTTGACAAATACCTCAATAAATCAGAATGTAACATATTTTCAGGTTTTAATTTATCCACCAATACTATATTAGGTTTAATCTTGGCTATCTCATTTGCGATACTATCAACTGCTTGAGCCACAGGGGTTATATTATCGATTTTTATATTCAATAAACTTATTCCCGACTTCATATTTTTTATTTCATTATCAATGTTTTCATTTTCCCTGTAAGAAAAAGCAATTGATAAAATAATCAAAATAATAATAATGAATCCATGCCATGCAATATTTAACGCCTTTTGCTGTTTCCGAATGCTTATAGGTAAAAAGTTGGTATCTATAAAAGATTTTTCTTTTCCCTCTAATATTTTCCACGCAAGAGAAATTGGAATGGCAAAGCTATCGACTTCTACTTTTTTGGATTCATCTATGACATTGAAAAAATTTTTAAAAGGTAATTTTGAGACTACACTTTCAGGGAATTTTTCTTTAAAAAATTCTTCATATTGAGAAAGATTTCCATCGCCAGTGATAAATATATTATTTATCTCTTCAAATCCCAACGTATCAATCACGAAAATAATCTTACCATACAGATCTGTAAGCAATCCATCAGAACGATATCCTTCGTTAATCAATTGAGAAAAATCAATTATTTTTTCCCCTTGAAAAAATATACTTCTGCTGAACTCATTTCCAACATACACCAAAATATTTACTTCCTCATCAGTTTCAATCATGTTCATAAAGAGATTTATCAAAGATACCTCATTGATATCTATAAGTGTGATTTTTATATCACTTTTTACAGCGGATTTTAAATTCAAAATCTGGTTCAATAAGTCTAATCTATTATTATGATAAAAGGCTATATATTCATTTCTGCTTTTTGTGATAAAATCAAAGTTTTCATCATTTATATCACTCGAAATCTTTTCCAATTCCTCCCTAATTCTCTTTTTAATATTCTTTTCTTTTGAACCAATGCCTGTAAAAATATTAGTAAATGACACATCTGATTGCAAAATATTCATTCCGGCTTTAAGACTTTTCTTTGAATACTTAGAAAATGTATTAAATAGCATATTGCTCTCTAATTCAGGACTAACCTCCTCCTGGACAGCCGCCTCTTCTGAACCTTCTAAACCCAATACATCCTCATAACCCTCTTCGGTTTCTTTTTGAGATACTTTTCCCTTACCAGTTTTTTTAATAAAAACTTTATCCAAACCAATTATCTCAATACTTTTTTTCCTCTTTCCTAGATGTGCAAATTTTAATTCATTACCATCTACACAGATGCCAAGGGCTTCCACTATTTTTTTCTCCTTTTAAGCTATTCCCAATAGTTCTCTCATACGTTTTTTATTATTTGCAAAGTTTTCTGCTTCAGGTTCTGTTATTTTCCCCTCATTAACCAACCTTAACAAATCTTGCTCCATAGTAGTCATTCCATTTGCTTTCCCTTCATTTATCATCTGATAAATTTCACCGGTGTTATTATTCTTTATTGCTGCCATTATAGAGGGGGTCATTAACATAATTTCTTTTGTCAGGATTCTTTTTCCATCTACAGTTGAAACTAACTTCTGAGACATGACACATCTTAATGTGTCTGCCAATCTCATTCTGACTCTTTCCTGTTCTTCTGATGGGCATTCACCTATGATTCTATCGATGCTTTCTACTGCTGAAGCAGTATGTAATGTTGAATACACTTTATGCCCGCTGTCTGTTATTTCAAGAGAAGTAATTATAGTATCGGGGTCTCTCATCTCGCCAATTACAATTATATCTGGGTCCTGTCTTAAAGCCTGAATTGCCCCTGCTTTAAATGAACGGACATCTCTACCGACTTCCCTGTGTCTTATTATACATTTATTCGACGTGTGCACTGTTTCAATTGGAGATGCAATTATAACAATGTGAGCTTCTATAGTTTTATTATTTGCATCAATTATACTGTCAAGTGTCGAACTTTTTCCCGACCCGGTAATGCCAGTAATCAACGTTAAACCATATTTGTCTGTTTTTAAGCTTAATGCCTTAACTACATTAGGATGCAGATTCAAATTCTTAAAAGGTCTGATTATATTGGAAATAAATCGACAATTCAATGCAAGATGATCTAAATCAAAATACATGTCTGCTCTGTATCGAAATAGTTTTCCATCCTTTTCAATCTTATAGGAAAAATCTAAATTCCTGTTTTCATATAGGTAATTCATTTGAGTTTGAGTTAAAAGATTCTGACACAAAACATCTGTTTCCAGTGGAGCGAAATTTCCAAATGACTCATCAGATTTCTTTATTCCATGAATACGATACCAGATAAATCCTGTGCATCCATATCCACCTAAATCTATATCAGAAGCATCGTTTTCTTTCATCTTTGTCATAGCGCTTTCCAAGAATTTTCTTAAAGCAGTTCGTTCTTCAAGAGAAAAATTATTTACCTTTTCCCCAATCACCCTTTGTCTATCCACCCCTGTAAGATTATCAGGAATTTCAGATATAACCTTTTTAATTATTTCTTTTTCCATAGATATGTTACAAAAATATTTATTAGTTTTTGTTTTATTAATTTATCAAATTAAATTATATGAACCCTGATAATAAAGTTTGTGGTATCTATAATTAAATACATTATACTAATAAATCCATTTTACTATGTTTAAATCACATTTTACACCAGGTAAACCAGTTGTAGTCTGGCTAACAAGTGTTGAGCTGTATTTTATAATCCCGTCTCCATTTCCGATAAGATTGCCCGAGGGTGTTGTTGTTAAACCAACCACGGCGCCAATTACCTCGCACTTAATTTTATCAATATCATCAGCAATAATTAATCCCTTAAAAGTACCAGTATTTAAATTTTTTATTGCAGCAGTCGAACTCGAATTGTGAATCACCAATATTCCACTACTATTAGTAAAATCTGGAGGGTTATATTCACCCACGGTCAATTCTATATACGTCACGCCACTAAGCGGATATGACGGTTCAGATGGGGGATAAGTGACATATTGACTGCCATTAAATCCACTTTGAGCTATACTTTTCAATGTCCCTTCCGGGTAGCCGGCAGCTTCACCTCCCATTACTTTATCAGGTGTGTCAGGAAACCCGCCTTCCCATGTGACTCCTTCTTCAACAACGATTGG
The DNA here is from genome assembly GCA_030616165.1 of bacterium. Lineage (GTDB taxonomy): Bacteria > SM23-31 > SM23-31 > JAUVVT01 > JAUVVT01 > JAUWXV01. Next base: position 5,818 of record JAUWXV010000137.1, on the reverse strand, counting down.
ATCGTATTTTGGATGACCCGGTCTCAATGGTGTATAATCATTACTATTGACGGTACCTCCCACATAACAGTTCGGTAGTGGAATAAAAGTAGATGTGGTGGATATTCCATAAGTTCCTGTTGTGTCAATTACATTTCCATTCTCATCGTGATTTCTTCCGTCTATTGTTAAACCACCACTTGTTGATATATCTGAGTTTGCTGTTACACCGGCACGCACTCCAATAGGGAAGGATAACTCGATTGTCAAATATACAAAAACAGTATCTAAAATACTATTGAAATTGCTGTATGAATACACTTTTATACCGAATGGACCCAAAGAAGTATCACTTACGGCTCCAGCAGTAAAACTCCCACCAGCAAGTGCAATGCTCGACTTTTCTCCACGCCAGTACGAGTTATATACTAATTTTGATAATATAGCATTTACACCGCTTTCAGCAATATCCTTTGCCATCACGCTACTGTAAGAGTCATAAAGAGTAACCTCAGCCTCTGTACCTGTTTTGTTCATATTAATTGCAATAATATTAAAAATAATAAGAAATCCCATTAAAACAATTAAAACTGATTTACCCATATTAATCTATATTTTTTAGGTTTATTCTCCCTCTGATAAACATTCCCGGGTATTCTCCATTATATCCAAAGGTGCTTTCTAAATAATAATTATACTCTAACTGTTCTATATCATCTAAAATAATTGTAGAACCTCCATTTTCATCATAATAGGTAAAATTAAAATTTATTAAACCAATTGGATATGTTTCTGGTGGATTACTATCGACTTTACGATATAGAAGTCTATCGTTGGGATTTTCGGTGAAATCTGCTGAACTCGAATCTCCAAGATAATAATGTATTTCATTTATGCTGCCATCTAAATCAAGATCGGTTTTAAATTTTATTTGAGTTGAATCAGCAATCGACAATACAGCGGAAGTATCCGGAACTCCCAAACCAATTTTTCTAAAATCATACCTTAATATTTCTTGAAGGTCAAAACCATTTTTTTGAGTTGTAAAATACATATTATTTATACTACTTGTCTCAATCATATCAAAATTATATGCAAGTATCATCAATAGAAGCATAGACCCTATAATTATCGAAAAAACTATATCAAGATATACATTCATCAGTAATATCCCCTAACGATAGCTATATAAATAATCTAACTTTATACTATCACTGAAGAAAATACTCGTTATCTTCACAGCCATAATCTTTAAAAAAGATTTATTTAAGTACCCAGGATTAACATTTACTGAATCAGCATAACTAACAATTATATCCACATCATAATTTGCTCTGGGCGTATTTATATTTGCTGAATAGCCATTGAAGTCATCCACATCATCAAAATTTAGATAAGATTCACCAGCATCAGGACCTAACGAAGCAATATCTGTAAAATTATCAGGCAATCCTGCCGTATAAGTACTATCGTCTAAAATCTCATCAAATTTCAAAGACTGTGCCTCTTCAATAAAAGATTGAGCAATACCAATAGCTGTTGTTCTAAATTCGGTTTCCATAAGTGTCATGTCATTATCAAACTTTGAATCATTTAAGTAAAGTGCTGCCATTGAAAATATTACCAGCGCACCCAAAACCAATAATGTTTCTCCCAGATTCATTATCTATTCACCTTTTAATAATGAGATAGCTTGATAATAATGACTCACCAATTTTTCTTCGTAATTTTCAAGTTTTTTTGATAATATTGAAACGATATTTAAAACAAAAATTTTAAATAGCCGTTCTGGTTTCAAACTAAAATAATTCAAAACTTCCTTCCGTCCAATTTTCATTATTGTCGTTTGTTTTTCTGCCACTACAGTGATAGAATTTGGCTTTGGTGAAAATATTTTTGTCTCGTTAAATACGTCTCCTTTTTTTAATTCGAAAATTGGAATATTCTTTCGCCATACAGAAACTTCGCCATCCATTACCAGATATATGTTCATATCATCCTGGTTTTCAATAATAATTTTATCGTGCAGATAATATTCCCTGACAGACCCAAATGATAAGAACTCCATTTTCTCTTCAATTGAAAGTCCATCCAACAATTTTATTTTTTTGTTTACTATTAAATTTTCGGGATTTTCAACCATTTACTTCTTTTTGCTTTAATCCTCTGCAGTCGCAAAGGCAACTTCTTCACATGTTGTAATACCCTGTTTAATTCTTTCCCTTCCCGACATTCTTAGTGTTAACATTCCATGTTTTAAACCCTGTTGACGAATCGCCTCTTCATTAATATTTTCTCTTGCATCAAAAATTATTTTTTTAATTTCTTTTGTAAAAAGAAGCGCTTCATGAATTGCCGCTCTACCCTTATATCCTCTATTGCATTCATCGCAACCTACAAGTTCATAAAATGTTGTATTATCAATTTCTTCTTCTGTGAATCCAATTGCTATTGGAATATTTTTATTAATATTTTTGATTTCTTTTTTACATTTAGGACAAAGGGTCCTTATTAATCTCTGTGCAACAACTATATTTATAGCATTAGCAATTAGAAACGGTTCAACACCCATTTTAAACAACCTGGAAATAGCACTTGGAGCATCATTTGTATGTAAAGTAGAAAAAGTTAAGTGTCCTGTATTGGCAAGCTTTATAGCAATGTCGGCTGTTTTAGCATCTCTCATCTCTCCAAGCATCACGATATCAGGGTCATGTCTTAATATTGACCTCAATGCCTGATCAAAATCCATTTTGGGACCAATTTTAAGCTGCCGTGCACCTCTAATCAAATATTCTACAGGATCTTCAACAGTTAAAACGCACAATGAAGGATCAATAACATAATGCAATGCTGCTATAAGTGTAGTACTTTTACCACTTCCTGTAGGACCGGTTAAAATTACGATTCCCTGTGGTTTTGATACAGCCTTAACAAAATCTTCTTTTGCCTTTTTTTGTAAACCCAGCTTTTCTAAATCTGTAATTACTTTTCTATCATCCAGGACACGTACTACTATCGATTCCAATTTTCTCTCGAATTCAGCTCCTACCATTGGTAAAATAGATACCCGATATCTTATGATATAATCATCAACTTTTCTCTGAATAAATCCATCCTGTGCGGATTCACGTTCAAATCTATCTACATTTTTAGTTCTGTCTTTAAATACTGCGGACATTGCTTCTGGTTTGGTCTTCTCCTGAGTATGCCATACTTTTAACCTTCCATCGACTCTGAAATTAAAGTCAACCTTATTTCCTTCTTGCGGAATAATATGAACATCACTGGCTTTCTGACGAACAGCTTCAATTAAACTTGCTTCAACCAAACTTGTTAACTTGCTTTGATGAATTTCTGCATCTAATGCATCTTCATCAATTCCTTCTTCTTCTTCAGATGGCGTTTCTACTTCACCTGTCATTTCTTCAAGAATCTGGAGAAACTCATTTTTAAGCGGAGCAATTTTACCAATCAAATCATCGATACATTCCATACGCGCATAAGCAATTTCGTATTTATTAAAACCAAAATGAATAACCACATCCGGAATATGTTTATCGGTAGGGTCAGCTGCAAGAACAATTAAAACATCCTTCTTCTTATCGCTAATTTTAAAGGGGAGCATCCTTTTTTTTATAATATACTCTCTATCTTTTCTATCAATCTTTTCAATTATTGATTTCATAAATTCTGTTTGTTCTTTTTCCAGTTGATATCCATCCAAAACTATCTCTTTGAATCCATAAATTTTGGCAATTTCTTTATAAATTCTATGTCTGTCAACGCCAAACTCATCTATAAGTATATCTCCTACTTTTCTACGAGCAGATATAGGTTCTCTGTTTTGAACTTCAAGAGCTTTAATTAAAGTCTCGTTATCCACCACCCCTTTTTTTACAAGGTTTTCACCAATAAGTGTTTTAATCTTTGCAGCCAATTTACACTATCCTTTTTAACGTGATAGAGGACTTTCGGGTTTAATTAATGCTGTTTCTGATGAAATAAGAGTTAAAAGTATCATAACTACCATAATGAACATAGAAATTGAGATATTTATTAAATCTATAATATTTTTTAATTTATATGTTGTTTCTTTTTCATAATAATTAGATAATTGGTATGCGGCTATTTTAAGTGTACCAGATTCAGCTCCTGACCGAAATCTGGATAAAGCATTTTTCGTAAAAACTCCCGTCTTTTCTAATGATTCTACCAATCCTTTCCCTTCTTTTATCATCATAGGGATTGCTATCTCTTTAATTCGTTTTTCCATGTAAGTATTTCTGCATGCTTCTGCTGCTATTTTCAACACAGTAATATTCTCTCCCGAACCAGAATAAAGTGCATAAAAAACCCTTGAAAATATTTCAATGCTCGTCTTATGCATAAGTGGTCCTACGACTGGAATTTTATGCATAGATTTATCTATAAGAAGTCTTCCTTTTTGAGACTTAACAAATTTAATCACAAACCAAATTATCACACCTACACCAAGTAAAATCCAGATAATATTATTCTTTAGAAATTCGCTTAATCCTAACGTAGCACTCGTTAAAGGGGGAAGTGGAATGTTGAACTTGAGAAACATCTCGGCTGTTTTAGGGAAAATATAAGCAACATAAAACATAATTGCCAGGAAAAGAAAAAACAGTATGACGACCGGCATTACAAGAGCTTGCCTGAGATTTTTTTTAAATTCTTCATTTCTTTCTAAAAATTTTGCAGTGCTTTCATAGATAGTTGCCATATCGCCGCTAGTAGAAGCCACACCCAACATGTAAGAGGGAAACTTACCTAAAACACCTTGTTGTTTCCCAAATACCTCTCTACCTTCTTTACCATCCTTTAAATCTTGATTTATTTCTCTGATTGTCTCTTTTAATGTTTTATTCTCCATATCGCTCAACAATAGCGTCAGAATTTCATTATAAGAGAGTTTTTCTTTGAGCAAATCAGCGGTAATTCTAATGAACATCACAATATCTTTAGATGGAGGTGGAAAGCGGAAATCAAACAATTTCTTTTGTACTTTAAGAACTCTAAACCCCATCTTTTGAAGAGCACTGGTTATTTCATCTTTAGAATATGCTTTTTGTTCTCCTTTTGAAGGTTTCTCATTTCGTTTCTGAACTGAATACAGATATGTAACTTTTTTTTCAATTTTGAGAAGTCTTAAATTATTCCTTCTGCAGATTCCGTCTATAATTCTTTTGGCATTCTTTAAACTTTTATCAGATATTATACCCCGAACCGTTTTATTTTCTAAACTCACAGTCGTATATCTAAAATCTGCCATAATCTCACCGACGAAATTAAAAAGAGGGATAGAAACCTCTCTATCCCTCTTACAAATTAACTACTTATCTGCTGTTTACAGTTAACGTACCTACCGAATCAGCATAAACCGCTAAAGAAACAGTTACATTAGTGCCGTCATCATCGCCATCTTCAACACCAAGACCTTGTACAGTAAAGGTGTTCACAGATGGTGTACCAGTTATTGAATAGGAACCATTAACATTAGCACTCGGGGCTCCAATTGAGGATAAAGTAATATCTGCGAAAGATCTTCCTCCCCCACCTAAAGAGGTTGGCTTTCTGTACCAACCCTGAGAATCAGCAGATATTCTTTGCACATCCGCTACCACTGCGTCAAAGTTGGCTTGGGCTGCTTGTGAACCTAACATTGAAATACCAACTGCTACCGCTATACCAACAATAATTACTCCTAAGACAATTAATAAAAGTTGCTGTTGTCCCATAATGCCCTCCTATTTTTTTAATTTAGACAAAATGTTGATAAAAGTTAAATATCTCCAATTGTCTATTGTATAAT
>JAUWXV010000224.1 GCA_030616165.1 bacterium | reverse complement strand
AATAGATGGAATCTTTGAAGAAGATGGACTGATAAATAATAATAGACTGCCAGATGGAGGCAAATCAAAGTCCATGGATATAGAACTACCCTCAACTGATGCAGGATATGGAGTTATATCACCGTTCAACAGGTTTAATTCCAAAACAGATCGCCCTTTAATTTTTACCCTGCCAGCAGCATTTTCTTCAATACTGGTATTTACCAAGAAAAGCATCTCGCCATCCTTCAACTGCCTGCGGTTATGAAACAACATATCAGAAATGTTTTCCGGGTGTAATATTTGAAAGTCTTCCGAAGTGAATAGATTAGACACAATCCGGGCATTCAATTGATCAAATGCCTGCCAATTTGTGCTGTACTTTGAAGCAAGCAAGTCAATTTTATCCGATTCTGAACCATCGAAATATTTTGGTGTTTCCACAAATGAAATAACTTTACCACCTTCCTGAAGGTATTTTTCCACCAGAGACACTGTTGAAGAATTCAGGTTTTCGAGACCAGGAGGAAGAACGAGAAGATCATAGGTTCTTTCTCCCACAATAATTTTACCATTTTCAACCTTTCCTATATTCTTGATAATATTTTCACATCCGAGGTCATAATCGACTTGAAGTTTTACCAGTTTTGTAACAAACTCCTGGAATGCGTCACCGAGCAAAAGGTTCTTTTTATTCGAATTTATCGTAGAGAAATACATCCATACTGATGAAGTTGGTTCAATAACTAAAATTTTATTTATTTGTTCACCCGAAGAAAGGACAAGAGAAAGACGTGCAAAATAATCAGAAATAAAATGGTACAATTCCCAATATGGTTCGTGATAAAATGATGGCGGATTATCTTGTTTTCGTGTTCCTTTAAGGGACATCTGGAAAAGATGTTGATTTAGAAAATTGACTCCCAGAGCATATTCCCAATCACCAATGCGTTTCATATCCTCGAATCTCAAATCCCATCCACTTCTGCCGTATGTTTCACTTAAGGTTCGGGAGCGACCCATCTGGTTTGCAACACTGCTTAATTCCTTCACAGCACGGACATTGCCGAACTGCAAATGCTGATATCCCCCTTTGTCCCTCTGGACTCTGGAGTCATCACAGTAAACATTATCAAGGATATCAATACCAGGCATCTGAGCCCATTCATACATTGCCATATTGTCCGGGCAACGTGCAGGCCTGGGCCACCAATTCTCCCAGTAGTGACCGGTAAACTGTAAATTATTCTCTTCACAATACTGATAATACACCTTAGCCCATCGTTCAATAAAAAGATGCAACAGGACAGAGTAATAATTATGCCGTACTTTTTTCCAATCACCAACTTCTTCAAAAAGAGAGGGAAGATGAAGTTTCAGGTCATATCCCCATTCTTTTTCAAATTCTGAAAACAGTGCAGGTGTCCATTTTAAAGAGTTTCTACCAGGAGGTGAAATATCAGCTTCATCCTGAAAAATCCCCGGTATCAGTTTCCCAAACTCGTGACCAAAGAACTTTTTGTATCCTTCTTCGACTGTAATCTCTAAAAATTTTTCGGTTACACCATCAATTAATAAATCGACATACTTTCCGGAAGAATTTGGAACCAATTCGAAAATATAATACTTTCCGGTTTTTGACTTTTCTTCTTCCAGCCGACCAGTTATATCAATAAAACCTGATTTCTCCGATTTCAAAACAACCAATACTTCTCCCTTTATATCGGTTGGGAGTGTATTATAGCGGTGAGGTACCAATGCTTTCCCGGCAGCTTCCGGCATTTCTGCACGCACATAACCACCCGCCATACCACTAGGATAACCGTTCTCATCGTACAGCCACATTTTCATCCCCAGCTCTTTTAACTTTTCATAAGCAAATTTGTATAGAGAAAAATATCTTTCCGAAAAATATGGCGTAATAAGACCATAGCGCGGATGGATGAATACACCACCAATTCCCTGAGAATGTAACTTAGTTATCTGTCTCTCGATCTTCTCTTCCGTTACTTCGTCGTTCCACACAGCAAACGGAACGCTCCGAAATTCTACCGGCGGATTGGCGAAATGTTCTTTTATCTCTTTAAAAGAACTGATTTCTAACGAACTCTTTTTAGAACAAGAAAGTATCAGAAAAAATCCTATTAAAATGAAACTCACAATCGCGTAAAATAAATATTTAAAGCGCATAATTGACTCCTCATATGCTAATAAATTATTGATAGTATAATTTTTAATTTCCACTTGAATGAAGAGAATATAATAGATAAAAAACTTTTATTCATTTTAAAATTTTGGGAACATGAAGATTAATAAGAATAAAAAGCATTTTCTAAATTTATTGTAAACGATGCCCTAATGCCTTATTAAATAATAAATGATATGTATTTTCTTGATATTTCTTGAAATAGAGAAATAATAAGAACAGAAGGACAGGACACAGTGTGCAGGCATTGTCCTGTCCCTACAATATATTTAATCACAAATGATTATTATGTAGGGATAGAACACAAAGTGCAGGCACAGTGTGCAGGCAGCGTTCTGTCCGTTAGCATATTTTATATAAGTTTAGATGCTGGATATACACGATATAGAAACAATTATCTTTGATTTATATATCTAATATTAGTCCAGATCGATCGGTTGCCCGTAAATGTATAAAATAATCATCGGTTGTTTTCATCCACTCCTGCAATTTTGAGCGTAACTCCTGTTGTTTATCTTTAAATGCTTCATCGCCTGCAAGGTTATGCACTTCAATCGGATCGTTTTTCAAATTATACAACTCTTCTCCCCACTTCTGGTAGAGATTGTATTTCCAATCTATTGTGCGGATGCTTCTGATTGGAGTTATCCACTCTTGTTTGGCATAGTACTCTGTGAAAATAAAGTCTCTCCCTTTAGCGTTTTCGCTTTGTAATATCGGCATCAGGCTCTTTCCATCAGGCTTATGCGGGAGTGTAATTCCAGCAATTTCAGCCAATGTGGGAAGTAGGCCAATATTCTGTATTAACTGATTGCGTGATTCTCCTACCGGGAAATATCCCGGGTAAGAGATAATAAGTGGCACCCTGATCATCTCTTCATACATAAATGGACCCTTGAACACAAGCCGGTGCGCCGCATCCATATCTCCATGGTCAGAAGTAAAAACGATTAAGGTATTTTCCATTAATCCTGTTTTTCTCAGGGCGTCCAGTACAATTCCAATTTCTGTATCAACAAGTTTGACTTTTTCTCGATAGAATTGTCGGTATGCCTTCCAGGTAGGAACATCTGCTTTTTTCATGAATTTGCCCTGATCCTCCTGCATGAATTGACGCTGTGGGTAGGGTTTAGTTGACAGGTCATCTTCAAACGATCTCGGCAAGCGGATTTCCGAAATATTTTTTGTAACTTTATTTTGCTTGGCAAATTGATAAATATCATGAGGATTTAAATACGACAAAAAGAGAAAAAAAGGTTGGCGAGGTTTTGAATTTAAAAATGATACTCCCAAACGAGTTAGTTTATTCCCCTTAGCCTGCTTATAGTCTCCCCAGCCGTGAGCTTTTGGGTCACCCCCTAAGTGCCATTTTCCATAATAGGCGGTTTGATAACCATTATTTCTGAATATATTTCCCATCGATGGGAGAGCAGGATTAAGAGGAATACCTCTACCTGCCGCCATGTTTAGATTCGTAATAACCCCAGTGCGATGGGTATATTGACCGGTTTGTATAGAGGCGCGGGAAGGAGAACATTGTGGGGTAGAGCAAAATGAATTAGTGAAAGTTACACCCTGTTCAGCAAGAGCATCCATAGCAGGTGTCTCAAACTTATAATCCTCATTTTCGCTTATCGTAAAACCATGCTGTTGATCAGTATAAAGAAAAAGGATATTGGGTTGCTCCTTTTTTATTTTTGAACAGTTCATAACAGGTAACAGTGCGGCTCCTAAACTCGCAGCAGTTCCATATTTAAGAAAACTTCGGCGTGTGAATTTACGTGACATTAGAAAGACCTTCAATTTTTTAGCGTAATAAAACTAATCCCCAAAATCATTCGTTTATAACTCTTTATTCTTTATTCCAAAATGATTTCAGTAACATTTACATTCTATACCTTCACAGGCATATGCTAAACACTGTTGCTTTCTTCTCATTAAAAACTTGTTATTCTACTCCTGTTTCCCTTCCGCAGAGATTATTTTCACAATACGAATCATCGTTATGTTGATGCGTTCCAGTCGGTTACAATAGCTTCCAATTTCTTTATAATTTCTTTGTATTTAGGGCTATAATAGAGGTTTTTAACTTCGCCAGGGTCTTCCTGAAGATTGTATAAGGCGCCGTCTGGATTTGTTTTATCAACGAAATAAATTAATTTCCATTCTTCAGTGCGAATCATAACCCTTCGACCGGTGCCTTCTGTTAAAAAAGGATACTGAGAGCTACTGTGGTCAATTTCACTGAAAGTTTCTTCCCTCAATTTATATGTCTTCCCTGTTATTAACGGCAAAAGACTTTTTCCGTGGATACCTTTTTCCTGTGGAATATTTACCAATTCGAGTAATGTCGGAAGCAGATCGACCAATTCCACTTGAGTGTCAATAACTTTTCCATCCGGGATATGCCCAGGCCATGACAAAATCAGTGGAGACAGAACAGTCTGTTCATAAAAATTACGTTTCATAAAGATGCCATGTTCACCCATCTGAACACCTTGATCGGATGTGAAAATTACTATAGTATTGTCAATCAAGTTATTTTTCTTCATTACCTCCAGCAACCGTCCAACTTGATGATCCACTGATGCGGTTAAACCGTAATAAGAAGCCCATGCTTTCTTAACCTCCTTATTGGTAATCCTTCCAGCGCTTCCAGAAAACTGCATAAGTTTTATCCTTTCAAATTCAGGTTTACTTTTTAGTTCTTCCTCAGTGGGGAGTGGCAGCGGAATTTCGTCCGGGTCAAACATAGTGTCATACGGCTTTGGGGGCATGACGGGTGTATGCGGCGAGATCATCGATACCCTTAAGAAAAACGGTTCCCGGAGTCTGTTTTCAATAAAGTCAATGGCGTTTGTGGTCGTGATAGCATGTTCTGTTCGTTCTTCTGGCAGTGGGTAAGTCCCGGAAATAATCACAAAATCGGGAAGTTTAATTACGCCAAATTCCTTCTCTTTTCCTTTGAACTCATTAATTAATTCAAATGGACTTGCTGCTGGACCACCGTACCCGGGAGAATCGATTGTATTGTCGAAAATTTTGTAACCGGGCATACTCGAACCAAGCTTACCAATATTCGTTAACTGGTATCCGTTTTCAGAAAATTTCCTTGTTAATGGATAGGTACCCTCTTTAACCTTACCACGATTTGCCATCAGACCAACTGAGCGACAATACTTTCCGCTTAACATTGATGTACGTGATGGCGCACAAACTGGAGACTGTGAAATCGCATTACGGAATAGCACACCTGATACTGCGAGAGCATCTACATTCGGGGATTTCGCCCAGGATGAACCGTAACAATGAAGCGAATCAACACGTTGATCGTCGGTCATTATCCAGAGAATATTGGGTGAATTCCTCATTATCTTGCTGTTTTCACTCAAAATAAATGAAGCTCCGACCACAGTACTCTTCTGTAAAAACTCTCGCCGGGTAACGTATTTATTTGTTTCAAAAAAGGACACTTTATTATCTAGTGCTCTGTTAAATAATAAATGACATAAAATCAACTTTTACTTTATACAGAAGGACAGGACAATGTCCTGTCCCTACAATATATTTAATCATAAATGATTATTATGTAGGGACAGAACACAAAGTGCAGGCAGCGTTCTGTCCGTTAACATATTTTTGAAAATTATACAAATATAAGAATTAAGGAACTTTTTTTATTTTCTCATTAAAAAAATGCTTAACTCCAGTCAAATTTTTTTGTAAAAATTACAAAAAAGAACATATG
>JAUWXV010000053.1 GCA_030616165.1 bacterium | reverse complement strand
AGAACCATTGAATATAGACTTGTTATTGATTCTTCATCATCGACTATCAAAACTGCTTTTTCTTCAGGTTTTTCGAATTTACTGCTTTTTTGAATATCAATTATTTTTGAATCTTTTGTATATTTTTTTATTTCAATTCCTCTCACTTTCCTCATTTTTTCTGTGATTTCAGCAATTCTTACCGCAGAATATTCAATTGCTTTTATCTGTTCATATATCGGATTGTCATTTGATAAATCATAAAGCAGCAATTCAGCATTGCCGAGTATTACTGTTAACGGATTATTTATTTCGTGGGCAATTGCTCCTAATGTTTCTGACATTTTTTTATATATTTCATCTTTCAAAGATTCCTTTCCCAATTTTTGTTTTTCAAGTGCGTGTTTAATTCTTATTCTTAATTCATCTTTATCATAGGGTTTAACTATAAAGTCAATGGCATCTTTTCTCAATATATTAAATGATATGTCGGCTGATCCATATTCTAAAATTAGAATTACTTCTGTTTCAGGAGAAATCTTTTTAGTTTCCTCAAAAATTTGTATTCCATTAATTCTTTTCATTACTATATCTATCAGTATTAAATTATATTTATTCTCCTTTATCAATTTCAAAGCCTTTTCTATGTTATCTACTGCTGTAATATTATAATCCTCTTTGGATAATGTTTTTTCAAAACTCGATAACTCTTGCCTGTCATCCTCAACTATGAGTATGCTCTCTTTTTCCATAAATTACACCTCATATTATTTAGGAATTGGATAATTTATTATACAACTTGCACTTTTCCCTTAATCTTGTTTTTTAGATTAATTTCACCACCAAAACTTTCGATTATACATTTATAAGTTGATAAACCTTATTATGATTGACGTATTTTCTGTTTTTGGAGTATTTAAAGGCTAAAAATATATTTTTAACAAGAACTTATCTAAATTAACAAATATCTTCTAAAATAAATTTTGATAAATTTTTCCCACATGAATTTTATAAAAACTTATCCACATTTTTGATTATTTAATCAGATATAACTAAACGGTGAATAAACAAACTATTAAAAATTTTATTCACAATTTTGTACACAAATTTCAATATTCAGGAAATTGAAAGTATAATAATTACAATGGTTGGATTTTTTTATAAAAACTTATCCACATCTTATCAACATATAATTTTATCATTTTTAAATCAATTTAAATTATTTAATGGTTAAAAAAAGTCAAGTAAAAAATAAAAACTTTAAAATTTAAACCAAATGTGTATGACTGCTATACTCACATATCTATATTATATTCTCACCAATATTGCCAATAAAACAAATTCATACTAAAACTGTAAGAATTTGTATGGCAGGAGAAAATATTCATTGTAATCTAAAAATTTTTTAGTAATATTACAACTACTTTTAATTCTTAAAGCACCCGATTGTCGAATATGGTCGGGGAAATATTCTTAATTTGGTTTTTATTTTTTTAAAATATTTAGAATAATTAATTTATTAAAAGTTTCAGTGCACCTCATGGGAACATAATTGAATATTAATTAATTAATATTATAATCAATCTACAGTTATTAATCTTATCATTTTTGATTCGTGAGGAGTGAATCCTTTTTTCCCTTCAGTCTGTATAATAACAAATAATGTTAATCATAAATGGGTAAACATGCCTTTTAAAAAATATTTTCCGATTATCCTATTTGCTTCAACTTTTGTAATTCTTCTTTACACCTCCCATCCATCTATCGGATGGTGGGACAGCGGCAATTACGCTGCCAAGGCTTACAACTTGGGTATTCCCAGTCCCGGAGGATCGATTTTATATATTTTACTTGGTCGTTTATTTACAATTATTTTCTTCTTTCTTCCAGCAATAAAGGCAATAACATTGGTAAACATTGTATCAACATCCTTTGCTGCTGTTTGCTTTTATTATACCCTGTCGATTATTCTGAACAAATTTCAAACGCATAAAAATGAGTGGGCGAATATTGTTTCATTCATAACCGCTTTGTCTATTCCCTTTCTGTACAGTATCTGGATTGAAGCACATGTTTCGAGGGTATATACTTTAGGACTATTACTGACAGGTATTATTCTTCTCTGTGCTGTTTTAATCTGGTTTGAAGATGACGAACGCAAAAAGGTAAAGCTGTTTCTCTTACTCGTTTTTATCATGGGAATCGATTTTTCTGCCCATCGATTGAATACCCCATTTATTCCGGTAATTCTTATTCTACTCATTTTTCCTTTAAGAAAATATTTATTCAATTATAAATTTTGGGGAGTAATGGTTTTAGTTTATTTTACAAGCTTGACAATCCATCTTTATCTTCTGGTCCGTGCGCAGCATTATCTACCAACTGATGTTGGTAATACAGGTACCTTGGAAGGATTGATATCCTGGATAAATATGGAAATGTATATTAAAGAATCAAATTTTTTAAACCTGTTTAATAGAAGGGCTCCCCTCTGGGATTATCAAATTAAATTTATGTATCTTAGATATTTCGGCTGGAATTTTTTGGGCAAAGGAGAACCAAATGCTTTATATCATATATCTATTTTATTAGGGATGCCATTAATTCTTGGGATTTTTGGGTTTTTTTACAACATTATAAAGAACTTTAAAAGCTGGATTCTTATATTAATTATTTTTACCCTTTATTCGATAGTTTTAATATTTTACTCAAATGTAGTTGACGGTTTTCACAGGATTCGTGAAATAGACAGGCTTTTTATACCGTCTTTCTATATATTCACTATATGGATTGGAATAGGGATTTACTTTTTCTACAATATTATATTTGGGATACTTAAAAATACCGATAATGCCAAAAGGATTGCGCTTTATATATTAACAATTATTAGTTTTATATTATTACCTTTAAACATTATTGTCTCAAACTGGGATAAATGCAATAGAAACAAATATTATTTCCCTGTTGATTTTGCATATAATATTTTAAGCGGTTGTGAAAAGGATGCAGTATTATTTACAAATGGAGACAATGACACATACCCGTTATGGTATTTACAGAATGTAGAAGGATTTCGCACTGATATATGTGTGGCAAATTTAAGCTTGCTGAATGCCCGGTTTTATTTAGAACGGCTCATTAAAGAACCTTACTCATTTCCTGTTGGTTCATCTATTATAAACGCGGATAAACTTTCTCCCTTTCCACTGGATAAACCGATATTAGTTAAAATTCCTCCACCTGCTTTTGATAACTCGATAAAAGATTCGCTAATTTTTACATATGAAGGCAGAAAAACCCGCAATAAAAATTTAATTTTAATTCAGGATAGGGTATTATTATCATTTTTAAGGGAAAACAAATGGGAAAGGCCTGTTTATTTTTCATCTACAGTTTCTCCGCAAAATCGTATAGGATTACAAAATTACCTGAGTTGTGTGGGTATCGTCAACAAACTTTTACTTGTAGAAGGAAAAGATATTTTACCGGAAGCACTTGAAAAGAATCTCGTGCAAATATATAGATTTAGATATTTCAATAACCCGGATATTCAGTTAGATAAAGGTACTATATTATTATACAATAATTTCAGGCATGTTTTTATCCAGCTTATAGAGCATTATATTAATCTCTGCAATAAGGAAAAGGCAAAAGAATTGTTTAATATTATGAATGAAAAATTGCCCGATTGGAGATATTCTGATAGTCAAAATAAATTTGTAAGACACTTTGAAAAAATTCTTAAGAATAATAATGATTAAAAGTCTGTGAGTAAAATTATGAAGAATATAAAAATAAATTTGATTTATAATGAAAAAATTATTATTTTAGCACAAAAATAGACTATTGAGATATATAATATGGGAATTACACAATCAGAAATAGCAAAGTTAGCCGGGGTATCCAGATCCACTGTCTCGAGAATCTTAAGTGGGAAAAAATCTTCCCATAAATATAAATATAAGCAAGAAACAATTGAGAAAATTTGTGGGATAGCCGAGAAACATAAATATCAACCAAATTTATTAGCACGAAGTTTCTATTTACAGAAAACAGATACTGTTGGGATGATTATTACGGACATAACAAATCCTTTTTGGTCATCTATTTCTTATACTATAGAAAATATGGCTCAAAAACATAATTATAATTTAATACAATGCAATACAAATGATGAACAAGAGAATGAAATCAGGTATATTAATATATTGTTAAACAGAAAGGTGGATGGATTAATAATCTGCCCTGTACAGCAAAAATACGAACATTTGAAGGAGTTATTGAAAATAGATTATCCATTTGTTTTAATTGACAGATATTTTAAAAATTTGGATACAGATTATGTAGTTGTCAATAATATGAGGGGAACATATAATGCAATTAAATATTTAATATCTATTGGTCATGAGAAAATCGGATTTATAGGTGGATTACCTGAGGCGACCTCCAGTAGTGATAGATTAGAAGGCTACAAAAAAGCACTTAAAGATTCGGAGATAGATATAGATGAATCTTTAGTATATCAGAAAGATTTTACTAAATCTACCGGATACTACTATATTAAATTGATTTTTAATAACTTGAAGGAAAAACCGACAGCAATTTTCGCTGCTAATAATATGATTGCTGTTGGAGCATTGAATGCATTGTATGAACTAAAAATTAGAATTCCTCATGATGTATCTTTTATAATGTATGATGATGTCCAGGACACAATGAATTTATGGAGGATTCCAATTACCACTATTCGGATACCTCAAGAAAAACTTGCTGAGGAGGCTTTTAATATTCTTATTAAAAAATTGTCCAAAAACCAACCAAAATATAAACAACATGTGGTTCTTCAGCCCGATTTAATCCTGAGAGAATCATGCAAGTCTATATAACCTGAATAATTCATAAAATTCTTTATTTTATTAGGAGTATTTTTGATACTATTAAAATTACTATAGGGTTTACTGAAAAAAGAAATTATTTATATTAAATCCCTTTTCGCACAAATTATCAATGCTAAATCCGTAGGGGCGGGTTTACCCGCCCTTCTTGTTGAATAATTAATGAATACGGTCTTAAGCAGTAACAGCAAAATGAATTCGGGCGGATAAATCCGCCCCTACAATCTTAATTAAGGTCAACTAAAAATTGGAGTAATTTTTATATTAAAGTGC
Organism: bacterium; assembly: GCA_030616165.1. Lineage (GTDB taxonomy): Bacteria > SM23-31 > SM23-31 > JAUVVT01 > JAUVVT01 > JAUWXV01. Next base: position 12,230 of record JAUWXV010000053.1, on the reverse strand, counting down.
AAGCTTTTTTCAGGTTAGTTTGAAATTTATGTGCATTTTTAACCTTATGAATTACTTCAATATAATAAATAATTGTCATAATATCAAGTACTTATATGGTCTCTGTAACTTTTTCGGTAGACCCTACTGTAGAATTGCCTCTGAAACAATGTTGAGTTTCGCTACTATTGTCATCTTGAACTCGTTTCAGGATCTAATATGAAATCCGAAGATAGATTCCGAAACAATACTGAATCAAGTTCAGCACGGGGTTCAGAATGACAGTCCGTTTTTCAGAATGAAAAAAATAGGATTTGTGAATAAATCAGGATAGCTTAATGATTTCCTTGAAGAAATAAAAATTAATTTTATACTTGACATTTAAGAAAAAATTAATTATTCTTTACATATTGCATAATGTTGTATTAAGACAAATGATTATTCTGTCAATAAATTGTGTAATTATAATAAATTGTGATTATTTAAAAGACTGTGCAATCGAGTGTATTATTATTTTTAAAAAATTTTGATGAATAAAGTGCAATAACAATTTAAAACAACAGAATGATTTATTGTCTTTCTTTTCACAATTCTAAATTATTTAAACCAAATTGTTCTTTCCGCCATATCGGATTTCTTATTAAATTTATAAATGTATTTTCATTAATAATAATTTAATAAACATTAATTATTCAACTAATTTCAATGGATATATTTAAAGTTTTCGAGATAAAAAATATATAGAAGGGACTTATTATGGTTAAAGAATTAGATATTATACCGGATTTTATGCCGAGGGAGGCAACCTTTGAGCCTATCCCGTGTTTTCAGTATCAGGGAACTTTAAAAAATGAACTTGGAGTGAGGCTTACCAGAGAAGATGTGTTTCGTATGTTGGAAACTATGCTAACAATCAGGTCTTTTGAGAAGATGATAGTTGAACTCAAAAGTGGTAAGTTTATACCTGTAGATGGATTCAAATTCGTTGGTGCTACACACCTTTCTATTGGTCAGGAGGCGGTTGCTGTTGGAGTTATTGCGAATCTTAAGCCTGACGATTATATTACCAGCACTCATCGGGGGCATGGACATTCAATCGCCAAAGGGCTTTGTGCGCTTTATAAAATGTCTGTTGAGGAGGTATGCAAGTTTCTCGGCAGAGAATATACCTGCCAATCACATGAAGAATTATTACCCGAAGCTATTGATATACATTTGTTAAAAACCGCTGCTGAATTATTCGGGAAAGAGGAAGGATATTGTCGTGGAAGGGGAGGAGGGATGCATATCGCCGATTTCAATGTAGGTCATCTGGGAGCGAATGCCATCGTTGGTGGTAGTTTTGCTATAGCCTCAGGAGCAGCATTAGCGGAATCAAAACTCCAGCGAGGAAGAGTAGTAGCCTCTCTGGTTGGTGATGGCGCTAATTGTAATGGAATTTCACTTGAAGCTATGAACTTTGCAGCCCAGAAACAATTTAAATTGGGTTTACCGGTCATTTTTATTATTGAAAACAATCAGTATGGAATGACAGGTCAGACTTTTGGAGAAGTCACGGGAGTCGATTTTCTGGCACGTAGGGGTGCAGGCGTTGCTCAAGACAACATGCACGCTGAAGTGGTAAATGGGATGGATGTTCTGGCGGTATATGATGCAGTGAAAAGGGCTGTCGCTACTATAAAGGCTGGGCATGGACCTGTTTTATTAGAATGTATGACGTATCGGTATATGGGGCACTCTCTCAGTGATCTCCGTACAACATACAGGTCTGCCAAAGAGGAAGAAGTTTGGAAGTCGCTGGATTGCATTGCAAAACTGGAGCGGGATATGCAGAAAAATGCTCTTCTTACGGTTGATGAAATGGAAGAGCGGTATCAACAGATAAAGAAACGAATCTATATTGCTTCAGAAAAAGCCGCCAAGGGGAAAGACCCAAAGCCAATTCATATATACGATGGGCTCTTTTCAGATGCTGTAGAAACGAATATTCCTGAAAAGTTTCGTCATGTTGCTATTTTAAAACAACCTCGTCATCTAAATAGGGATGGTGAAGGGAAAATCATGTATAGACATGCCGTCCAGGAGGCTCTCACGGAGGAGATGCTTCGAGACAGTCGTGTAGTTCTTTATGGAGAAGACGTTGCTGATTATGGTGGTGCTTTTCAGGCAACTGTTGGTCTATTCGGGATTTTTGGCAGGGAACGAGTATTCAATGCTCCCATTTCTGAAGCGGCAATTGTAGGAACTGGGTGCGGAGCAGCAATGGCAGGCTTACGTCCAGTAGTTGAAATAATGTATATAGATTTTATACCACTGGCTTTGGATCAATTAGGAAATCAGGTTGCAAAAACCCGTTATATGTTTGGAGGAAAAGCAGAAATTCCACTTGTCATCCGCACTACCATCGGAGGAGGGAAAGGATATGCTGGTCAGCATTCCCAGAGCCTGGAAGCAGTTGTTACTCAATTTCCAGGGCTAAAGGTAGTGGCTCCATCTACCGCTTATGACGTGAAAGGTATGCTGAAAATGTCTATCAGGGATAACAATCCTGTAGTGTTTATTGAACATCAACTACTTTACACAGAAAAAGATGTTGTTCCAGAGGAGGAGTATCTAATTCCCCTCGGAGAAGCCCGTGTCCGAAGGGAGGGAAATGACCTTACTATTATAAGTTATCTGAATCTGGTGAATACTTCATTGGCTGCAGCGGAAGTCCTGAGTCGGGAGGATGGCGTATCGGTTGAGGTTTTGGACCCTTGCACACTTATCCCATTGGACATTGAAGCATTAGCACGCTCTGCCAAAAAGACAGGAAGGGTAATGGTTGTGCTGCAAGCTCCAGAGATTGGATGTTTCGGGGAACATATCCTGTATGAGATTCAGCAGAGGGTATTCAAAGACCTGAAAGTACCCCCAAAAATAGTAGGAGCACGGAACATTCCGCCACCAATGGCTCAGACGCTCGAGGATGATAACATTCCAAGTGTGGATCGAATCGTTTCTGAAGCACGGAAACTATTGGCTTGGGAGAAAAAATGAACCGCAGAGGCGTAGAGAAACATAGGAAAAATATTTCTGTTCTTAAAGATGGTATAAAACGTATTGTAAATAATCTTTAAAATTCTCTATTTCTTTATGTTTCCGTGGTGATAAAAAATTTAAATAAAGGTGAGAATTAATATATTTTACTAATAATCTATTAATATAGAAGTGGAATATTTTATCAAAGGAGGTTAAGATGATTCAAAAGGGAATTGAAATTCCGAAATCAAAAGGGAAATTAGGTGTATTATTGCCTGGTTTAGGTGCAGTAAGCACAACTTTTGTTGCTGGAGTGCATGCAGTAATAAAGGGGCTGTCAAAACCCATTGGTTCAATTACAGAGATAGGGACTATCCGTCTTGGTAAAAGGACTGAAAATCGTGTTCTGCAAATTAAAGATTTTGTCCCCCTTGCAAAATTGAAAGACCTTGAGTTTGGAGGCTGGGATATTTTTGAGGATAATGCATACGAAGCCGCTCTGAAAGCAGGAGTCCTCAATGAGGATTTATTGAAGCAGGTAAGGGAGGAACTGGAAGATTTAAAGCCAATGAAAGCAGTTTTTAGCAATGATTACGTGAAATTGATTTCTGGTCCGAATGTAAAGAAAGGAGAAAACAAATATGATCTTGCTCAGCAGTTGATTGAAGATATTCAGAATTTTAAAGAGGCGAAAAAGGTTGAAAGCATGGTGATGGTCTGGTGTGCCAGTACTGAAGTTTACCGTGAGCCCACTCATGTGCATCAGTCAATTGAAACTTTTGAAAAGGGCTTGAAAGAGAATTCACCAGATATTGCCCCCAGCCAGATATATGCTTATGCTGCCATATCATGCAATGTTCCTTTTGCTAATGGGGCTCCAAATCTGACGGTAGATATCCCTGCCATGATTGATTTTGCCAATGATAAAAAGGTTCCAATCGCAGGTAAAGATTATAAAACCGGACAAACCTTTATGAAGACACTTCTGGCTCCGGGGATAAAGGCGAGACTGCTCGGTTTAACAGGATGGTTTTCAACGAATATTTTAGGTAATCGTGATGGTGAAGTCCTTGATGACCCTGAATCATTCAAATCAAAAGAAGTCTCAAAAGGTGGTGTATTAGACCAGATTTTTCAGGTGGATAAATATCCCGACTTGTACAGCAATGTCTATCATAAAATTCGGATTAATTATTATCCACCGCGTGGAGACAGTAAGGAAGGCTGGGATAATATTGATATTTTTGGCTGGTTGGGTTATCCCATGCAAATAAAGGTTAATTTTCTGTGCAGAGATAGTATTTTAGCTGCACCTCTGGTACTTGACTTAGCACGCTTTATGGACCTCTCTCAAAGAGTGGGAATGAAGGGAATACAGGAATGGCTATCTTTCTATTTTAAAGCTCCTATGTGTGCACCAGAATTGTATCCCGAAAATGATATATTTATTCAGTTAATGAAACTGAAAAATACATTGAGGCATCTGCGGGGAGAAGAGTTGATTACCCATCTGGGATTAGAATACTACGACTGATATTTTCAGGTAGATTTAGAAGGATTCTATTCTAAGGGCAAGGATTGTGATTAGTCCTTGCCTTTTTTTACTATCTAAGTTTTATAAGATTTCCCGATATAAGTAACTTTTGATTTGAATATTTTATATTTAATAACTATATTTAAAATTTAGGGGTATGTAAAATTATTTGAGATAAAATGTCTGATTTAGATCAATTGCTTAAAATATCCCATTTTTTTGGGAAGAATCCGGATTTTATTTTAGCAGGTGGAGGTAATACTTCTGTTAAAAGTGGTGACATATTGTATATTAAGCCGAGTGGAACGACTTTAGCAGCGATTAAAAAGGAAGAATTTATTGCAATTGATAGAAAAAAAATAAGAAAAATATTAGAAAAAAAGTATGACCCCGCTCCGTTTAAAAGAGAGGAGCAGGTAAAACAGGATTTACTCGATGCAAGATTGTATTTTAAGCCAAACTCGTGTGGTCCAAGAGCTTCTGTGGAAACTGGATTGCATGAGATTATAGATTACAAATTTGTAGTTCACACCCACCCTAATCTCGTTAATGGGCTAACGTGCGGAAAAAATGGGGAAAAAATTGCTGATAAATTATTTGGGAACGATTACCTATGGATTGACTATACTGATCCTGGTTATACCCTTACGAAAGTTTTAGAGAAAAAATTACGAAACTATAAAAAAAGACAACAAGGTAAGGTTCCAAAAATAATTTTACTCCAGAATCATGGATTATTTGTCTCTGGTGATACAGTTGAAGATATTCTCATTAATACTAAAAATATAGTGACAAAAGTAAATAATTATATTAAGAGAAACTCGAATCGTGTTCAATCTGTGTTTGTACGTGGTGAGAATAAAAAATTATCAAAAAAAGAAATATCTTCTATATTACATGTCGTATCCCCCACGCTGCGTGGGCTTTTAAGTACAGATATAAGAAAGATTATTATTTTTGATGATTCTAAAGAGGTGCGAAAAGTAATTTATAGTGCAAATGGCAGAGAGATTGTTACGAAAGGGACGTTTTCACCAGACCATATGGTTTACTGTAAAGAAAAATCCATGTGGATTAATCCCTATGCAAAAAATGACATTAGTGATGTTCTGGCAAAAAAAGTTCAAGCAGGGCTTTCACAATATAGAAGAACTAATAAAGTTGATCCGAAGATTGTTTTTATTCACGGAACAGGTATGCTGGCAATCGGGGATAGTTTTAAAGAGGCGGAAATTGCTTTGGCTATATATAGAAATTTTATAAAAGTTGCTGAAAACACCGCTGTCTTTGGTGGTCCGCGCTTTATGACGAAGTCGAAGGCGGATTTCATAGAAAAATGGGAAGTTGAAAGTTACAGAAGAAAAGTAATTAGCGAATCTTCAAATGGCAGAATCCGGAATCGAGTGGCAATTGTAACTGGAGCTGGACAGGGTATAGGTGAAGGTATAGCGAGAGGTCTGGCAAAAGAAGGTGCCTATGTGATTGTAGCAGATATAAATTTAAAAACTGCGGAGAATGTTGCTGAAAGCCTCAATGAACAGTATGGCTCAGGAAGTGCATTTGCCATCAAGGTCGATGTAACGAACACAGGTGAAATAAAAAAAATGATTGATAAGACTATCAGATTATACGGCGGTATTGACATTCTGGTAAGTAATGCTGGTATTTTAATTTCTGGGATAACAGAGAGTTTGACGGACGAGCAGTTGGATATGATGACACGTGTAAATTATCAGGCATTTTTCAAAGTCGTAAGGGAAAGTGTGAGTATCATGAAAAGGCAAAGTACATTTAATCGTGATTATAAATCTGACATCATTTTAATCAGTTCAAAATCTGGTCTGCAGGGAAGTCCGGCAAATGCATTATATGCTGGCAGTAAATTTGGGGGTATAGGGCTTATACAGAGTTTTGCTTATGAGTTTATAAAACATGGAATCAAGGTTAATGCGATTTGTCCGGGAAATTACTTCGAGGGACCTTTGTGGTCAAACCATAGAAAAGGATTATTCGTTCAATATTTTAAAGCAGGAAAGGTTCCGGGTGCAAAAAATATTGAAAATGTGAAAAAGTATTATAAATCAAAATGCCCAATGGGGAAAGGTGTTAGTTTAAATGATATAAACAAAGCGGTAATATATGCCATTGAACAGCAATATGAAACGGGCCAGGCTATTCCAGTAACAGGTGGTCAAGTTATGCTTAAATAGGAAGGATTAACAATGGGAACAGAAACCTATGCCATAAGAATATATGGAGAAAATGATTTACGATTGGAAAAATTTGAACTGCCAGATTTGAAGCCTGATGAAATACTGATTGATATTATTACTAATAGTGTTTGTTTGTCCTCGTACAAGGCGGCAAAACAGGGTGCAAGACATAAGCGAATTCCTGAAAATATTTCCAAAGAGCCAACAATAATTGGTCACGAATTCAGCGGGGTAATTCTTGAAATAGGAGAAGAGTATAAAGATAGATGGCAAGTAGGACAAAAATGTACGATACAGCCGGCGATTAATTATGAAGATGGTCCAGTGGGAATCTTGAGTGCACCAGGCTATTCATATCAATATATTGGGGGAAATGCAACAAAAGTGATTTTGCCAAAAGATGTATTAGTTATGGATTGTTTATTGGATTATTCGGGTGATGCTTATTATAAAGCTTCGCTGGCTGAACCAATGTCCTGTATTATTGGGGCTGCACATGCACAGTATCATTTAAAAATCGGATGCTATAAACATATCAATGGAATTATTGAAAGTGGGAACACTGCCTTACTGGGAGGAGCAGGTCCAATGGGACTTGGTGCAATCAGTTATTTTATCAATGGACCAAGAAAACCGAATTTACTTGTTGTTACAGATATTGACGATGAAAGATTAATAAGGGCAAAATCTTTTCTTTCAGAAGAATATGCACAATCAAATGGAGTGAGATTGGTTTACATTAATCCGGATAAAGAAGATATTATTGAATGTGTTTGTGAATTAACAAATGGGAAAATGATGAATGACGTTTTTGTATTTGCACCTATCAAATCAGTTGTGGAGCAGGGACAGCAATTACTCGGATTTGAGGGAACACTAAATTTCTTTGCCGGTCCTCCTGATTCAAAGTTTTCTGCAGATTTAAATTTTTACGATGTACACTATAATTATCATAAGATAGTGGGGACAAGTGGGGGCAATACTGAAGATATGAAAGAAATATTAATATTAATGTCAGATGGTACCATTGATCCATCATTCATGATAAGCCATGTGGGAGGCTTGGATGCAGGCGTAGAAACAATTATGAATCTGCCGGATATTGGTGGGGGAAAAAAATTACTTTACACGCATATTAGAATGCCTTTGACTGCTATTTCCGATTTTGAGAGATTAAGCAAAGAAGAAAATTCTTTAAAGGAGTTATATACAGGATTGGCGTCAATAATAAAAGACAATAATAATCTGTGGTGTACTGGAGCAGAGCAATATTTAATGAAAAATGCTCCGCAATTAACATTATAAAAAACAATGGCTGTATTCGAACTTGATTTCGACACACTTGAAAAATTCCATATAGACCATACCAGAGAAAAACATCAACCTGCAATTATCTTATACACTCCCAATACATATCATTATACATTGTTAAATCTTCATAATCTCGAAGAGTATTTGTATATTATTCATCAGCGGAATGAACTTGTAATGGCGGAAATTTCAGAGGATGTTTTCGGAATAGTGCCCGTTTTAAACTGCCATAAAAATCCAGACCCGGTTAATAAACTTGCGGATAGGATTCTTTCTCTTTCGGAAAATTTGGGAATAAAAAATTTATCAATTGGGACTGGTGCTGACTTTTACAGTGTTATGCAGATAAGTGGAGGGTATTTTGATGGATCAGAATCAAATAAATCTAAAAATTGGCAGCTTTTCCTTAATTTTTTAAAGATTGCTGAATATCTTGGGATATCAAAGATTAACGGACACAGAGTTGCTACGATTCATCCGGAACAATTTGAAAGTATTACATTGCGTCAGTTTGCTTCATTAATCTATAAAGAAGATTTGGACCTTGCCGGTCTTGACCCGGCGACAGAAATAACTGGTTCCGAGGCTAAAAATTTAGAATTAGCAATTATGCTCCAGGACTCATCGGAGACAGTTTCCTCATCATCTGAACTAATGTATCAGCCAGGTATGGAACCATGTACAATAGAACAGATGAAAAGATTTCTGACGATTTTACAGGCAAATTCTAATAAACCTGTTATAGCCCACATGGACACTGGTCATGTTGTTGTATCCGGAAAGGATAAAAAGCCGGCTGATTATGATATCATGGCGTACTCAAACATTAAGTTTCCAAGATGGACTGTCCATTTTAATGCTTTATATAAAAATGAACACAGGATGCCGACAGAAGAGAATATAGAAAAAGACCTGACTGCACGGTATGAAGAACCAGACGCAATACTTTCACCTCATCCCGAATTGTACGGTAATGTCTACGATTGGCTGCGCAACACAGTGAATAGTAGTAGCATAATTCAGGTTTCTCCGGAACCTAAACCGGATAGTTTAGCGAAATTGATTGCAGAAGTGGGAGAATGCTGGTTAAAATTAAAAAAAGAATATAATGACACACATATTCCACATCCTAAGTATAAGGGTTTATTAATTCCAAATAATATGTATGATGACTTTGTAAAAAAATTTGGGTAAATACACACTTTACACGACATGAGTTAATTTGAACAATTCAGATAAAAAGAGAATTTTATTAAATTTGAGTTTTGTGCTGAAGATAATGTATAATCTTAGCAATTGCACGCAGTTCGCTGAGGCTTATCGACGTGATACGATCTAAGCAGTTTCCTTTAATAATCCTAAAACATGGACTTTTGTGAAATGCCCTAACTAATTGAAAAGTATGATGCTATTTTTATCAGTTTTTAAAAATATGACTTTTTTTAAAATTGGCTGAATGATATGATTCAAATTCGAATTAACTTTAGTTTCTATATATTTTATAAGGATAAATGAAATGAAAAGTAAATTTTTTAACCGATTAACTAATGTGGTTATATCGATAGTTTTCTGCTCGTTTCTTTTTGGTTATTGCTTGATGGCAATTGGCAGTGAACATCCAATGATATTCCCATTACCTCAAGAAATGGAGGTTTTAGAAAATCATTTTAAATTAGATGAAAAGACTATGATTTTAATTCCAGAAGAGGCATCGGAGAGTGATTTGTTTCTGGCACGTTTTCTTATTGCTGAACTGAGTGATAAATATGGTCTTGCACTCAGTATAAAGCGTGTGTCGAAGTTGCCCTCTAATAAACATATTATTTTAATGGGCTCAGTTGACAATCCCCTGATAAAGGAATATTGTACTCAGCAGAATCTGGAGGTAACATCCAAAAATCCAGGTTCTGAAGGATATGTCCTAAAGGTCAACAGAGAAATAGTGGTGATTGCAGGATGCGATGTCCGTGGGGCTTTTTACGGTCTGCAGTCGCTGCGGCAGTTGATTAAAAAGGATGTAGGACTTCAGATCAATTGCATACAGGTTCGGGATTGGCCAAATACACAATTCAGAGGGATAAGACTTTATATTCCGGGGTGCGAAAATATTCCATTTTTTAAAAGGTTTTTGAGAGATTTTATGGCTCTTTATAAGTTTAACAAGATTATTCTTGAAGTAAACGCTTGTATGAGATTTGACCGACATCCTGAACTCAACGCCGGATGGATAGAATTCGCAAAAGCCCTGAATTACACGCGGCGTGACCGACCTGCAGGACCAGGCGACCAAAGCCAGGATTCTGCTCATCACGACGCAGCAGATGGAGGTGTTCTGGAAAAACAAGAGGTAAAAGACCTGGTGCGATTTGCCAACCAGCACTATATCGAAGTAGTCCCTGAGATACCCTCACTTACTCATGTATACTATCTTCTGACTCGCCATCGGGAGTTAGCAGAAATTCAAAACGCAGAATGGCCCGATACGTACTGTCCTTCAAACCCGAAATCCTATGAACTTTTATTTGATGTATTTGATGAATTCATCGAAGTGATAACCCCCAAAATGATACATATCGGTCATGATGAATGGCGAATGCCAATAGATGTATGTCCCCGATGCAAAGGAAAAGACTACTCCGATTTGTTTGTGCAGGACGTCAATAAAATTTATAATTATTTAACAAAAAAAGGGATTAAAGTGGCTATGTGGGGAGATCATCTTTTGGAAAGTGTTCGCAACAAAGGGTTAAGAGATAGAGTTTCTCGTACAGGTTATAAATACCAAGTGCCCGGAGGATTATCGCCGTCCCAAGTCAAAGAATCAATTCCCAAGGACATTTTGGTCTTCAATTGGTTTTGGGGCGATGAAAAAAATGATATTGTGGTGGAGCAGTTTGGCTTCAAACAAGTATATGGGAATTTTAAACCGAATATCAGTGAATGGGATAGGCGGGCAAATCTGGTCAGTGTGATTGGTGGTGCGCCATCATCATGGGCAGCAACAACGGAGTTTAATGTTGGAAAAGACCTCATCTATGATTTCCTTGGGTGTGCCAACTTACTCTGGTCTAAACACCTTCTTGAAGAAAGAAAACTTTTAGAAATCGTTCAGAGTTTGGTGCCAAAAGTGCGCATGAACATTAGTGGAAGGCAGCCTCCCAGCGAGGAGGGTGACCCTGTTGTTCCTGTGAAAATTGCTTCTTACTTCAATGCATCCTCTGGGGAAGAAATGTTCGGTACTGACCTCAGCACCTTAAAAATTGGTAGTGTGAGTGTGGGGAAAAAGATGTTTAATCTGGAAAAGCCATCTTTAAGACAAGACAAATGTGCAGTCGTAATTGGAACAGAGGGAGGTGAGAAAAATCCTCTTGTAAGTGAGGTCAAAGGAATTCAAATTGATGAAGACATTAGCAGTTTGATTTTTTTACATGCCTGTGCTAAACCAGCAGCCAATGAAAAGGCATATCGTTATATCTATAATTTCGACGACACCGCAGACCTTTTGGGATGGTATGAAGTAATCTATGAGGATGATTTTATAGAAACTATCCCAATACGGTATGGGGTAAATATCCTTGAATGGAATGTGGGCATAGTTGATGATACTAAAAGATGGGAAGGAAGAACAGGTCAGCCTCAAAATACATATTGTTATGGTGCAGATGCTGTTGATTGTTCATCCCAGATGCAGGATAATCCAATAACTTTCTTTGCATTTGAGTGGGTAAACAAACGCTTCGGAAAAAAAGTGAAAGAAATTAATTTAAAAGGTTCTACGAATTTTAAAGGTTATCGTGACAAGGTTATTCAGAACAATGCAATTATATTGATTGCACTTAGTGTTGTAAAAAAGAGAGAAATTCCAAAAATTCAATAAGTAAAATAAGGTTTAAAAATACTTCACACAAAATTATAGAAAGAATCTAAAAAATGCTGATTTAACTAAAAATAAAAAAAACTGATTTTTTATATAGAATTTAATAAATTTTAACATCAATAATTGTTACAAATATTTTTAGCTATAACTAGTTCCATGTTAAATAACATATGTTCTTTTTTGTAATTTTTACAAAAAAATTTGACTGGAGTTAAGCATTTTTTTAATGAGAAAATAAAAAAAGTTCCTTAATTCTTATATTTGTATAATTTTCAAAAATATGTTAACGGACAGA
>JAUWXV010000310.1 GCA_030616165.1 bacterium | reverse complement strand
CATCTTTTGAGCAAGATTTACAATCAAATGATAACATGATCCTGTACGTAACAGAAATAACTTCTGATATAAAAATAGACGGCAGACTAACCGAGCCAGAATGGGAAAAAGCATCCTCATACAATGGATATTTTTACCAGCAGGAACCATTAGACAGGGAACCATCATCTGAAAAAACAGAAGTTAGAATCCTTAAAGACCAAAATAATTTAATCTTTGGCATCCGATGCTATTACACTGACCCGAGTAAAATCTTCGCTACAGTGATGAGGAGGGATGGACTGCTTATGCGTGATGATTTTATTGAAATATTTCTCGATACTTATAATGATGGGAGAAACTGCTTTTGTTTTGCCACGAACCCTCTTGGTGCCAAAGTAGACGCAGTAATAACTGATGAAGGCAACTATGTAAATCAGAATTGGGATGCAGTATGGTACTGCAAAACATCAAGAGATGATGAGGGGTGGTGTGCTGAGATATCCATACCATTCAAATCATTAAAATTTAACGAAGGGGATGATGGTGATTGGGGAATAAATATCGGCAGAAGAATCTCTTATAAAAGGGAAGAGACATATCTCGTTCCTATTCCAAGAGCGCTAAGTCACAGGGGGAAATACAGAGCCTCCTTATACGCTGATTTGAAAAATATTAAGAATCCAAAAACAGGAAGAAATATTCAGGTAATACCCTATACATCCGGAGGCAGGATTTATGAATACCACCCAAACGAAAGTCAATCTAATTTCAACAGAGGATTTGATATTCAATACAATATAACTCCAAATCTCACCGCTGATTTCACTTACAATACAGATTTCGCTCAGGTAGAAGCTGACCAGGAGATAGTTAATTATACAAGGTTCGATATAAACCTGCCTGAAAAGAGAGAGTTTTTTCTCCAGAGTGCAGGCCTCTTCAGTTTTGGTGGTTCCGGGGGTGGCGGCGGCTTTGGAGGAGGCCGTGTAGGGGGTTTTGGAGGAGGAGGCGGCGGTGGTGGTGGAGGTAGAGGTTCAGGGTTTCTTCTTTTCAACAGCAGGTCGGTTGGTATATATGATGGAAATGAAGTGCCTATAATAGCAGGGCTTAAACTATCTGGAAAAGTGAATAAATATTCAATAGGACTTTTAAATATGCAGACCGAAAAAACCTACATCGATGATTCTTACACCGAACCTTCAACAAATTACACCGCTGTCAAACTCAAAAGGGATATATTGAGTAATTCAAATATCGGGATGATGTTTATTAATAAACAGAGTGCAAAGGGTATTTTCGACCGTGCAGTCGGTATCGATTCATACTTCTCATTTAAAAATACATATTCCATCAGTGGTTCAGTCGCCAAGAATATGAAACCTGATGTAAATGAAAAAAATTGGGCTGGAACCTTTAGAGCAAGTATTAATAAGGACTGGCTGGAGGCATCGATAAATTACACTCACCTCGATACACTCTTCAAGCCCGAAATGGGATTTGTCAGAAGAGGAAATATAAGGAGTTCATCTGGAAGACTGGAATTCACTAAATGGCTCAATAACCGGTATTTTAGAAGCATATCTTTAGAAAGTGACATTTCCTATGTCACCAACCAACATAATACCCTTGAAACAAGGAGAAACGGATATGACCTGCGAATAATGTTTAGAAGTGAAGAAATGCTCAGAATAGGATTTAATGATGAATATGAGTTCCTTCCAGAAGAAGATGAAATCAGAGAAATAATATTAGCCCCGTGAAAATACAACACGACTTCTCAAAACATCTCTTTTAATACATTTCGGGGAAGACCCATTTCAGGAAGCATTATGTATCGATGGGGCGGGGAATATGACGGCGAAAGTAAAATGCTTTCTCTCCGAAGCGCCCTGAATATTTCAAATAATTTCAATATAGATTTAAGTTACTCTCACAATAATCTAACTTTAAAAAATGGCACGGCAGAATCCAATCTCGTCTCTGGAAGGTTCAGTTATTCGTTCAATCCTCAACTCTTTGCAAAGTATTACATCCAATGGAACGACGCCGATCATAAGATTGTTGGAAACTTTATATTAGATTATATTTATAGACCGAAAAGCCACTTCTATTTTGTTTATAATGAAAACAGAGACACTACATATCCAGGAATCAAGAACATCAAAGACAGAGCACTCCTTATAAAATTTACCTACCTGTGGAATATATAAGATGTGTTGATCTCCATTTTCTTATTCTTATTCAAATAGAATTAATTTCTTTCCAGATAGTTTTGACATAGCGGGTATCTTCTTTTGCATGATATGGCCAGAACATTCCTACAACAACTGCATCATTTTTCTTGATATTTTTTAAGGCATATTCAAATGCTTTTTTCGTAGATTCGGGTGTCTGACATTTTCTGCTTGCCGCAAGAATTTTATAACCAAAGCATATCTTATCGGTTTGTCGGATAAATTTGCACATTCGGTCTCTATCTTCATCTCCATAATATTCCCCACGAAAAGGCTTTCCGGTCTTCTCATCTATCAGCCCTCTCTTTTTAAGTGGATTATAGAAACACGCCATATAGAAATCTATATCCCACCCTTTTTCTTCGGCATATTCTAAAGCTTCAGGAATATGACTTCCAAGACCTACCATTACACCAGTATCTCTCATATATTTAAGCATTTCATTAACTTTATCGATTTGCCCGTTGTTCCAGTATTCATCGGTTTTCGAGCCATGATGATAAATTCCTATTGCTCCATTGCTCGCTATTGTCCTGATATTCTTCGGTATGTCAGCCATCTCCGAAGCAGTCTGGGCAATCCAATATAATTTCCCGCCCTCATTTCTGTGGACACGTAAAAGACCCATAATATGCCTGTCTCCCCTCGACTGCCAGGTATTTATTCCATTTTCTTCACAGAGTCGCAGTAAATTTATAACATTTTCTTCGGAAAAATAATCAAGCATACCCTGACTCATTTCGGAAGAAACATGGGAATTTCCGCTTATCGGATTTCCACCTACCATAAGTTTTGAAATTTTATATTTCCCAAACTGAATCATCGGCATTTCAGGAAGGAGAGATTCATCCTTATCAATTATTCCTGGTTCAGACATTAATTCCCTTTTACTCAGACTAAAACCCGCAAATGCGCCACTGAGGGCGAGTAATTTCTTTAAAAATCCCCTTTTTGTCATCCTATTATTTTCATCCATATTTTTACCTCCATCATAATTTTAAAACTCATATTTATTAATAGGGTTTCACGAAAATACTTTTTAAAATTTTTTAAATGAATTATTCATAAAATTTTCTCTATCTTTCTTAATTACCTGAAAATTGCGATAGAAAAAAATTTATATTTCAAAATCTGATATGATATTTTTATAAGTTAAATATTTACAATATTCACCAGTGCCTTATTAAATAATAAATGATATATATTTTCTTGACATTTTTTGAAATGGAGAAATAATAAATGACATAAAATCAACTTTTACTTTATACAGAAGGACAGGACAATGTCCTGTCCCTACAATATATTTAAT
>JAUWXV010000133.1 GCA_030616165.1 bacterium | reverse complement strand
AATTTGAGATTTCTCTCCGCCAAAGGCGGATCCGCCTTCGGAGGACACTACGTCCCCCGAGTACTCGGGGGACTTCGGTCGAAATGACAAGTTGTGTTTATTCGATTATTTAATATATAAATTAAAATTTATTTTACTCTTTCGTATAACTAAAAAGCCGGATGAACAAAATTTTATCTTCTTTTAAAAGAAATTTCTTTATAATTTACGAAATTATATATATTTTGTCAAAAAATATTTTGATTCTTTTTATATCAGTGAAAAATTTTTATATTGTTTTCAAAAAATATTTTTTATATAATATTTCTAAATATCAAAATAAATCTATTAGGTTCTGTTCAATTAAGATTGAAAAGTAAGTGGTTTAAATTCTAAATACTAAATTCTAAACAAATTCAAAATTCAAAACAATATAAGTTTAAATTCATAATAGAAAAGTTAAAATATGTTTATAACATTTGAAATTTGAATTTTGGATTTATTTAGATATTAGAGTTTAGGATATAGGATTTATTATTGTGATTAGGTTTTCTTTTTTTGTGTTAAAATTGAACAGAACAATCTATTAAAATGGAGGAGACAAATGAGAGAAGTAAAAATTGAAAAATTAACAATGGAGTCATTCAGCGAATACGGGTACTTTGCAAATATGATTAATCCGGATAAGGTGCATTTTGGTCAGCCACCGATAGAATTCTATCGAGATATCCTTCAGTTGAATTTGGGGGATTCTTCGACTGCTTCCTTTTCTATCTGCCGGGTTGAGAAGCGACCGGAGATAATTGAGGTTGCGGAGTTTCATTCTTCGACCGGAGAGGGGATTCTTCCACTCGACAGCAATATATTAATCCACGCGGCACATGCTACCAAAAAGGATGATATTCCCCTTGATGAATTTCGAGTATTTTCAGTTCCAAAAGGAACTTTAGTGGCATTAAAACCGGGTGTCTGGCATCACGCCCCATTTGTGGACGGCGGTGATTCTGCCAATGTTGTGATTGTCCTTCCTGAAAGGACATACGCTAATGACTGTGAAGTTGCTGTTTTGTCAGAAGAAGACAAGATAAAAATTATTCGTTAAATTCAAAAAATTGATTAAAATCTGATATTTATCAGACAGAATATTTATAATTTAATATTTTTCAGTGACTTTAATGATATTATTCGTATAGCTTTGTATGGGCAAACGGCCGTTTGCCCCTACATACAAAACCGTTATCAATTTAGTCTTTTATAGATTCCCCGAGTACCCGGGGGAGTGACAAAAAATATTATTAAAATAAGGATTAAATATTTTCTATTAAATATAATTATAATGTTTAATGAAAAAAAACTTTATGGCTGTTTTTTAATTTCCCAATACCACTTGATGAATCTTTACCAAACTAAACATTCATGCTCTTTCAGAGCGCCACGAAACGTGAAAATAATTGTAAGGACAGAACACTGTTCTGTCCCTACATCTAATCTCTTAAATCTGTGAAACTCGTGGTTCTATTTTCGGGATAAAAATAGGTGAACTGAAATGACGAGCAAAGAGAGGATATTGACAGCATTGAACCACTGGGAGCCTGACCGTATCCCCGTTGATTTTGGAGGAACACCGACATCGGGAATTCACGCAAGTTGTGTTGCCGCTTTAAGGGCGTATTATGGTCTGGAAAAAAGGGCTGTAAAGGTTTTCGAGCCATATCAAATGCTCGGGCTGATTGAAGATGATTTAAAAGAAGCCATAGGCATTGATATTGACGGCATAAGTGCATACAAAACAATGTTTGGATTTGTCAATGAAAACTGGAGACCGTGGAAAATGGATGACGGTCTTGAAGTACTCATTTCAGAACATTTCAAAACAACAGTCGATGAAAATGGAGATACGCTTATATATCCTGAAGGGGACATTTCTGCACCGCCAAGTGGGAAAATCCCCAAGGGCGGTTATTTTGCCGATGCTATCATTCGCCAGGAGTCCATCGATGAGGATAAATTAAATCCGGAAGACAATCTTGAGGAGTTTGGAGCTATATCAGATGAGGAACTATCCTACTTTGCAGAAGAAGTCAAGAAAGTTTCATCAAAAGAGAGAGCGGTAGTGGCGAATTTCGGAGGAACAGGTTTTGGAGATATTGCACTCGTACCTGCAACGTTCTTGAAATATCCCAAAGGTATTCGTGATGTCGAGGAATGGTATATATCAACACATACCCGCCAGGATTATATTCACAATGTATTTTCAAAGCAGTGTGAAATTTCCCTAACAAATCTTGAAAAAATTTATGCTGTTGTCGGGAATGCTGTTGATGTGGTCTATGTTTGTGGAACGGACTTTGGCACCCAGGATTCTACATTCTGTTCCGAAGAAAGGTTCAGAAGTTTATATATGCCTTATTATAAGCAGATAAATGGCTGGATTCACAAAAATACGAACTGGAAAACTTTTAAACACTCATGCGGGGCTGTCGAAACATTCATGGGTGCTTTTATCGATGGGGGCTTTGATATTGTAAATCCGGTTCAATGTTCTGCTACGGGTATGGAGCCACAGCATCTAAAGAGTACGTATGGTGAGCATCTTACTTTTTGGGGAGGAGGAATAGACACACAGCAAGTTCTGCCCTTCGGTACACCCGAAGAAGTGCGTAAGCAGGTTCTTGAGAGATGTGAAATATTTTCTAAAAATGGCGGATTTGTTTTTAATGCCGTTCACAACTTACAAGCCCAAACCCCACTCGAAAATATCGTTGCAATGATTGACGCCGTTCATGAATTCGACAGATAGGGCGGGTAAACCCGCCCCTACGCGAACTAATGATTAAATTTTATGTCGTATGTGATAGGACAGCTATTTTCTGGATAAAAGGTCCAATATTAATAAAAAATTAATTCCTATAATAATAACACAACTTGTCATTCTCACGAAAGTGAATGTTGAAGAACTATCTTTTTTATAATTCAGAGCAATGCCCAAAGGGTGAAGTAGAGGAATCTCCGGTTAATTAGAGATTTCTCTCCGCCAAAGGCGGATCCAAATGACACGTTGGTGTTGTGCAACAGATACGAAAGCGGGAATCCAGAGCTAAAACTGATTCAAAACACAATACTGGATTCCCGCCTGCGCGGGAACGACAAGGTGGGCGTGGGAATGACAAATCTTGCTAATGCTTTTTTTGATTATTTCTAATAAAGTATTTTTATGAAACCCTATTATTTAAATAAATAAGAGGTGAATCGTGAGAAAAATTAAAATAATATTATTTATAGTATCCATAATATTTTGCTATTCTTTCACCGAGGGAAGAGCAGAAGAGCAGAAACGAGCAATGACTTTTCTTGATATAATCCAGATGCCGTATGCGCGGGAACCAAATATTTCACCTGATGGGAAATGGTTTATTTATGCTCTTTATGTTCCTGACTGGGAAAAAAATGAAACATTTTCCGATATTTATATTACCAAAATTGGTGATAAAACAAAGCAGATGACCTTTACAAAGGATAAGAATGAGAATTCTCCAAAATGGTATAAGGATAGTTCAATTTTTGCATTTTTATCAAATCGCTCGGAGGATAAGACACAGATATTTTTTATGCGACCGGATGGTGGTGAAGCGTGGCAAGTAACAGATGATAAATATGGAGTAAGCAGTTATGAATGGAGCAAGGATGGGAAATATCTTGCTTATTTAGGCGGAAAGTCAGACGAAAGGCAAATCTGGATTATGCCCGGTAAAGGAAGTTATGCAGAAAAATTAACTAACCATAAAACTCCCATTATTTCATATCTTTGGAGTCCAGACGGTAAGAAGATATATTTTGTTGCTCCCGACAGCGTTGATTCGCTCAATAAGGAGAGAAAAGAGAAAGGATTCGATGTTGAAATCAAAGATGAAATAAGGTTTCCATCTCATTTATGGGAAATTGACATTGAAACAAAAGAAGAAAGACGACTTACAGTGGGAAATGAGTATTCGGTTTCAGAGATTTCTATTTCGGACGATGGAACAAAAATCGCATTTAACGGTGCCCCAACAAAAAGATACCGTACATACATTGACATCGATGTTTATCTAATTAATCTGGATACTAACACAATTTCACGAATAACAAACAATTCAGTTGATGAATGGTATCTGAGTTTTTCTCCAGACAGCAAATGGTTAGCTTTTACAATTCCGGATGGAGAAAAGGAATTTATGAACTTGAGAAAAATTTACGTTATTCCTTCTAAAGGTGACAAAGCCAATAAATTGCTGAATAATTTTAATTATGAGCCTTGGATATCTTTCTGGAGTGATGACAGCAGGTATATCTATTTTACTGCTCAGGTCGGAGTGGATTATCATCTTTTCAGGGTATCAATAGATAATGACCATATAGAACAGATTACAAAATTGGGTGGGTTCTGGTATAGTTCTTTCATAAAGGATGAAGATTCTGGTAAATTTATTATTGGCTATACAGACCCGGAAAATCCATCAGATTATTATTACAGCGAGCCTGAAAATTTTGCAGACAGAGATAAGTGGATAAGACTCACAGATTCTAATCCACAGGTAAAATGTTTTTTACTCGGCAAACAGGAGACTATAAGGTGGAAAAGCACAGATGGGACAATTGTAGAGGGAATTCTAATTAAACCAGTAAATTATAGGGAGAATAGAAAATATCCCCTGATAGTCCAGATACATGGAGGACCTGCAGATGCATACATCAACGATTTTTCAGCTTATATTCACATTTTTGCAGCAAATGATTATGTTGTATTTCAGCCGAATTACCGCGGTTCTTCAGGATATGGTGAAAAATTTAAAAAAGGAGATTTTTTAAGACAGGGATTCGATGATATTATGACTGGTGTAGATTACCTGATTGAAAGAGATATAGTTCATCCTGATAGTATGGGTATTATGGGCTGGAGCGCAGGAGGAGACTTATCTAATTGGGCGTTGGTATATACTAATCGGTTCAAGGCAATTTCTACTGGTGCAGGGGTAGTAAACTGGATATCTTTCTATGGTCAAACTGATATCCAGTACTGGACTGAATTATATTTTAAGGGAACTCCTTATAATAACTGGGACAATTATGTTGATTTATCCCCATTAAAATATATCAAAAATGCTACAACACCGACATTAATACACTTTGGTGAAAATGATAGGACAGTCCCACGACCGCAAGGTGAAGAATTACACATGGCAATAAAAAAATTGGGAGTGCCGACAGAATTTATTATATATCCCAATACAGGACATGGAATCAGAGATATGAGATACCAGATGGTTAAAAGGCAGGCAGAGTTTAACTGGTTCGAGAAATGGATTAGAGGTAAAGAAGGATGGATTGACTGGAAAATGATGATTGAAACTTTGGAAAAGGAAGAAAAATAGTAGAAATTTTTTATCTTTTTAAGTTTTCTTGCTGATGTGGCAATGCCACCTTCTTTTTCAAAAGGAGTAAGTAGAACAGACATTCTTGTCTGTCCTTAACAAAGTTTTGCTAAGTAATCGGAGGTGAATGATGTCAGAAAAAATTTCAAGAAGAGGATTTATGAAAGGAAGCACAAAGGCGGGATTGGCTTTCTATCTTATTAACAAATTTTCTTTAAGGAGCAATGCCCAGGAAATCCAAAGACCTATCGTAATTACCAGCGGGGGAAGGTCAGGTTTAGAGGCAAATGAAGCTGCCTGGGAGGTTCTCTCAAGGGGTGGAAGTGCACTCGATGCCGTTGAAAAAGGGGCAAACGTGGTAGAACTCGACCCGGAAAATACATCAGTCGGATACGGCGGGATACCCAATGAAGAGGGGGTTGTGGAACTCGATGCATCAATTATGTGCGGAAAAACAAGAAATGCCGGCTCAGTGGGCGGACTCCGAAATATTAAAACGCCGAGTTCAGCGGCAAGGTTAGTGATGGAAAGGTCTGACCATATTATGCTTGTCGGAGAAGGTGCACTTAAATTTGCAAAGGCACACGGCTTTAAGGAAGAAGATTTGCTCACGGAGAGGGCAAGAAAAATCTGGCTTAGATGGAAAGAAAATTTGAGTCCTAACGATGACTGGTTTCCACCAGAAGATAACAAATATGAAATAGAAAGACCCCAAGGGACAATAAATGTTCTGGCAGTTGACACCTATGGAAACATCGCAGGTATAACGACCACATCAGGATTGGGATTTAAGATACCCGGCAGAGTGGGAGACTCACCCATTATTGGCGCAGGTCTTTATGTAGATAATGAGGTAGGTGCCGCCGGTGCAACAGGAAGAGGAGAAGAAGTTATAAAAATTTGCGGTTCTTATCAAGTCGTTGAAAATATGAGAAATGGTATGACACCACAGCAAGCCTGTGAGGATGTATGCAGAAGAATCATAAAGTGGCATAATGGGAAGGTCAACTTTAGTGATAAATTTGTCGCGGTAAATAAAGACGGTTTAACAGGATGTGCACAGGTGAGAGGCAGAAAGGGAGCAAGGGGTCCATCATATACAGTATTCGATAAGAGAGGGAATGAGACATATTACGGTGTTACTATAATAACATATTAAAAACCCCTAACTAAAGTTAGGGGTTAATAAGCCATAGGCTTATTAATGAAAAGGCTTACAATTACAAAAAATTTACTAAACCTCTATACAAATAAAGCAAGAACATTCTGAGGGGTGATATTAGCCTGAGCAAGTTGAGCGGTCGAGGTCTGCTGGAGAATGAGATATTTTGTAGCATTGAGTTGTTCTCTTGCGAGGTCTGCATCCATAATCCTGCTTCTTGTTGCTTCAGTATTTATGATAGAAATAGAAAGCGTAGATTCTTTAACCGTCATCCTCGAAATATAAGCACCGACATTTTGGAGTGCATCAGAGATGATTTCTATTGCGGAATCAATTTTTGATAATGCTGTGCTTGAACCTGCTGCTGTAAATACCAGCGAAGAAACGTTTGCAGTATCGACTTCTAAATCGGCAGCTCTGAAACCGCTTGAAGTTGTTCCCTGTCTCACAATGTTTATCTCTAATGTATTTGTTGTATCTTCACCAGTCTGTATTGACTTATTTCTATAATTTCCATCTATTAGACTTATATTACTGAAAGTGGTTTCATCTACAATGTTATTGATTTCTGCGGTGAGTTGGTCAAGTTCTGTTTTTATGGCATTTCTTTCGGCTGAACCCAAGGTATCACTCGCTGCCTGAGTGACCTTTTCTTTCATAGTGACAAGGATATCACTAATATTTAGAAGTCCGCCTTCTGCAATAGAAAGGACATTTTTAGCAGTTCCGATATTATCAAGTGCGGTTGACAGACCTCTTGACCTAGCATTTAATCTGGTAGAAATTACGAAGCCAGCCGGGTCATCGGCTACCTCATTTATTCTTCTGCCAGTAGCCAATCTCAACTGGCTTTTCTCCAACATTCTATTTATACTTTTTAATGCATTTAGCGCATTAAATGCACCTATATTTGTATTTATTCTTGTTGCGTCACCTATTGCCATATCTTTTCCTCCCTGGATAATATTTTAAATTTTGTATAATTTTCCTATTCTCTATATCGGCAGATATTGAAATTTCTTTAATAATTTTTTAATTTTTTGGAGAAAAATATTTTTTTCAATTATGGGGAATGTCAAAAATGACTATGGTTGGTCAGACATTCCTGTCTGATGAAGTGATTTCTTGACCCTTTAACTAATAATTCTTCTATATTAGTAGAAAATAGAATATTTAATGTCAAAATCCAAATATCAAATCAAGCTCAAAATCCAAATATCAAAATAACTATAAATACACAAGTTTTGACATTTAGTCATTTGGATTTTATTTGGCATTTGAGCTTTATAATTTGAGCTTTTATCAGTAATACATCATAAAACTGCTTTTTAAGGTGCGAATATTTAAAGTTAATGTATTAACAAATCGTTACACTAATCAGGGTAAATTTTTAAACAGACAAGAATGTCTGTTTTACAATTTTATACTGTGAATTGTAAAGAAATGAAAATTTTGCAAGGACAACCCAAGGGTTGTCCCTACATGGTTGTGGAAAATGTTAAGATTATCTTTTACAAATTATCTAAAAAGCTTTTAGCCTTTTGCACATATTCACTGTTCGGATAATTGGTTAAAAGTCTATTCAATTCACTCCTTGCCCTCTCCTTATCCCTCAAATTTATATAACATAAACCTAATTTCAACTGTGCATCATCATCCTTGTTAGAGTTGCTGAAAGTAAAGACTTTTTCAAATTCTATGACTGCTTTTTTAAAATCTCTTAAAGCATAATAACACTCGCCAATCCAATATTGACAGTTATCCGAAAGACTGTTATTCATATCTATTGAAAGAAGTTCGTCAAACATATTTATCGCTTCTCTATATTTTCTTGAATAATAGCCATTCAGGGCAATCTGGTATCGCCTTGAAAATTCATTAAAATCAATCTTCTCTCTCACCTGCGGAAAACCTATTCTCATCTCTC
Organism: bacterium; assembly: GCA_030616165.1. Taxonomy (GTDB): domain Bacteria; phylum SM23-31; class SM23-31; order JAUVVT01; family JAUVVT01; genus JAUWXV01. Next base: position 1,465 of record JAUWXV010000133.1, on the reverse strand, counting down.
CGATTTTTGACTGCAATTCATCCATACGTTCATTCTTTAAAACGATTTCAGATTTTAATTCATTAATCTCTGAATTTTTCTCAATAATTTGTTTTTCTAATTCAGTAATCCTTTTCCCCAAATCTGTTAATGGTCTTTCCCCAACCTTATATTCTTCATCAACTTCTCCTTCAACTCCCAATAATTTAAGGATGTCTTGTTCTGTCTGGTCTTCCTGTGAAATTTGCGCTTCTCTACCTTTTGCACCTCCGTTTGAACTGGCACAAGAAATTATAAATATAGATAAAAATACCCCTGTTAATATTAAAATTATTCTTTTATATACCTTTTGCATTTTGCCTCCATATTTGATTTTACTCAAAAGATAATGTTCAATAAATTTATTTTATGTCAAATTTAACACCTGTAATTTATAAATTATTTTTGAAAAAAACAACTTTAATTAACTGAAAATTACAAAAGGTTATTTAAAAGGAAAATCGGCAAAAAATGAAAATAAAAGAGGGACAACCCGAGGGTTGTCCCTACATGTTTGTGGAAATTAAAGTAAAACAATATATTACAATTGCATCTATTTAGCAGAAAGATTAAAAAAAACAAAATTTTTAGGCTTTTTGCGAACTCGTCTTATTTCTGAAGTAATTAATAGTAATAAGGGTAACACCTATTAAAAATAACAAAATACAAATCCCCTGATTTACAGAAAAATTAACTTCACCTATTGTAAAAAGAATCATCTCTTTTTCATAATACCTAAAAAAATCAATAATAAACCTGTCTATTGAATATAGAATAAGGAAACTATAGAAGATAATTCCATTAAATATTTTATATTTACTGATATAAATTAATATAAAAAATATAATAAATCCACCTAATGAAGAATAGAGTTGAGTGGGATGAATGGCTATGTCATAAAAATGATATCCTGCCGGGCTTTCCGGGCTGAAAACCATTCCCCAGGGCAAATTACACTCCACCCCGTAACAACAGCCGTTTAAAAAACAGCCGATTCTGGTAATTCCAACACCAAGAGCAATAGATGGGCTCAATATATCTGCGGTCTTTAAGAAACTTAAATTTTTTATCCTTGCATAAAAGATAGTCGAAAAAAGAGCGAAAATTACTCCCCCAAGCATAGTAAGACCAGCAATCCCAAATTCCCCTGAACTTTGAAAAGGATTTATAATATCCAAATAGTTCCCCCTGAACTCTTCTATATGGAAAATAACATAAAGAAATCTTGAACCTATTATAGAAGAAATAATTATTACCACAGAAAAGTCCATTATAATATCAGGCTGGACCCTAAATTTTTTTGCTCTTTTTATTGCGGTATAAATCCCGACTAAAAATGCTAAAGCCAAGAATAAACCGTAAGAGTGAATTTGGAGCCACCCGATTTTAAATATTATAGGATGCATATTTAATACTTTAACCTATTGACAGAAATGTTTATTAATAA
>JAUWXV010000261.1 GCA_030616165.1 bacterium | reverse complement strand
AATCTTTTTGTTGAAATAAGTGTAAATGTAATATATTGATTTACTATAACTTCCACAACCATGTAGGGACAACCCTCGGATTATCCATGAAAAATTCTAATTTTTTGCCGTATCGTCCTCCATAAGACGTTCTCATCCAATTATAAATAGATTAAATCACTATTGAAAATATTACATTTAATTATCGAACTTTATAAGTTTTTCCTTTAAAAAACAGAACATTAAAAAAATTTATTCGTGATTTCATTTGGCAAGAATTATAATAGTGTTTCACGAAAATACTTTATTAGAAATAATCAAAACATCATCAACACAACCTGTCATTCCCACCCTCACCTTGTCATTCCTGCCCTCACATTGTCATTCCCCCGAGTACTCGGGGGAATCCATAAATAATACGACTTATTGATTATTATGTATTATGGACACATGTTTTCAAGAAAATAAAATTCATTATCCATATTAATTATATTATTTATAGCATTATTTTCATGAAACACTACTAATAGTTAATCTATTCAAAATCATCTTATTAAGGGCAGATATAATATTAATATTTGTTTTAAGGAAAGATTTCATATCCTCCGCCATAAATTTCTCTATATATTACATTTTCATAGAACTTTTGTAAATTCTCAAAAATACATAATATTTGTGTATTTTAATGCTATTTTAAAACCATTAAAACTAAATAAAACATAGCCCTGTCATTCTGAACCCTGTGCTGAACTTGATTCAGTATTGTTTCAGAATCTATTTTTTTTTGATTATTTATATGCTGAAATAAATTCAGAAAGACAGATACACTGCAATAATTTTAAAGTATGCTGCCAAAAATTTACAAAAGTTTTGTTTTCAATTGCTTTTTCAGGAGAAACTTCAGGATTCTTCAGGAATTTGAATCTTTATGTTAACGGTACCTTTTGGGCGAATCAAACCCATTCCCCCCACCGCAGGATCCGTAGGGGCGAAGCATTTTTTTGCATATACCGTAAATTTTTCAAAAACTCTTTATTTAAATGCTTCGCCCTTACGTTTCTGATTAAATTGATTTGTTTGTTTGAAACTGTTTTAAATGCACCAATTAAACGTCCTAATGGTTTTCGGTTTGTAGGGGCGGTTCGCCAACCGCCCTCATATAATCATCAATTCTCATTCCAATAAATTTTAAAGATACATTCATAAATTTTGTTTCGTAGGGGCGAACGGCTGTTCGCCCTTACATGTAATATCATATTGTTTTGCCAATTATTATTATACCTCAAAATGCTCCCATTCATATTCGACTCTTTCCATGAGCTTTTTGAAGCGTTCCTCACCACGGATGTTTTCGAGGAAGGGGTCGTGTTCTTAAAAACGCATGAATAAAACCGAGATTACGTATAAAATTAAAACATGTATTAAATATTTATTTCAATTTATCTAAATTATCTTTACCATCAACAAAGATGACAGAGAAAACTAATGCTCTATAAGTCCTGATAGCCAGTGAAAAATATTGAGAAGGAACTGGAGGTTTTCTTTTCCCTCTGGTGTATTCATTCCTAACTTTTCTTTACTTGATTGAGAAATCTGTGCTGAAAACATAGTAGCTTCACCAAATACAGCAATACGTCCTTTTCCAAATTTTCTTACTGCTCCTTGAAGCCATCCTTCAGCTGAAAAACTTGGCGTTTCTTCGTTAAATTCCCATGCTTTGGTTGGCAGATAAGCTACATTGGAAGGTCCGATCACTAGCAACGGTTGAGCCTCATTTGACCTAAAAGCTTGACCGAAAAAACTTGCTATAGAGTCAATAGATTCTTTTTCTGATCTTCCTCGTACAATGGGATGATCCACTAATGTACTATCTGAGATGCGAAAGATTGTTGGATCCCATGTTTCTGGGTTAAAAACAAAACTGTTTGTAAATTCAAAACCCAGAGCTTGTGCTAAGTTTTTTGCAGCACCAGGTAAAGGCATATGATCTGCAAGAAGCAAAAGTGAACCACCTTTCTTTATCCATTGACAGACTTCTGTGATTTCTTTATCTGTAAATGCTGAAGGCGTTGGGAGAGACCAGTCTTGTACATTCCTATCATGCAATGCATTGCCTATAACAAGGATATCACCATTTTCAAGAATTTCAACTGTAAAAGGCGACCGGAGAGGTTTAATTATATAACCATCCAAACGAAGTACTTCAATAAAAGGAGTATAGCGACCTTTTGTAGCAACGATATTGTTGTGGCTTTCATCTATTAATACAATGGGTCCATTATTTTTTTGAAAAGTTGCAGGATTTGGCAGTCTTGGGTGATAACTTGGGTCTACTCGCTGCCCTGAAGAACATTTTAAAAGAACAACAAGATATAACATTGTGAATAGAAATATTACCAATCTTGTTTGTCGAAATGGAATCATTCAAATACTCTAAACAATCTTGAACAAAATATTTAATTACTAATTAGAAGAAAAATCTCCTTGTGCTCTATTGAAAAATAGATAATATTCTCATACCTCAAAATTCTCCCACTCATACTTGACTCTTTCCATGAGCTTTTTAAAGCGTTCTTCTCCGCGGATGTTTTCGAGGAAGGGGTCGTATTCAGAAAGAAGGGAGTAGTTTAAAACTCCCCGCCAAACAGCATTTTCAAGCCAATCAATTGCTTCTTCTTTTTCATCTATTAATGCATAGCACTCTGCCATGTACCATGATACAGTCTCATCCAATCGTGCTGCCGTCTTAATATCTTCAGTGACGGATTTCAACGCTTTATTTTTCTCACCCTGTAGGGCATATTTAAAGAATGGACCCAACCAGGCAAAAACATCATCTGGGGAATTTTTTATTATTAGGTCAAAAAGCGAGTAAGCTTCCTCAAACTGCTGATTAAGCGCAAGAGCACGGGCATATTTAAATCCAAAGAGTGGACTTTCAGGGACCATTTGATGAGCTTTTTTAAACGCTTCCAGCACTGGCTCCAAATGTCCTTCCATTAAATGGAACCATCCAATACAAAAGTGACTCATAGGAGATAAAGGGTCAATTTCTAATAATCTTCTGATACATGGTTCAGCAATAGAGAGTTTTCCGACTTCAGCGGCAGTAAAACTCAACCATATCAAAGTTTCAGTATCATCAGGATTAATATCACATGCTCGTTTTAGAAACTTTATCGCTTCTTGAGGTTTGGGCTCTTTCCATTTTACTAATCCTAAGAAACAATAACCATACGATGATTCAGACTCCAATTCAAAAATCTTATTCACACATTCTTCTACTTTATCTAAATGTTTTACAAATTCCTCGCCCTTAGTGTGAGAGAGTACAAAATATGCCTCTGCCATTCCTGCATAGATAAATACATTATCTCCAACTATTCCCAAGGCTTCTTGAAGGTGTTGGAGTGCTCGTTTTGCTCCTTCTGCCGTAAAGCGCCAGTATTCATGTTTGGCCTGCAGATAGCATTCATAGGCTTGCACATTATCAATTGGACGTTTGGCTATTTTTTTCTCTTCTTCAGGATTTAGTTTTAGTTTAAGAGCGTCCACAATTGAACTCGATACCCTCTCCTGAATGTCAAACACATCATCAAGAGTTCCGCTGTATTTTTCCGCCCATAAATGTTTATCATTTATCGCATCTATTAACTGTGCAGTTATCCGTAATTTGTTACCAGCTTTTCTCACGCTCCCTTCAAGAACATAATGTACATTTACTTCTCTTGCAATCTCCTTGATTTTCTTCTTTGTTCCCTTAAATGTCATCGCAGAACTTCTGGAAATTACACTAAGAGTATGAATATGTGATAGGTCAGTAATAATTTCCTCTGTTAATCCATCACTAAAATATTCCTGCTCAGGATCCGGACTCATATTCACAAACGGAAGAACAACAATAGACTTTTCCTGCTTTTCTAAAATGGTTACTTTAGAAGGTATCTTCTTTAAATCTCCAATTAGTTCATTTACTTCTTGATATCGTCTTTCTTTGTCTTTTTCTAACGCTTTATATATTAACTGCTCTATATTAATTGGGACATCAGGAATGATGTCAGTGATAGATTTAGGTTCGGTATTAACAATCGAATAAGACATTGCCGATTCATATTGACCTTCAAATGGAAATTCCCTCGTAAGCATTTCAAATAGAACTACACCGAAAGCCCAGATATCTACTCTATTATCAATATCCTCTCCCTTGATTTGTTCAGGTGCCATATAGGCAATTGTCCCTGCTGTGCCAGTCTTTGTTAATCCTGCCTCATCCTTTAGTTTTGCAAGACCAAAATCCATAACTTTGGCCATGTTTTCCAAATTTATCATTATGTTTTCGGACTTAATATCGCGGTGAATTATACCCTTATCATGAGCAGCTTTGAGTGCCTTACAAATTTGAATTGAATAAGCTATTGCATCATCTACCCGTAGGGGCGAATGGCTATTCGCCCTCTCTTTTATTTTCTGTCTTAATGTCATACCATCAACATATTCCATAACAATAAAATGTGTATCTTCATGTTCTTCAATCGCATAAATTGTACACACATTTGGATGATTTATCTTTGAAGCAGCTTTTGCTTCTTTTAGTAATCTATTTAGAGCCTTCTCATCATCTATAAGATGACTCGGCAAAAACTTTAACGCAACCAACCTGTCAAGCTTTGTATCCTCCGCCTTATACACTACACCCATCCCCCCTTCACCAAGTTTAAAGAGGATTTTGTAATGAGAGATGGTTTTGCCTATCATAATTTATTCCCCTATTTTTAAATTTTCCCTATCGAAATCCCATTTTATTGGATTATTAATGATATATTCGCAAATTAGATTTTCGTAGGGGCGAAGCATTTTCTTATATATGCCCTAAATTTCTCAAAAACTCTTTGTTTAAATGCTTCGCCCTTACATTTCTGACAATATGTTCATAATAATTACGCTGCCAGAAAGTAGGTGCGGTTGGCGAACCGCCCTTACTTTCGTTAATCTGAGAAATAACTCTGAAATAAAGAAATTATTCCAATTTATGTATCTTTACCCAGTAGGAAAGATAATTATTCATTACGAAATGCTGTCGATATAGAATTGGGAATAACCGGACTTGAAGTGTCAGCCTTTAGAAAATAAAATTCATTATAAAATATATTAAAAATTTACAATATATGCAACTTTATAAATTTAATTTTTATCTTTTAACC
>JAUWXV010000262.1 GCA_030616165.1 bacterium | reverse complement strand
GATGAAAATGTAAATATAACTTTCCACCCATTAATAGATTGAATATTAATGGGGATGACATATTGATTTATTTATATAAAAAGGGCACAGGTTTTATATTCTTTAAAAATAGTATTTATAAAAAATAATTACCTGATAAAGCCGTTCAGCAATAGGGAGTTGGTCGGCTTTTGTTTTTTTTTATAAGATGAATAACGTTAAATATTCAAGAGAGCAGAGTTTAATATTATGGTTCGCGTAAGATTGAATGATGTTATTATTTTTTAGCGGGCTTTTTTATTTTTTTTTCTTCTTCCACTTTATTTGCAGTGAATTCGGAGCTAACGATGTCCTTTAATTCTTCTTTCAGTTTTTGAATCTCATTGATTTTTTTATTGATTTTGTTGAATATATCCTCTCTTGCCTTGATACCTTCTCTTATAAGGAAAGCAGCGCTTTCTGACCTGCTTTTAAATAGTCCTGCATCAACAAGTTCGTCCATCTTCTTAAGACTTTCCTGATTAATCCTGACCATAACAACATTATCCCTGAAGGAGAGAGCAGATTTAATGGCAGTTTCGATGGTTTCTCCGCCTTGTTGAAAAACCTTTGCACCTTTATCAATTATCTTTCCAAACATATCTTTATATTCTTCCCCCGCTTCTTTTGCTTTTGATTCTGCTGACATAAATTACTCCTTTCTTGTAATTTTGTAATTTTATTACATTATACAATATTTTTTCCTATTTGTCAAGGATTTTTTGGGAAATTTTAGATATTTAATGGAACTTTGGAATTTTCGGCAGGAGAGAGGTTACTATTTGTTACACCATTATTATGGTCAGACAGGAATGTCTGGTATTCCTATAATTGAAGAATAATATAAATGAAATATGATTTTCTTAGCTGAATATAAATATCCATATTTTTATTTTGTAGGGGTAATTCATGGATTGCCCCTAAATTGATAGATAATAATTTGAAAAAATCATAATAAAACAAAAATATTGAAAAAGTTACTATAATCTTTATAAAAAATATTTATATGAATCCCCATATTATTATATTTAAAAATTGCGATTAATTTGCAGATTGTAACTTCATATCAATCTCCGATAAAAATTATTAGTAGGAAATTTAAAAATTATTTTTAATATTCTTATCAATATCATGTTAAATTATTGCAGAAAAAACAGAAATTGAAAATTATTTTATAGTTTGAGAATAGGATAAATCAAATTTTATGCTTGAACTTTAATGATTTCGACATTATTTAAATCGGCGATACCTAATTTAAGATTTTGTGCCAGTTCAGTAGTTTGCGTTACCCAGGTCTCTGAAAAGTTTGGATTATGTTCTTTCATCAATCTTCCCGCATAAACATCCACAGCAACAGCATCACCTGAAATGATAATTTTATTATCATCTTTTAATGTCCCGCCGCCGCTAAAATGATGACTATTCAACATTATCTTCCTTGTATCGATGATGGTCAATTCAGGATTAACTGCATGTCCGAGTTCTGCTATCGAGTATCTCATCCTTACGAGCATTTCTGCACTCGAGTATTTTCCTCTATCTTTATTTCTATGAGCTACTCTTCTATTGGTCCTGGGAATACATCCCATAAGATTTTTAAGAGAACAGGTGAATCCTGTTTGTGAATGCTGTTTTAATGTCGGCATATTTATTACGACCGGAGCTTCCATTATTTTATCAAAAACTTCTACCTCGTCCATATATTTCCATTCAGGAGATTTAATTTTTACACTGGGACATTCATGGAGGTCAGCAGTAGCAACTTTACGTCTGTCCAACTCATCTTTCAATCCTGTTCTTTTGAAGGTTTCAATTGTAGACTCTCTACTTGAGTTTGCATCGGCAACTGTGATGTTGTAACTGTCCGATTTTCTAATAATGTCTATCATTGAGCAGATTGTATCCGTTGCAGTAACTTCTGGATATCTTTCTGCAGAGACATAGTTTGGTTTGAGAATTATCTCTTTGTTTGTTCCACATAACTTTTTAATACCGCCGAGTATTTCAAATCCCTTTTTCAACATTTGGTCTACGTCATTTCCTTCAACAACCACCATTATCGGTTTTCCATTTCTTGTATATGGATTTTTTACTCTATTTCTTATTTGAGAACTCGTTTTATCTTGCAGAAATGGAGTAAAATTCATTCCCCAAACGTTATTCGCTGCTATAGATAAGCCCGATATTTTAAGGAATTCTCTACGGTTTAGTTGATTCATTTTTTCTTTCATAAATCATTCCTTTCTTTATTTGTGGTATTGTCAAAATTTAACCACGGGGAACACCCACAGGGCAGGCAGAGTCCGACTGTGGCGGAAACATCAATGAGTTAAGAGAAATGCTATTCTCTCCTCTCTGTGGTTTCATACTTTATCCTCGTTTTTCATAGAACTTTTGACATTACCTTATTTTTTAGAATTTTTTAAATATATTAAAATTGTTTTTTATTGTCAATAATTTAATATAGAATGAAAAAACTTTTTCTTGGATAAAGAAAATTATTTTTGTATTTTTAAAATTAATTGAAACTTTTATATTCATTCCAAACATTCGTGATGAATTAGAAATAACAAGAAATTAATTTAATACTATGAAAAATTATTTATTCTCATTAACAGTCCCAATTATTATTTTTCTATCTTTTTCTTGTTCGAGCGATGGATTATTAAGGTATGTGCCCGAAAATGGAGAAATTGAATTTTGGGAAAGGGCAGGTGACCCCCTTTTGTTTGATTCAAGTAATCTCTTCGATTTAATAGATGGTGCGGCAGAAGTTTTTCTTGAATACGGTTTTGAAAATGTAATTAATCAGGAATATATCAAATATGATACCCTTTCGATTGTAGTAAGCATATATGAGATGAAAAGTCCTGAATCCGCATATGGTATGTTTAGTTTCAGCAGACATCCAGAGTTTAATAGTATAAGAATTGGGGCTAGTGGATGTGAGACTGAATTTAATATTTCATTTTGTAAAGGAGCGTTTTATGTAGTTGTTGAGTCATTTTTACAGAATAATGAAGTTAAAGATGCACGAAGAAAATTTGCAGAGAATATTGAAAATAAAATAAAAGAAAAGGGAGAAATACCTGACATATTCAAGACTTTACCAGAAGAATACGGCATTGCTAACTCTGAAAAATATATCAATGGTATTATATCGCTTAATAATATATTTTTTATATCGGATGAGAATATTTTTGATATTGGTAATAGTGGGATTGGTGCTTATAGAGAATATTCTGTTTTCGGGAGAAATGTGAAATTGATAATTGTAAAATATGATAAGAATCAAAAAAATGTGTTTTATGATTTGATAAACTATTTCAAAGAAAGTGACGACTATATTAATTATTCAGAGGAACAAGAAGTAAATATATGGCAAAAAGAAAATGGAAGATATTTCCTTTTAAAAAAAGTTGAGAATTTTATTATAATTGCCTTTGATGTTCAGGAAAAGAAAGACGGTATATACATTGCTAATGCTGTTGAATAATATTTAATAATGGTAGTGTTCATATAAATTTCAATTATCAATGGGTCTTTAAGGGGATTAAATTTAATATTTTTAAAATAAAGTTTAATTTTAGAAAATGAAAAAAATTTTTAATAAATAAATTTTTCTTTTTATATTCAAAAAAATTTTTTATATTAAGGAAAATGTTGTTTAATAAAATTGTAGGAGAAAAGTATGCCAAAGAAAAAAGCAGCACCTAAGAAGAGAGTTGTCAAAAAGACTGCCGCTAAAAAGAGCACAAAAAAACGTGCATCAAAAAAGTCTCCAGCTAAAAAGAAAAAGAAGTGATTTGGATACTGATTTGATTGTACCTTTAACTTCTTAAACCCTTATCCCAAAAAGATAAGGGTTTTTTATTTTTAAAATTAATTCCTCTTATACGGGAGTCAATCTTTTTTTCTTTTTCAGTTTTTGCATTTTTTCTTTTTTGAGAGCGTTTTTTTTCTCAAAAACATAATGAACGATTTGATTTCTGTGAGGTTCTCTTGTTTTAACAAATCTAATTATGATGCGAAAAGTGTTATCATCATTATCAAGAATCCGTTCTACTCTTCCTATAATGTTTTTCATTTCTTGTGCTTGGTCATGAGTTTTAAAAGAGATAGCGATTAGTGTTCCAACGTCGGGGTCTTTGTCATCATTGTAATACATTCCACCACCACTAAGATTTTTTATCACTCCTGCGTCATAGTTAATTTCCTTGGTGAGAACAAATTTTCTTCTTTCGAGAAATTCTTCGGTCTGTGTCGGATTCAGAAAAAAATATTTAAAAGGAATTTCTACATCGATTCGCTCGTACTTCCTTTTTTGTATTCTGCTAAAGTCTCTTGAGTGGTCAATATGGATATATACAGGCGGTCCTGGTGTAACTTTGTATATTGCGGAGTTAAATATGTATTCAGCATCCTCTTCAAGTATGAAGTTTAATTCTACTTGTTGAGTCTCACTAAGCGGCTCTTTGGACATAACAGGGTCGGGAACAGTAAGCACAACTCCTTCTTCATCCACTTTAACAACTTTTGATTCGAAGTTCTTATTGGCGTTTGAAATAGTAACAGTGGTTTTCACAATAATCCCTTCGGGAATTTCTCTTGTTGATGTAAGTTCCTCAAGGAACCTGAAATCCGCAAATCCAAGTTTTTTTCTGAGATTTGCAATAAATGTATTAAAATTTTCCCTCTTTCTGGTTTCTTTTCTGCGGTAATTGTAAACTTCTCTAAATATATATCTGTTAAATGTTTCCAGATGGCGAACTATATAAATCGGTCTGGTTATTTTGTATTTTTTTACAAGTTCTTCAAGAAAGGTGATTTCTGTAGAAGTGAGTCTTTTTCGTTCACATACATTGTGAAATTTCTTCCACTCTTTTTTTATTTTGCTCTGCTTGACAATTGTATTTTTGATAAGAATATAAATTAAATAAATTATTATAAAAAATAATATCACACCAAATATATAATAAATAAAGGCTGCATTACCCACACCTATCTCAAAGTTTTTTAATCTGGCACCCATATTTAACCCTTTCTTTTTTAAATGTTATAAATTTCTATTTTTCACTCCATTAATAAAGTTCTTTTGTTCCGAAAATCAAACTTAAAAATATTCGGTAATTTTGTTTAGATTGG
>JAUWXV010000110.1 GCA_030616165.1 bacterium | reverse complement strand
TCAAGGCTTCTGCCAACAGATGCCATAAGATATGAGTGATGTTTTTTTCTTTACTTTCTTTTGAAAAAGAAAGTAACAAAGAAAACTTTAACTTATTTCTCAATCCGTGCAAAGCACGGATTGAGAAATGGGTAAATCTTTATATAGTTATTTACTGAGGAGATAATACTAAGTTTTTATTATGAAATTTGAGATTTCGGTGGCGAAAAGGTATCTTGGATTAAAAAAGACAGGGAATCTTATTTCTGTAATTGGGATTTTTTTGGGTGTTTCCTGTCTTATTATTTCCCTTTCGGTGCTGAACGGGTTCGGGAATCTTGTAAAGGATATGTTTCTTGATTTTGACAGCCATATTAGAGTTACTACAAACAACGTCGCGGGGATGGAAAATTGGAAAGAAATTGAAAAGAAGATAAGAGGTATAGAGGGTGTTGCAGGCGTTTCTCCGTTTATTCTTGGAAAAGGGATGTTGACCTCGGAGTATGGCGAGAGGGGAACATTCATCAAGGGTATAGATATAAAAAAAATTGAAGAGGTAAATAAAATAAGAGAAAATATAGTTTACAGCAGTGAACATTATCTTGAAGATAAATCGAAAAGGGATGGAGTTCTTCCCGGGATAATTTTAGCCCGAATGCTTGCAGATAATCTTTTTCTTGGACTTGGAGATACCGTTATGGTTATGGGTTCGAGGACGAAAGGTGGTATTTATTCTATGCCCGAGATTATGAAATTCAGAGTGGAGGGTTACTTCTCCATAAAACTTACTCAGTATGATAATTATGCATTGATTTCTCTTTCTGATGCTCAAAGGCTTTTTCTATTTGGAGAGAATGTTTCTGGGCTTGAAATAAAATCTGTAAACCAGAATTATATCGACCGCACTGCGGTAAATATCAGAAAATCTCTGTCTGAAAATTTTATTGTAAAAACCTGGTATGATCTTCATAAAACACTCTTTTCGTCAATGAAGATAGAAAGGCTTGCTGCAAATATTGTCTTGAGCCTTATAATTCTTGTTGCCGCCTTTAATATTATTAGTTCTCTTATAATGCTTGTAATGGAAAAGAAAAGAGAAATAGGAATTCTTAAGTCTATGGGCGCAACTTCAAGGAAAATAATGAATATTTTTGTATTAGAGGGGGGGATTATCGCATCTATTGGAATAATTACAGGAACGCTGGTAGGATTTATATTGTGCTGGCTTCAGGTAGAATATAGGTATTTTCCATTACCAACCGATACTTACGTTATAGATTATCTGCCTGTAGATATAAGGTTAATGGATATTATTTCTGTTTTTTTTATAGCAGTTTTAATCTGCTTTTTTTCAACATTATATCCTGCTTGGAAAGCAGCCCAACTAAATCCAGTAGAAGCTATAAGATATGAGTGAAATGAATAAGTATGAAATAATAAGCAGGTTAATAATAAGGTTACCTGAAAAATAAGTTTGGAGTTTAATTTGGATTCCGGAAAAAATTATGTAGTTTCTGTCAGGGATATATACAAAAATTATTTTATTGGGAAAAATGAGTTAGAGGTATTGAAAAGGATAACTTTTGACGTAAAGAGAGGAGAGATTATTTGTATAATAGGACCTTCTGGTGTTGGAAAGAGCACACTTTTAAACATATTAGGAACGCTTGATAAACCTACGAAAGGTGAGGTATATATTGATTCTGAGAAGGTAACAGGATTGAATGAAAATGAACTTGCATCTTTCAGGAATAAAAAGATTGGTTTTATATTTCAGTTTCATCACCTTCTGCCCGAGTTCACTGCTTTAGAGAATGTAATGATGCCCGGTATTATAGGGAAAAATAATAGAGAAGAGATTAAAGACAGGGCTGAAAGACTTTTGAGAGAGATAGGTTTGTGTGAAAGGATGGAACATAAGCCGAGCGAGCTTTCGGGTGGAGAACTTCAGAGGGTGGCTTTTGCAAGAGCGTTAATAAATAATCCTTCAATTGTGCTTGCAGATGAACCAACAGGGAATCTTGATCGTTTAAATAGTGAAAACCTTCATGAGATTATATGGTCACTCTGCAAAGAAAAAAAACAGACCTTTCTACTTGTTACGCATAATGAAAAATTATCGGAGAAGGCAGATAGAATTATAGAACTATTTGATGGAAAAATAAAAGGGGATATAAAAAAGTGATTTGTCAAATCTGCAATAAGAATCCTGCAAATATAATATTTACTATCATTATAAATAACAAGAAAAAAGATATAAATATCTGCAAAAAATGTGCAGAAGAAAAAGGGTTCAGTAATCCATTGGGGGAGTTTCCTTCTTTACTCGGAGGAATTATTTTTGGGATGGCCGAAGAGAAAATTAAAGAGATTATAGATAATGAAATTTCACAGAAAGATATTACTTGTAAAGAATGTGGATTGAGCTATGCAGAGTTTAGAACTTCAGGGCTGCTTGGCTGCCAATTTTGTTACGAGGTTTTTAAAGATGATTTGAAAGTAATTTTGCGAAGAATTCATGGAAATAATAGACATTTTGCTTTAAAAAAAGAAGGGATTTTACCTGAAGAAAAAGAAATTTCGGAATTAAGAAAAGAGCTTGAGAAGGCTATCGAAAAAGAGGAATTTGAGAAAGCAGCACGAATTAGAGATAAGATTAAATATATTAAAAAAAATGCTAAATAAATTAGAAATTGACAAATTGATTCCAAAGTGTTCTGAATGGCTAAATGGAAAGGGGAGAAATTCCGATATTATAATCAGCAGTAGAACAAGACTTGCAAGGAATTTAAAGAATACGCCTTTTCCCAATCGTGCTGATAAGAGAAAATTGGAAAGGGTTGTTGAATTGGTTAAAAGGGCTGTTAGTAATTCTAAAATTCTTAATGGTATGAAATTTTTAGAAATAAACAACGTTAATGAACTTGATAAAGAATTTCTGGTTGAGAGACATTTGATAAGCCCTTTTTTTGCAAAGTTGAATAAACCAGGGGCAATTTTTATCAGTGAAGGGGAATTATCCTGCATTATGATAAACGAAGAGGATCATTTGAGAATACAGTGGATTCGGTCTGGACTGGATATAAATACGGCGTGGGATAGTATTAGAGTCGTCGACAATGAGTTGAATTCCATGCTTGATTTTGCTTTTTCAGATGAGTTGGGCTATCTTACTGCTTGTCCCTCCAATACCGGGAACGGGCTGAGGGTTTCTTTTTTCTGCCATCTTCCCGGAATAGTATTAACGAAAAATTTAGACAAATTTTTAGAGGAAATAGTTCCTGCTGGGATTGCTGTGCGTGGATTTTATGGTGAAGGTACCGATGTCCAAGGAAATATTTTTCAGGTATCTAATCAAGTAACTCTTGGTATTACGGAAAAAGATACTATTGAGAGGATCAAGAAGGTTGCGAAAAAGTTTATTCAATATGAAAAAGAGTCCAGAAATAAATTATTGAAAGATGCAAAAATTAAAATTGAAGACAAAGTTTATCGTGCAAAAGCCATTATGAAAAATGCGAAGATAATTTCTTCACTTGAATTTATGAGCCTTTTATCTGCTATCAGACTCGGTGTAGAATTAAAAATGTTAAAAAAAATTGACCGAAAAATTCTGAATGAACTTATGGTAACTGTTCAGTCAGCACATATACAGAAATTAGCAGGAAAGAATCTTACTCCTTTAGAAAGAGATATTTTAAGGGCTGAAATTGTTAAAGATAAGATTAATTTTTAATATGTTGACATAAAAAATATTATTGCGGTTAGGGAAACAATTAAAAAAATTTGAATGAAGAATGTTGATTGATTGGAAAAAGAAAAAAAAGTAGATAAAGTTATATTAACTATAAATATATCTTTTGGGAACAATAATAAAATTTTTAGTGTTAATCAATAATAAGATAGTAAAATTTTTTAATTTTCCCTTGTAAGAAATTTTCTATTTGTTTTTAAGGAAAAAGATTATTACTTTTATAATAGGAATAATAAAAGTAAGGGGTAAAGATGAAAAACAATTTTTCTCACCGTGTACAAATGGTAATCCAATATGCTCGAGAAGAGGCAATACGCTTAAATCATGATTATATTGGTTCGGAGCACCTCCTTCTCGGATTAATCCGAGAGGGTGAGGGTGTTGCGATTGAGATTCTGAAGAATCTTGGATGTGATCTTGATGAGATTAAAAAGGCGATTGAAGATATGGTAAAATCTACTGCCGATACTATGACTATTGGGAATCTTCCCCTTACCAAAAGGGCTGAGAAAATATTGAAGATGACGTATATCGAGGCAAAAAATTTTAAATCAAATATTATTGGCACAGAGCATCTTCTTCTTTCTTTATGCAAAGAAAAGGACGGAGTCGCAGCTCAGGTTCTTTTAAGTTTTGATGTTGATTATGATTCAGTAAAAAAGGAACTTGAGAGTATATTCCAGGGTCAGTTAGAAGATAAAGGTGAAAAGACAAAAAAAGTTAAAACGCCCGCTTTGGATCACTTTGGAAGAGATTTAACAGAACTGGCAAGAAATGGGAAACTCGATCCAATTATAGGAAGAGAAGAAGAGATAGAACGAGTGGCTCAGATTTTAAGCAGAAGAAAGAAAAACAATCCTGTATTAATAGGAGAACCAGGAGTTGGTAAGACTGCAATTGCAGAAGGGCTGGCAGTCAGGATTGTAGAGAAGAAAGTTTCCAGGACACTGCATGATAAAAGGGTTGTTACTTTAGACCTTGGTGCAATTGTAGCAGGGACAAAATATCGCGGTCAATTTGAAGAGCGGATGAAGGCTGTGATGTCTGAACTTGAAAAGAACAGGGATATAATCCTCTTTATTGATGAACTTCATACTATAGTGGGCGCAGGTGGTGCCTCAGGGTCATTGGATGCTTCAAATATGTTTAAACCTGCCCTTGCAAGAGGTGAACTTCAGTGTATAGGTGCAACTACCTTAAATGAATATAGACAATATATTGAGAAGGATGGAGCGCTGGAAAGAAGATTTCAGAAGATTATGATTGACCCTCCTACAGTGGAAGAAACATTGGAAATCCTTCATGGATTGAAAAGCAGGTATGAAGAACACCATAATGTTGAATATGCGGATGAGGCTATTGGGGCATCAGTTAAATTAAGCAACAGGTATATTACCGATAAATTTTTACCAGATAAAGCCATCGATGTTCTTGATGAGACTGGTTCGAGGGTTCATCTTGCTAACCTTGTTGTTCCAAAGGAGGTTATTGAACTTGAAAAGGAAGTTGAGGAACTGAATAGGATAAAGGAAAAAGCGGTAAAGTCTCAAGAATTTGAAAAGGCTGCTGAACTTCGTGATACTGAAAGAAAAGCCAGAGAAAAACTTGATAAGGCAAGAGATAAATGGCAGAAAACACAGGAAAATAATGTTGTTGAGGTTACCGAAAAGGATATAGCCGAAGTTGTAGCTATGATGACCGGGATACCTGTTGCGAAGGTTGCGGTTTCGGAATCAGAAAAATTACTTAATATGGAAAAAGCATTAAAAAAATACATTATCGGGCAAGATGAGGCAATAACAACCCTCTGCAGAGCTATCCAGCGAACAAGAGCCGGGCTAAAAGACCCCAGGAGACCAATCGGTTCTTTCATATTGTTAGGTCCATCAGGTGTGGGAAAGACTGAATTGGCAAGGGTTTTGGCAAAGTATCTATTCGAAGATGAAGAGGCATTAGTCAGAATCGATATGTCGGAGTTTATGGAGAAATTTTCAATTTCAAGACTGACTGGAGCCCCACCAGGATATGTAGGATATGAGGAGGGAGGACAACTTACCGAAAAAGTGAGGCGGAAACCATATTCTGTTGTCCTTCTGGATGAAATTGAAAAGGCTCATCCAGATGTATTTAATATTTTATTGCAGGTTTTTGATGATGGAAGATTGACAGATGGTCTGGGCAGAAGGGTCGATTTTAAAAATACAATAGTGATAATGACATCGAATATAGGTGCACGTGATATAAAGAAAGGTACCAGTTTTGGATTTACTGGAAGTTCGGAGGCAACTTCTTTTGAAGAAATGAAAAATAAGATTATGGAAAATGTAAAAAGGATTTTCAACCCTGAATTCCTTAACAGGATAGATGATACAATTATATTTAAAACCCTTGGTAAAAAAAGTATGATTAAAATTGTAGACCTGGTACTGAAAGAGATTCTTGATAAACTCTCTGATAGGAATTTAGTTATCAAATTGACATTAGGTGCCAAAGAATTTATAGCAAAGAAAGGGTTTGACCCAGTGTGTGGTGCCCGTCCGTTAAGAAGAGCAATTCAAAAATATATCGAAGACCCCATTGCTGAAGAAATCCTTAAAGGAAGATTTCCTGATGGCTCTCTTGTTAAGGTAAGAGTAAAAGGCGAGAAATTACACTTTTCTTTAATAAGCAAGGAGAAGGTTGAAGTAAATCATTAATTCACTTCAAAGTTGTTATCTGTGTGATTAAAAGAAAATATTCGGTTTCCGATTAAGAAAAATATATTAACTTCATTTACATTATTATTTAAATTTAAAAAAAATTTTATTAAACTTAAGCAGTAAACGAAATTTCTTTCCCCGATATTGACTTTTCCATTAAAGATAAAAAGAAAAAAATAGATAACTGAACAATTGAATCTCTTATCTAATCCGCATACGAATATTTCCGCTCCCCTATCATCAGATTTTTTTAATAAATAATTGTCTCTCAATTGTGAAAAGATTAGCAACTAAGGGCGAACGGTCCGTTCGCTCATCGGTGAAGGGGGGATAGGTATTTAAAATTTTTAACGAAGCATCATCTGTTTATAACCCGAAAGATTTAAAAATCTTTCGGGTTTTTTATTTTTTTTAAGATAAATTTTATATTTTTTAATGTATGAGAAGATTAATGCCGATAAAAAATTAAATTAAACAATATTAATATATAGTATTTATAGATGGTATAATAATTGCATTTATAAATTATGATTATATTTTATCTGTTGATAATTAGTAATTTATGGTATATAATATCCTAAAAGCAAGGGAAAATTTTTCCATAATGTATGGTAAATATAAATGTCTAAAATTTCTATAAATAGGTATATTTTTCTTCTGATATTAATATTTGTAATATTTTATTATACCCCTTCAGATGGGATGGTCAAATATTCATTCAGGTTGAGAGGACTCGGGACAAATCTTTTTGGTTTTGTGGATGATTTATATTCTGATTTGTATTTTAATCCTGCATACATTTCAAGATATAAAGAGAGATATATCTACACGAATTTGAGTAATCTTCAGGGAAAGGGTGAAGCAACCGTTTTTGAACAGGATAATTCGGAGATAAACAAAAACGGCGATTTTCCGAGTAATCTAATTGGCATAGTTGGCGGATTTAAAAGATACAATATCGGGGGGTTTTGGGAATCGAGCGGACATTCTTTCCAGATTACAGATGAAGCTATGTATGAAGATTTTCAACCCAATCCTGCTTTAAGAACCCGTTCATCTGATATATTTAAAGGTGATTTCACAGGGCAGAGTTTTACTATACTCGGTATCTTCAGAAATATAGGATATATTGTCTCTTTCGATAAATTAGGGATGAATATAAACTGGTCAGCGAGGAGAGATACTACTTTGCTGGATAATCCGACAGCAGTCAGAACATATACAGATGAAGAAAAAGGTGAGGTTAAATTTCCCAATAATCTTTTATCTTTTGCTGTAGGGAAGATTTACAAAAATGATAAAAGAGAGGTAAGTATTTCTGGAGGGATGATGCCCCAGAAATTAGGAATTAATCTGAACAGGATTTTTCCTGTTTTAAGAAAACCTTTTATTAATGGAAATGATGAAAGTCTAACTAAATTTGAGGAAAAAGATCTGGGTTATATGGAACTCGGGATTAAGTCCTATTTTTTGAATCTAAGGCATAAAACAATATATACAGAGCTTGATAGATTCCATCAGAATAATTGGATTTTCAATTTTGCTCATTACCGTCTTCCCCTGAATATAAAGACAAATAGAGAGTTTATCGCTGATACAACAATTACAAATAGTGAAGGGGGTGCTTTGATTTATCGAAAAAGTTTAATCGAAGATAAAGTTTCAGGGGAGGGAACTGCATGTATAAACAGCCTGACGTTTGGATTTGGAACTGAAAGGCATTTTGATGGGTTAAAGAGTATGTCGGTCATTGGTTTGAAATTCCAGTATATATGGGGAAATTTTGAACTTGACCAGGGACCTGGAAGAAGAACTGAGGAATTTCATCAATTTTTAGGTGAAGGAGATTCAACTTTATATAAGAATGTTTTCAACGATAATAAAATAACGGCGACTCGCGGTAAGGCAAATACATTGATGATTTCTATCCCGGTCGGCCTGGAAATGAAACTCACCAATAACTTTACCTTAAGACTCGGAGCCAATGCTTCGATACCGATTTCTTTTGATGGAAATTGGAAGAGAACAATGACTGACAGTACTAACACACTTATCAGCAGTTCGGGGGGAGGTCAATCATATTATCCAGAAGATAAACCGATGTTTACCGAAGAGAGAGTATCAAAATTGAAAGGGAAGTTGGTAAATCTTACCTCTTATCACTTTGGAGCAAGTTATAAAGTGTCGGATTCTATCAAAATAGATTTTTTAAACTTTGCTGAAATTACAAATTTGAAAAAATGGTGGATTTCGGTTGTATTTAAATATTAAATTTTGTTTGGAAATAGATTGAAATTAGTTTAAATTATATTTAGCAGTAAAAAAGTTGTTCAAAAGGTTTTAGATTATTTTTAGTTCCTTATTCCATAGATTATTTATAAAAATTTTGTATATATAAATAAAAGTTTGTGAGACAAACTATGAGAATAAATAAATCAAAATACATTATTTTTATATTATTTTTATTTTTAAATGTGTATGGATTAACAGCATTTCAAGCTGAAAGCGGTATTGTTAAGATAGAAGGGAATAATATATATGTAAACTGGGGTTCGAATGATGGAATAAGAGCAGGGATGGTTTTTTCTGCATATCGGGGGATAGGGGTGAGTCATCCAACAACTGATGAAGAGTTTGAAATTGAAAAAGAACTTGTCGGAAATATTAAGATTACTGAAGTTTTTCCAGAATATTCAATTGGGAAGATGGTGTCAAAACGTATGGAACCCAGGGTTGGAGATTATCTTGAATTGATAATAAATTCCGTGGGTGAGGAAGATATATTATACTTGGATTTAATGGATAATAAAAAAGGTTTGATTCTCAGTATCGATGAAGGAATAGTAAATGTTAATGTTGGGGAAGATGATGGGATACAGGTGGAGCTTCTTTTTGATGTTGTTAGAGAAGTGATACTAAAACATCCTGTGACCGGAGAGGAACTTGAAAGGAAAAAGTATTTAGTGGGAAAGATTTCAGTAGAATCAGTTAAAAAGGGTATGTCAGTTTGCGATATTCTTTCTGGATGGGAAGATATAAAAGTCGGAGATGAGGTTGTTCTTTCAGAAAGACAGAGGTCTGATATGGGTATAGATATATTAAGAAGGGAAAAAGAACAGATACCAGTGAGTGAATTAAGTGAAAAAGAACTTGAAAAACTTCTTTTACAACTTGAAGAACTGATTGAGCAGAAATTTTTCGGAGAGATTTTAAAAGTAGATAGCAAAGCAAATACTGCTGTTTTTTCGTGGGAGGAGGGATTTAATAAGAGCATTATTTCGCAGGGAAATAATCTTGGCATCTATCGCAGGGAAAGAATTGTTCATCCGATTACAAAAGTTGAGATAGGTGTACCTGAAATCCTGATAGGTGAAGGAAGTTTTATACGCATAATTGGGAATAACGGCGAACTGAAGATTTTAAATACGGAAGCAGCAATCAAAAAGGGTGATATTGTTGGATTGATAGAAGAAAGACCTTCGGAAATGCCTGAACCAAGGAGAACCGCAGAAACAACAATCGGGAAGAGGATTGATTTAAGGAAAGAAGCAGAGGATTTAACTCAAGATATTGTTCGGATTCAGGATGATTTGGACAGGTTAAAAGCGATGGCGGATAGAATAGGAAACATTGAAAAAAGTATCGCCTCGCAGAAGAGAGTCACAAATGCACTTAAAAAAGATATTAGTGATATTAAAGAGAAATTGAGTCTTATCGCTGAAAGTGGAAGTGTTTCACTGATACCGGCTCAAACCACAATGGAACTATACGGTGCTTATCCAGAAAAAGCCAAATCTTTTAGAATTAGATATACAGATGATATTGATGTAAAATTTCAGTTTCAGGATAGGACGCTTCTTGTGTCATTGGATGTTGATTCAGAAAGAGTTAAAAGTAAAATGGCGGTTGATGAATATGCTCCCATATCTGAAGAAGGTTTTGAATCTGAAACGGATGAATATGGAGAAATATACGAACTTTCTGAACTGGGATTTGGTGAGACAATGAAAAAAGAGAAACCATTCTATGTTAAATATATGATTCATATTATTGGTTCGATAGCTGCATTGATATTACTATTTGCAGTTTTTTCTCTTATGAAAAAGAAGGAGAAAAAGAAAAAACCTCCTGCAGAAGAAGACATTGAATTTGGAGAGGAGGAAGAGGAACTCGAAGAGATTGAAGAGGAAATCGAAGAGGTTGAAGAGGAGGGAGAAGAACTTCAATAAAACTTAATTCTTCAATTTGTCCAACCATTAATTTTTTAATAAATTTATTGATTTTTTATTATAATTTTTTTATAATTAGTCCTTTGGTTTATAAAATATTTAATTATAATTAAAATTGTCCAATTTTGTATTCTTACTCGGTGCATTTTGAAAAAGAGTGTAATATATAAAAATTTATAGTATTTTTAATTCATTATAAATCAATGGATTATTGGAAATTTGTAAATTTCTCCACATAATGTTGTGATAATAATTATTTTTTATTACATTATAAAAATTTGGAAGATAAAAATAATGAGAAAGATAAGAGAAATATTAATATTAACATTTATTGTTACTTTATTAAATTTTTTTCTCACATATAGTCAAGAGAAACGTAAAACAGAGATTCTTTCTGGAGAGCATAGTCTGGTACTTGAAAGTTTTATAGTAGGTGATGGAGCAAATAATTATTTAGGCTCTGCTGTTTCTGCAGAAGGGGATTTTAATGGAGATGGAGTAAATGATCTTGTGATAGGTGCTAATGGTGCCGGAAGAAACAGAGAAGGCAGGATTTATGTATTTTATGGAAAGAAATTTCCTAAGAATCTTTTTGCTTCGAACGCAGATTTAATAATCAATGGAGAGAAAAATGGAGATAGTTTCGGATGGTCAGTTTCATTTGAGTCCGATGTTAACAAAGATGGATTTACAGACCTTTTAGTAGGGGCAATCTCAACCAATGAGGAATTTGAGAAAACAGGAACGGTTTATCTTTTTTATGGCAGAAATATAACTGGTGAAATAAGTGCTTCCAAGGCAGACAAAAAATTTGTCGGAATAAGGAAGGAGCAATTTTTTGGATGGTCTATCTCATCCGGTAGTGATATAAATGGTGATGGAAATATTGATATTGTTGTGGGAGCAGTGGGAAACTCAAAGTATAAGGATGGAATAATGGCAGGTGGTGTGTATGCCTTTTTTGGAAATGAATTTAAAGATACGACTAAAGCGGATGAAGCAGATATAGTCATTTCAGGGGAGAAGTATCCCAGTCATACAGGTAATTCGGTCTCAATTAAAGGGGATGTTAATGGAGATGGGTTTGATGATTTGTTGGCAGGA
>JAUWXV010000305.1 GCA_030616165.1 bacterium | reverse complement strand
AATTTCAAAGCTCAAATGCCAAATAAAATCCAAATGACTAAATGTCAAAACTTGTGTATTTATAGTTATTTTGATATTTGGATTTTTTTCCTAATCCGCCTTTGGAGGAGAGCTTGATTTGACATTTGGATTTTGACATTTTAAATTAAATATTCTATTTTCTACTAATATAGAAGAATTATTAGTTAAAGGGTTAAGAAATCACTTCACGAGTTGAAATAAAAAAGGGAAAACAATTTAAATTGTTTCCCCTATTAATTAGTAATGTTACCTGAAACTTAATCTTGTTCTTTATCCTCATACTCAAAATCTAAGTTATCATCGAACAATTCTTCAATAGCAATAGAGGTCGGTTTAGCCTTTCTATCAAATTCAGATATAATTGACTCTCTGTCAATATTTTGATCGCCTGACTCTTCATCTACTTCGATATTTCCTAACTGGGATTTTATCTGGTCATTTATTTCGGTATTAATCTGTCTGGCACGCTTGGAAATTACCATTACTGCTTCATAGAGATTATCAGTTTTGGACTCTATTTCTTTTAATTTTAATGTTTTTATAGACATCTTGCTCCTTTTATATAAATTATTAAAATGTTAGAAC
Organism: bacterium; assembly: GCA_030616165.1. Classification (GTDB taxonomy): domain Bacteria; phylum SM23-31; class SM23-31; order JAUVVT01; family JAUVVT01; genus JAUWXV01. The sequence continues at coordinate 3,143 of JAUWXV010000305.1, read as the reverse complement.
TTTTAACTATATTCGTTTAAAAAAAGTTCCATTATTAAATCATACATTTATTTTTTCTTTTAAAACCTCTTCAATTTTATCTATAGAAATCCTTATTTGCTTCATTGAATCCCTTTCTCTTAAAGTTACCGTATTATTTTTAATTGTTTCAGTATCAACAGTTATGGCAAATGGAGTTCCAGCTTCATCCTGCCGTCTGTATCTTCTCCCAATTGAACCAGAATCATCATAGAATGTCTTTATATTCTTTCTGATATAGTTATATATTTTGTTTGCAACCTCTGGCATACCATCTCTTTTTACAAGAGGAAATACGCCTACTTTCAATGGAGCAATGATTGGCGAGAGCTTTAAAACAACCCTCTCTTCCTCTTCATTATAAGCATCTACAAGACAGGTTAAAAGTGTCCTATCACATCCAGCAGATGTCTCAATAATATAAGGGGTATACTTTTCTTTAGTTGATTCATCATAGTATTGAATATTTTTTCCTGAGAACTTTTGATGCCTTGATAGGTCATAGTCTGTGCGATTATGGATTCCTTCAAGTTCCTGCCAGCCAAATGGGAATTCATACTGTATATCGTATGCATCTTTTGCATAATGGGGAAGTTCATCTTTGCCATGCTTGTGAAATTTAAGTTTCTCTTTTTTAAAACCGAGCCTAAAATACCAGTCAATCCTCTCCTGTTTCCATTTTTCAAACCACTCTTCATCGGTTCCCGGCTTAACAAAATACTGCATCTCCATCTGTTCAAACTCTCTTGTTCTGAATATGAAGTTTCCCGGTGTAATTTCATTTCTAAAAGCCTTTCCGATTTGCGCAATCCCGAACGGTATTTTTCTTCTGGAACTATTAAGAACATTTTGAAAATTAACATATATCCCCTGGGCTGTTTCCGGTCGAAGATAAACGATACTTGCTTCATCTTCAACGGGACCCATAAAGGTTTTAAACATCAAGTTAAATTGCCTTGCTTCAGTGAGTTCACCCCCACAAATCGGACACTTATCCCCCTCAATATCTGTCGCTTTAAATCTGTTCTTGCACTTCTTACAATCGATGAGGGGGTCTGTAAATCCATCGACATGGCCTGATGCCTTCCAAATCATCGGATGCATTAATATACTCGCATCGAGACCTTCAATATCGTCGCGTTCATATACCATACTCCTCCACCAGGCTTCCTTTATGTTATTCTTCAATTCTACTCCAAGAGGTCCGTAATCCCAGCAGCTGTTTATACCACCATAAATCTCACTCGATTGAAATATAAATCCGCGTCTCTTGCACAATGATACCAACCTTTCCATTATATTATTTGCGCTCTTTGCCATTGTCATACCTTTTTTTGTAACTTTGGTAAATATATAAATATAATAATTTTTTAAAGTTCGGTTAATTTATTTTAAACTATAAAGCATTCTCAAAGAAATAGGAACCTTGAAATCCTCTATATGGTACCTCATAAATCTATGCAGAACTTCGTTTATCTCCATCGCGCTTCTCCCGGATGGCATTATATTGCACACCGAAGAAAGCGAGATCTCCTGAAGTTTAATCAGAATCCTGAACGTCTCTGGGGAAATATCAATATCAACATCAAATCTTTTTGAACAACCTTTGCAAAATACTCCCCCCTTTTCAATTATAAAATAGACCTCTTTTGGCAATATATTTTTACCACAACCTTTACATCTCTGAAAATTAATTTTAAACCCAAGTATATCAAGTATCTTTAAAACAAAATACCAGTAAAAGTTCATTAAATTTTTATCGCCTTCATTCAGGTTTTTCATTATCTCGGTCAATAAAAAAAACAATCTTTCGTTTGGTTCTTCTTCAACAATAGTTCGGTTCAGAAGTTCTAATATTGCAAAAGCAACTGATGTTTTCTCGATATCGTCCCTTATTTTAATAAAAGGATCGATAAGGTCACACTCTTTAAGAAGTTGAATATTTCTGCTTGGCTTATAATAAAACACCGTCGATACCACATTGATGACCTCAAGTATTCCTCCGAGTTTCGAATCTGTTTTTCTTACCCCCTTCGCTATAACCGATATTTTCCCCAATTTCCGTGTATAAAGAGTTACTATCTTACTGGTTTCTCGATATTTCTGTGTCTTCACTACAAGAGCATCTGTGCTCTCTAAAGTCATAATTCCCTTCAAGAAATTCTATGATGTATTAAATTAGTCAATTCCACAAATTCTTTAACAGTGAGTTCTTCAGGTCTTCTATCAAAATTAAATATCTCTCTTAATGCACTGATGTCAACTTTTTTCATCTCTTTTAGTGAATTTCTTAAATATTTCCTCCTTTTTCCAAATGCAAGTTTTACCACGCTTATGAATAATTTTTCATCCTTTACTTCAGGCTTTGGTCTTTCAAATAAATCAAATTTTATAAACGAAGAGTCAACTTTCGGAACAGGATAAAAGACATTTTTCGAAACATTGAATAGAGATTTCACATTACAATAGTACTGTGAATAAACCGACAGTATCCCTCGTCCCTTAGTTTTATGTGGAGAGACTATTCTATTGCTAACCTCACGCTGGATCATCAGATAAACACTATTTATGTACCTTCTGTTTTCAAACATCTTAAATAAAACCGAACTTGTAATGTGATAGGGAAGATTTCCAACTATGCTAAGTTTTCCATATATATCATAAAATTTTCTAATATCAACTTTTAAAAAATCTTCACATAAAATCTCAAAATTCGGAAAACTTGAGTACTTTTTTTTAATGATATCGACAAATCTTTTGTCAATTTCAACTGCTATCACTTGTTTGAATTTTTCTAAAAGAAGACCTGTTATAGCTCCATCTCCAGGTCCTATCTCAATTATAGTAGAGTCTTTATCGACTTCAATATATTTTACTATTTTTTTTGCTACATTTTTGTCCTTTAAAAAATTCTGTCATAAAGATTGTTTAAGGCGCAAATCATACATAAAACTCTTTAATTTTACCGAACTTTAGTAAGTTTTTATTTAATAATATATTTAATTTTAAATTAGCTACTTTTTTTTTGAAAAATAAAGTAGGATTTTAAAAATATTTTATCACATATTTATCATAAAACACTGATAGTTACGGTAGGTCAGACATTCTTGTCTGACCATAATAAT
>JAUWXV010000306.1 GCA_030616165.1 bacterium | reverse complement strand
TTTTCTTCCAAGCCAATTTGAGACATTTTTTCCAAAACCACTTTTTGATTTAGATTCATCTCTAATTCTATCTGTTTCACTTAAATTACGTAGTCTGTTTTTTGCCCAATCCCCCATAGGAACCATTACACTTTCTTGATACATAGCAAACTTTTTGTTTTTATTAAATTGTAGACATCTTTCCCACGCATCCCTAAATCTATTTGGCCATTTACCAGGATAACAATTTTTCTTATGCCACACAAACTCTTCAGTCCATAACCATCCTTGTTCTTTCATTTTTAATATTAACTCAATGACATAGGTATGTCTTTGTCCATTAATGGCTTTCTCTTTGATATTCAAAATGAATGTTCCGGTAGGTTTTAACACTCGTAAAAATTGTGAGGTCTTTGGTAGTATCCATTCAACGTATTTATTGGGGTTTATACCACCATATATTTTTTTTCTTCTCTCTACATAAGGAGGAGAAGTAACTATTAAATCAATACAATTATCTGGAAAATTTTTTAAAACTTTTTCTGAATCTCCACATATTATTTGATTAATTGGGATATTTGAATTCATAGACATTCATATTTTTAAATAAATAAAATAATTTATTAAATAATAATTTAATAATATTATATAAAAGATTCAATATTAAAATAAAAATTTGTGGACATAATACTTATTTGTTTTTATTTTTTAGTTTTCTTGCACGTTTTTTTGGTGAAAGGATGCGTTCAAGGAACCGTTAGAGATTTGACACAAATTGTTCACTGCAAATTTTTAATGTCAAATACTATATTAAATCCAAATGTCAAAAATCAAATGACAAATCAAATCCAAAGTCCAAATGTTAAAAATTAAAAATATATAATTTATTCATCAGAGAGTTTTTAATAGGAATTCCGATGTGAGTATGTGATGCCGAGGATTTTCTGTAATCGTATTATATTAAAATGTATAATTTTTTAGCCGTATTGTCAAGAAATAAGTATTGTGGCGGCGAATTACAAGGGAAGCTTCTTTTTCCACCTAACTAAAGTTAGGGGTTAATAAGCCATAGGCTTATTAATGAAATTTATACCAATTAACAAAATAATATTAATCCCTCGATAAATCGAGGGGATTATAAAAAGATTGTAAAATTATCTACCCGTTTTAACGGTTTTAGAATTAATTTAGAAAGTGTCTATTTCAATCATAATAAAAAGTAGGTTTTTTTGCTTGCATAAATCACCAGTTTTTTTATATTTTATTGTGTTTTCTTGCAATTTAAACAATAATAACGACAAATGCAAGTTATATATTAACAATATATTATAATATTTTTCAGGGACGACTATTTATATGTAATGAAAAAAAACAACCCCCTAACCCCCTTTGTTAAGGGGGAATTTAAAACCGTAGATTCCAGACGTTTTTTATAATAACAAGCAAATGATTATTAAATTTATAAATCCCTTGACTTTTTATATCATCAGTTTGAGTGTTTATACATAATAAATCAGGATAAAAAGATGAAGAAAAATATATATCTTTCTCAATTAATAGAGTGTTTTAAGAACATAGAATTATGGGAGAAGAGACTGCCTTCATTTGAAACAGATGAAACGCTGGAAATTCCTGCTGAGAAAATCAAATCAGTTTTTACAGAATATTTTACTCGACTTGGAAATAGTTATCCATTTTTTCATCGTCAATACGCAGGACAGATGCTTAAACCCCCTCATCCTGCTGCATCACTTGCTTATTTTACGGCGATGTTAATAAATCCAAATAATCATGCATTGGATGGAGGACCCGAGACCTCAGTAATGGAAAAAGAAGCAGTGCAGCAACTTGCAAAAATGTTTGGATTTAAAAATTATCTGGGACACCTTACCAGCAGCGGCACTATTGCAAACCTTGAGGCTCTATGGGTTTCAAAATCCATCTACCCAGAAAAACTTATCGCTTTCAGTAAGGAAGCTCACTACACTCATAATAGGATGTGCAGTGTTATAGGAGCAAAATTTATTGAAATCGACACCGACAGCCAAGGAAGAATTGATACTGAAGACCTCGAAGAAAAACTAAAGATTTATCCCATTGGAACTTTAGTTGCTACCGTCGGAACGACAGGGAGAGGAGCAGTGGACCCTATACATAAACTTCTTGAACTAAAGGAGAAATATAATTTTAGAATCCATGTTGATGCAGCATACGGGGGATATTTTATCTTGCTTGCTGAAGATTCAAAAAGATTGATTGAACCTGAACCGTTCTTATCCATCTCTCAATGTGACAGTGTAGTCATTGACCCCCATAAACATGGTTTACAGCCTTACGGCTGCGGTTCAATAATTTTCAGAGACCCATCTGTGGGAAAATTTTACAAACACGATTCACCATACACATACTTCACATCTAAAGAACTGCATCTTGGAGAAATAAGCCTTGAATGTTCAAGAGCGGGCGCATCTGCCGCTGCTCTCTGGGTTACTCTAAAATGCTTTCCACTGAAACCAAATGAAGGAATGGGACCAATACTTGCTAAAACGAGAAAAGCTGCCGTCAAATGGGCTGAATTAGTCAATAAAAGTCAATATCTTGAGATACTTTCTCAACCTGAACTGGATATATTAGTATTTTTCCCAAAATCCAAGTCCCTTAAATCATCATTGATAAGCAAGTTATCCGAAAATTTATTCAATTCTGCGATAAACAATAAAAATTTCCCTGTATATTTAGCAAAAATGAAACTTGAATCCAAGACCCTTAGTAAAAATTTTCCAGAAATAGTGCTCGACCAGGAATATACTACACTTCTTCGAAGTTGTTTGATGAAACCCGAACATTTAAACTTTATTCCAGAACTCCATAAATATATTGAAAACTTAGCAAAAGAGATCAGGGATAAGACTTAATTACATTATTCACACTTTAAAAAATATTTAGAAGTTATTTGTAATAATACTTTTCGCCTGTTTAATACCCTTTTCTTCATCTACAAAAGATAGCAAAATAATCCCAATAATAAAGAAGGTTATCAGAGAAAAGATTCCTATTTTCAAATTGCCTGTTAGCCATGTAATCAAACCATATACAACTGGTCCGGCAATAGATGCAAATCTACCCGCAACGGCATAGAATCCGAAGAATTCGGCGCTTTTTTCTCTGGGCGTAAAAGAGCCCTGAAGAGAGCGTGATGCTGCCTGACTCCCCCCCAAAACTAATCCGGCAAGAATCCCTATTATCCAGAATTCATAAATTGGCTCAAAAAATATTCCAAGAAAAAAAGCCCATGTTACTACCAGACACCATACTAATAATGTAATTAAAATGGTCTTTTTATTATTGATTTTATCCGCCAAATAACCAAAAAACAATGAACCTAAAAATGCCATACCTTGAATGGTCAGAAAATATTTTATTATTTCTTTTTCATCCATCTTTAATATCTCCGCACCGAATATGGAAGCCATTACTATCACAGTCTGGATTCCATCGTTGTAAAAAAAATATGCAGAGAGAAACTTAATAAGTTCCTTATAATTTTTTACTTTTTTAAATGTATTCACTATTCTTGTAAAACCAATATTAAAATAAGATTTTCCTTCAGGCGGTTTAGATTTTAAAACCCTTTCTTTCACCATTAAAAATAATGGTATAGAAAATAAAGCACACCATATACCTACCGACAAAAAACAGGAGTTAACCGAAAAAAATCCAACCGGGA
>JAUWXV010000214.1 GCA_030616165.1 bacterium | reverse complement strand
TTGTTGGGGGTTCTATACCTTCAAAATATATTCCTTCAGTTGAGAAAGGGATAACACAGGCAATGAAGGAGGGTGTTATAGCAAATTATCCAGTAGTAGATGTAAAAATTACACTTTATGATGGTTCATTCCACTCGGTTGATTCATCAGACATTGCTTTTAAAATAGCGGCTTCGATGGGTTTTAAAAAAGGATTTAAAGAATCTAAGCCTCTCCTGCTGGAGCCAACATATGAAGTTGAAGTTACTGTCCCAGAAGAGTTTATGGGAGACGTAATGGGGGATATATCGAGTAGAAGGGGAAAGATTGAAGGAATGGAAGCAAAAGGTTCCTTTCAGATTATTAAAGCAAAAGTTCCTCTCGTTGAACTTTATAAATATTCAACTTCGCTCAGGTCGATTACTGAAGGAAGGGGAATACATAAAAGAAAATTTTCACATTATGAAGAAGTCCCTAAGGAAATAGCAGAAAAGATTATTGAGCGTGCTAAAAAAGAAAAAAAAGAGGAATAAATATATGGAAAAGTTATGGGCTCCGTGGAGATATGAATATATTAAAAAGATTGTATCCGAAAATCAGGATATATGTCTGTTTTGTAAGATAGTTTCCGAGAGTAATGATGAAAAAAATTTAATAGTTTACAGGGGCAAAAAGGCATACATAATGCTGAATCGATATCCATATAATAATGGACATTTGATGGTCATTCCATATAACCATTTTTCCGAAATTAATGTGTTAAGTGATGAAGAGATGCTTGAGATGATGAAGCTTTTGGCTCTTTCTGTAAAAATTTTAAAAGATAAATTTTCTTCAGATGGGTTTAATATTGGTATTAATCTCGGAAAAATAGCAGGAGCAGGGATAGACCATATACATATTCATATAGTCCCGAGATGGAATGGTGACACTAACTTTATGCCAGTTCTCGGAGATACCAAATTGATATCGCAAAGCCTGGAGGAAAGCTGGAAAATACTGAAAAGCGAATTTGAAAAAATGTAGATATTAATCTTTTGCATAAGTATATATAAAAATTAATTTAAAGACTTCTAAAAACCATCTCTTTCCTACCTAAAAAATTGATATTATTGAATCTACATATTAATTACGGAAATAGAATTATTTGTAGTGGAACTGTATTGACAGAAATGAACTTATGTTCACTATTTATTTTTGTCAGACAGGAATGTCTGACCTACCGTCTAAACCGTGGATACCGGCAGGACAGACATTGTTGTCTGTCTTAATGTAATCGATAAAAAATTAGAAAGATTTTTTTTAACGACGTTATAATATCTGGTTGTCTGATAATACTAAAATATACAATTACTTAAGCCCATTATAATCTCCTTGACTATTTCACTTTTTTACAGTATATTTAAATAATTATTTTTAACAATCTAATGAATGAATTTTAAGAGGATTTTATGAAAAATATTGTTTTGGATAATAACAGCATAAAACCTTCTAAAGGTGGAATATTGATGAATAAAGAAGGAATGCCAATTGTGAGGGTAGGGATAATAGATAATGAGAATGTTGTGGATTTTAAAGTAGATTGTAAGTTTTTGATTCTTGATAAAAATGATAATGTGATTATGGATAGTGTTGAATCGAGACTGAAATGGAGAGTTAAAGTTGAAAAGGATGAAAAAGCAAAATTCAAATATGGGATACTTTTAAATGAATTCAAAAAAAAGGAAGAAGCAGAAAAATTGGCTGAAAGATTTGATAAAAGTGAATTTGATGTCAAAGTGAATAAATCGGGCATAAGGTATAAATTCAAATATGACGTTATTATGGATAATACCCGATATGGAGTAATTGCCGGGTATTGGGATGATGAAAAAGAAGCAAGAAAATGCGCAGGATTATTAAGGGATGATTACGATGGAATTATTATTAAAGAAAAGTTATCTGAACCGAGAGGTGAATTGGAAATCTTTGATTTGGAATATGATAATTCTGTTGAAAAGGAGAATCTGATCCGTGTCGCTCTACAATCTAAACTTAGGAAAATGACCATCTTTAATGTAAAAGACAGCAAAAATTTATTATATAATAAGAAGATAGACAGAAAACTTAAAGGTAAGGTTGAATTTACTATAAATAATGAAGGTAAAATTTCAGTAGTAAATATTCTCTCAATTGATGAATATCTTAAAGAGATTCTCAAGGATGAATTTATTTACGATGCCTCTTTAGAGTTTTTGAAAGCATACACAATTGCGGCACGAGGTAACTATCTGTGTCAGTTAGGATTACAAACAGAAGGGAATTATTATGATTTTTATTCTGAACCGAATTATGAAAATTTGTTTTATGCTGATAAAAAAACCACAGATTTAATTGAAAGAGCAGTTAATGAGACAAAAGGATATGTAATTACTTATAAAAATAATATTTGTCGTTCAGTTTATACTCCAATTTGCGGTGGGTGCATCAAGAATTGGAAAGATTTTTGCGAATCCGGTGAAAAGGGTTTTCTCCCCGCTTTTTTTGATACAAAAAGTAAAAAGGTCGAAGGATTTAGTTTAAATTTTAGCGATGAGAAAAGGATTGGAAAGTGGATAAAAGCAAAACCAAACGTTTATTGCAATCTTAAAGGTGAAGGTTTTGGAAGGAGCCTTTCCTTTGCCGAAAAGCATTTCAGATGGAAAATCTCATACAGCAGGAGAGAATTGGAGGAGATAATCAAGGAAAAATCTGGTGAAGATGTAGGGACTTTATATGATATTATTCCTCTTGTGAGAGAGGCTTCTGGGCGGATAAAAGAGGTGGAAATATTAGGAAGTAAAAAGAATATTGTTCTTAGAAATAATAAAAATATAATAAATATCCTATCCGATAATGAATTATACAGCACCTGCTTTATTGTAAATACGGAGGTAGGAGATGATGGAATTCCTATAGAATTTACTTTTTATGGAGCAGGATATGGGGATGGTGTCGGAATGTGTTTGGTTGGAGCAATGGTTATGGCTGGGAAAAAGCATGATTATAAATCTATTATAAAACACTATTATAACAATGTTTCAATAAAAAAGATTTATTGATAATATAAAAAAATAACTTCTGATTAAAGGATGGAGGGAAAATGATTGAGGAATTAAAAAGTATTATAAACAGATTAAATCAGAGAATCGGGAATTTAAAGAGTTATCTTTGACATCGAAAATAAGAGAAAAAGAATAAATAAACTTGAATCTTTGACTTTAAAAGAAAATTTCTGGAATGATAGAATAAAAGCCCAAGAAGTTTTTAAAGAAATTACAAAGAATAAATATTGGGTAGAAGAGATTGAAAAGATTGAGGAAAAATTTGATGAATTAAAAGAATTATTTAATTTAGCACTGGAGGAAAAAGAAGATTCAATATATATAGAAATAGAAAATGGATTGGTCGAGATTGAAAAATTTTTAAAAATACTTGAGTTAAAAAAGATGCTCGGGGATGAGGATGATGATAAAGATGCGATTCTGACAATTCATCCGGGAGCAGGAGGGACAGAGTCTCAAGATTGGGCTGAGATGCTTATGAGAATGTATTTGATGTGGATTGAGAAAAAGGGTTTTGAGTATAATCTAATGGATTTACAAAATGGAGAAGAGGCTGGAATTAAAAGTGCGATAATTGAAGTTAAAGGGGACAGTGTTTATGGATTTATGAAGGCTGAAAATGGGATTCATCGATTGGTGAGGATTTCGCCTTTTGATGCTAATCACAGAAGACACACCTCTTTTGCATCAGTATTTGTTTATCCAGAAGTTGATGAGACTATTGTAATAGATATAAAGCCATCTGATTTGAAAATAGATACATTTCGTGCAAGCGGGGCTGGTGGACAGCATGTAAATAAAACAGATTCTGCTGTAAGAATCACTCACCTACCTACCGATATTGTAGTGCAGTGTCAAAACGAGAGGTCTCAGCATAAAAATAAAGCCAATGCTTTAAAAGTTCTTAATGCAAGATTGTATAAACTTAAAAAAGAAGAGGAAGACAAAAAGAAAGAAAAAATTGAACAATCTAAAAAGGAAATTGCCTGGGGCAATCAAATCAGGTCATATATTATGCATCCATATAACCTTGTAAAAGACCATAGAACCGGAATTGAAACCTTCGACGTGCAGGCTGTTATGGAAGGGAATATTAATAATTTTATTGAGGGTTATCTCATACAGAAGGGTACATCATAATAAAACAACGTTCTATATTTGAAAAATTGGGAGATTGATGATAACTACGGCAGAAATTGATATTTCAGCCCTTCTTTCTAACTTTGATAATATAAAAAAAAAGGTTTCACCAGCTAAGGTTATGGCAGTTGTAAAGGCAAATGCATACGGTCACGGTATTGAAGTAGTTTCACGAGAACTTGAGAAAAGGGGTTCGGACTATTTTGGAGTTTCAACTTTAAATGAAGGGCTTACTCTGAGAAGAGTTGGCATATCAATCCCTATTTTGTTGCTTACACCTTTATCGGGTATCGATAATAACGCAGCTATAGAAAACGATTTAGAAATGACGGTCATATCCATAAAGTCTGCAAAAGAAATTTCAGAAGTTTCAGAAAGATTAAAGAAAACGGGAAAAATTCATATAAAAATCGATACTGGTATGGGTAGGATTGGCATCAATTGGCAGGAGGCTTTGGATGCTTTAATGAAGATAGCAAGTTTGCCTTATCTTGAAATTGTGGGACTATTAACCCACTTTGCTACCTCGGATAAAAAGGATAAGAGTTTTGCCGAATTGCAGCTTGAAAGGTTTAATCAAGTAATAGAAAGATTGACAGAAAATAAAGTAGAAATCCCCTTGAAATACGCCGCAAACAGCGGTGCTGTTCTTGATATGAAAGATTCATATTTTGATATGGTAAGGCCTGGTATTATGCTTTATGGATATTATCCATCGCAAGAAACCTCTAAAAGTATTCCACTTAAGCCTATTATGACCCTTAAATCAAAGGTCATTCAGAAAAAAAAGATAAAAAAGGGAACAAGTGTTGGTTATGGAAGAAGTTTTATAACTGAAAAAGATACGGTAATAGTTACTGTTCCGATAGGTTATGCTCATGGATATAGAAGGGCTTTATCAAAAAAAGGAGAGGTTTTAATTCGTGGTAAGAGGTATCCTATAGTTGGAACAGTCTGTATGGACTGGATTATGGTGGATGTTAAAGATGATGGTATAGTAAATGAGGAAGATGAAGTAGTATTATTTGGAAGACAGGGTAATGAATATATAGGTTTATTAGAATTATGCGAGAAACTTGATACCATACCATATGAAATTTTATCGCAGATTTCAGTGAATGTTCCGAGGATATATATCAATCGTTAGAACTTATAGCTTAATAAAACTAAGGAGTTTTTATGGAATTTTTTAATATTGAAGTATTATACCTAATAATTTTGTTTTTTATACCTGGGTTTATATCAATAAAGATTTATGATCTCTTAGTTCCAACTGAAAAAAGAGACTTTTCTAAATCAACATTAGAAGTAATTAGTTATAGTTGCATAAATTTTGCTTTGTTGTTTTGGATTTTGGTTTTAATAAATAAAGAAAATTTTTACGAGAATAATGAATTTTGGTATTTCGGACTTACTATTTTGGTTATATTTATTTTTCCTATGATATGGCCAATTATTTTAAAATATTTGCTCACATCCAAACTTTTAAAAGGAAGAATTATTCATCCTACTCCGAAAGCATGGGATTATTTGTTTAGTCTTGGTGAACCTTTTTGGGTCTTAATTCATTTAAAGAATGGAGATTTAATTGGTGGACTATATGGAGAAAATTCCTTTGCTTCTTCTTTTCCAAACGAACAAGATTTATATTTGGAGAAAGTTTGGGGTGTGAATGAAAATGGTGAATTCATAAAAGAGATGGAACAAACTGGAGGATTACTTATTAAAGAACAAGAAATTAAATTCATAGAATTTTTTAGGATTTAAAACTATGATAGAAAGGATAATATAAATGCAAGAAAAAAAACTAAAAAATATTACTGAAGGATATCAACCACTTAAAAGAGGTTATCAAGCTTCTCGATCTCCTCAAGATAAAAATCCTCCCAAAGGAGGTTCAGGGTTGGCTTCAAGAAATTCTAATGAAGAAATGGATAAAGAAAAAGATAGTTGATGATAATACAAAATATCTGGCTACATTTACTTTATACCATTTGAATAATGAAATATTCAAATGTGTTTGGAATATCATTCTGTAAATTATAACAATATTTGAGGAGTAAAATTGGAAACCGGTGAAGAGATCAGAAATATCAGATTAAAGAAGATTGAAAAACTTAAAAGTCAAGGCATTAATCCTTACCCATATAAGTTTGAAAGGAGCCATTTTTCTGAAGATATTATAAACGGATTTGAAAAATTAAACACCGACGG
>JAUWXV010000178.1 GCA_030616165.1 bacterium | reverse complement strand
AGATTAAAGAAATTAGATGTAGGGACAGAACAGTGCTTGCCCTTTGGGTTCTGTCCTTACAGTTATTTTCATTTTTCGTGGCGCTCCAAAGGAGCATGAATGTTTATTTGGTAAATGGGGGACAATACATGATATGGATTAATTAGATAAGCATAATATTCGATTAACAAATTTATCATAACCGCCGTTTGCGGTATAACTACTTATTTTGAATTGTAGAAACACCGAATGTAGGGGCGATCCGGCGGGTCGCCCTCTTTTTTTTAATGAATTTTCGATCGCCCTGGGTTTCATTACCCCGGGCGTAACTTTCTGCTGACGAAGGTGTTCCCACAAAATGTCTTAAATAATCTCTTTCAACCAAACGTAGGGGCGAATTTATTCGCCCTCTCTGTTTCCAACCATTGTTTTAATGAATATTCCTCTCAGCCATAACCCGTAGGGGCGAATGGCTATTCGCCCTCTTTCCATAAAAGCTAAAAGCCAATAGCTAACAGCTAATAGCAGCGACAATCAATTTACAATTTACAAAAAATTAATGTAGGGGCGATTCATGAATCGCCCTATTTGTTTTCAATCCTTGTTTTGATAGACAATTCCTCTCAGCCATGACCCGTGGGGGCGAATTTATTCGCCCTCTCTGTTTTCAATCCTTATTTTAGTGGATTTTGTATTTAAATAACAATGTAGAGACACGCCATGGCGTGTCTTAGGATGTTCCAACCCTCATTTTAATGAATTTTCCTCTTGGCCATGACCCGTAGGGGCGAATTTATTCGCCCTCTCTATTTTCTTCCTTGCCCTTCGGGCCTGCCCTGTGGGTCTGCGTCCTTACCCTTTGGGTCTGCGGTTTATTACAATTATTTTAATCTATTTTCATTCCAATCAAATGTAGGGGCGAACCCCTGTACGTGCACTGTGTGTTTGCCCTCTCTATTTTCTTCCTTGCCCTTCGGGCCTGCCCTGTGGGTCTGCGTCCTTACCCTTTGGGTCTGCGGTTTATTACAATTATTTTAATCTATTTTCATTTTTACCAAATGTAGGGGCGAACCTATGTGTTCGCCCTCTTTATTCTAACTAACAGCTTTTTATTTATCCCTTCTCTTGCGTCCTTGCCCTTTGTGTCTGCGCTTTATTATTATTCTTTCCAACCCTCATTTTAATGAATTTTCCTCTTATACATAACCCGTAGGGGCGAACCTGTGTGCTTGCACTGTGTGTTCGCCCTCTTGGTTTTCTTCACTCTGCGGTTTATTATTATTTCCAATCCTTGTTTTAATGTATTTTCCTCTTATCCTGGCTAACAGCTAATAGCTAAAAGCTTGAGGCAAAGTTTCAAATTTGTTTTTTCTAATATTTCATTTAATTATATTAATATTTAAATGTCCAGATAATATTGGCTAAATTCATTCTAATACAAATAATCGTAGTGATATGATTTCTTCAATTCTCGTACTATTGAATTGTCAAAAGGAATCTTTATTTTCATAGTTTTCCGTTCTTCGAAATAAGTTTTTACAGGAAAATCTAAACTATTCAAAGCTAAATTGTACGACTTGTGCATTAGAGTTATTAGGTTTGTTGTATCCTCAATACAATATCTTTTTAAAACATTCAAAGCACGAAAGTCGCCTTTTAAATATCTATCCCATAACAGTACTGCCATATACCCATCAATATCAATAATTTTTTTATCTCTTTTAATTCCTAAAGATTTTTCACATTTTTTTAATCCTCCTTTGTAGCCAAGCCTACTTAACAACCATCTTAAATCAATATGGATGAATTTGAACTTAGAAATTGAAAATTCCTTTTCTATAAATTTTATATCAAACTGGCTGCCATTATATGTAATTAGTATTCGTGCATTTCTCAGCAAATCGTATAATTTTTCAAAATTCTTATCTCTAATTAATGTATAATATTTTTTATGAGTGGATGCACCTATTACTGTAATATAATCACATCCTGGTATTAGACCGGTCGTTTCGATATCAAGGAATAAAGAATCTTCACTAAAGTAACTATATAATCTCCAGTATTCATTTTTTGGAAAAGCCTTAGAAAAAAAATATGTATCTTTTTTTTCTAATGACTTTAAAGATTTAATGATATATTTATCTATTATTCTCTTTTTAGAATTTGATATCTTAATTTTATGTAAATCATTCAATAATTCAGTCCAGTTCAAGTATCCCTCACTCCAAAAATAACTCTCTGTAACATAACCAATTTGAGGGATATGAATAAAAGAACCTTCGAGTAATGAGGATTTCTTATTTTTTTTAATTCCCATATCTTTTACTTAAGTTAAAATAATTATTTACTTCTTGACTTCAATTTTAAACTGATTTCCGCTTCAGTATTTAAATTGGGCTAAAAGTTCAGAATAAGACTCACTAGATGACTCTCATAATCTTTCTTTACTTTTTCTTCCCTGCACATATTTTTGACCAATCACATCCTATACATACTTTCTTATTTCTTGGATTCCGATTAAATCTGCGTATTGTAACACCATTGATAGCGTTAGATACTGTTTTCATTGCCAAATCTAATTGCTTTTGTGTTGTCAATATTTCAACACGTCGCTGTTTTTTCACATCTAAAAAATGAACATGTGCTTTCTGCACGTCTATATTCAAAGCTTCACGAGCAGCGACAGTATAAAGTTGCACTTGCAGACTTAATTCTTCATCCATTTTTCTTGTGTTACCAGTCTTGAAGTCAATAATTTCCAGAATATTGTCATCATAGTATTGTCTTTTTAGTAAATCAATTGTTCCCGAAAGTAAAGTATTGTTAATATCCATCTCAAAAGGTCGTTCGGTTTTCACAGAAAGAGTAAAGTCTTCTTTCCACATCTCAATATAACGCAAGACACTCCGCAATGCACTTTTACGCAAAGTTTCTTCTTGTGCTTTTGCTGCATAACGTAAATAGAAATAATCTAAAATAGTTTCAGCTGCCTTTTCATCTGAAGGAATTTTGCCAGTTTCCTGGTTAATTTTATGTAGTATATTTAAAACATTGTGGACCTGTTGACCATAACCAAGTGCTTGTACAATTATTGGATTAAAACCATATATATAGCGTATCTTATAATCATACTCACAGCGAATATAATCGCTAAGCTCTGAGTAACTCGTAGGAAAACGATAATCCTCAACTGATGGTTTTGGTGTTCGTTTTTTCCTTTTGGTAGGATCTGGCTTTGGTTCAGTAATAAAATACTTATCATTTAATTCATTAAAAAATTGTGAAGGAGATTTTTTTCTTTTTCGAGGTCCGGGATCATAGGAGGTTGTTATAAATAAATATTTTTTGGAACGGGTCATACCTACATAAAACAAACGACGTTCATCCTCAATATTTCCGTTATATCTGGCAAAATCAAACTTTTTTGGATTCAAAAATCCTGTTTCAGTTTTACGCGGATTTCTATCAATACAATGAGGCATAAAAACTACTGGAAAACCTAAACCTTTGGTAGCATGAAGTGTTATAACCTGCACAGCATTTATAACACGAGTAGGGTCTTCTCCTGCCCCTGCATCGTATGAACTTTCTGCATAGTGCTTAATAAACCAACAAAATCGTTTAATATCTTTATATGTGCAATAAGTTCTGGTTCCTTCGTAATCAGAGATTGCCTGACTTAAACGACCAAGATTATACATCCTGATTTCATAATCATCTCCATGGAGTCTTTCCTTAATTAATCCTAATAGTGCAAGTATATCTCCATATAATCCTTGGATTGATATACGGTTGCGCTTTTGAATATTTATTTTGAGTTCATTAAGGAGTTTAACAAATTTTTTCTTATTTGGTAATAGAAATAATCGATTAGATTCATAGTAGATAGAATTTTCATCCGGTATCGTACCTGTTCGACTATAGGTATCCCATATTTTTTCAAAATCACCTAAATATGATGAAATGTCAAAAATTATATCTACTTCAGGTGATTCAAAAAGACCACCTATTCCAGAAACAGCATATGGAATATTAGCATTATCTAATGCATCTAAATAAGGGCGAGCTTCATATCTAACTGATCGAAAAAATAGTGTAATATCTGAATAGGTTAATCCACGAGTTTTCCCATCTTTTTCAGTCCAATCAGTTCCAATTAATTTTTTAATTCTCTCAATAATAAACTTTATTTCGTCTTCCTGATAATAGAATTTAAGTTTATAGATATCTCCTTTCTCTGATTTCTTTCCGGACGATTTCATTGACTTGGAAAGTCGGTTACGATTTTTTAAAATAAATTCGTTACTTAAATTAATTATTTTGTGTGTGGAACGAAAGTTTATTGGTAGATGATGAGTGTTGACATTTTTGTAACGCTTTTTGAATGTCAGTATATTCTCAATAGTTGAACCTCTCCATTGATATATCGATTGATCATCGTCTCCGACTACACAAAGATTTCCCTTTTTCCCTACTAATAAATTAATCAATTTTTCTTGAATCGGATTAATGTCTTGATATTCGTCAACAGTTATATGAGTAAATCTATTTCTAACAGACTTGAGTATAGATTTGTCATTTTCAAGAATCTGTACTGTATGAGACATCATACTGCTGAAATCAAGAAAATGCCTTTCATTAAGCTTTTTGTCATATGTTTGCATTGCTTCATGAAATTCTTCACATGCTGCTATTTTTTTCGATGAAAGCATTTCTTCTCTTACTATGTCAATCCCTCTAATAAGAGTATTTAGTATCCAAGCCTGATTTGTTATACCATATGGATTACGAGAACTTGATTCTAACCATTCTTTTAATTTAGAAAATCCTAATTCCCATTGAATAGAACTAACGAAAGAGTAACGTTTGCCTTCATCAAGCACATCATAACCTCTGTAACCTGATACAAATTCTTTAAGTAATTCATAACAGAAGCTGTGTATTGTGCCAACGTATAAATCTCCAACATCAGGCTGATGCCTGATAAGCTCCCGAATTTTACTACGAATACGAAATTTTAATTCCTCAGCCGCTCTTTCAGTAAATGTAAATGCAACAATATTTTCAGGTTTTGCTAAACCTTCAGCTACCAATAATGCAATACGTGTCGATACAAATTCTGTTTTACCAGACCCAGCGCAGGCAATAATTTGAAGATTCTGTTGAGTCAATGCTGGATTAGATCTGAAAAGTTTAATTATTTTTTGTAAATCACTTTGCATTTTTATTTTATGTTATTAATAAATAGCAAAACTTTATAAAATTTAACAACTTATTTAATCAATGTCAAAAGAATTTTTATTTTTTTATAAAAAGTAAACAATTTGAATAAAATTAACCGCAGATACGCAGAAGATTGGAAACGCCCACCATCCCCTCTCCATATTTCTATTTTTAATCTATTTTCAACAAACTGCAGGGGCAGAACACAGTGTGCAGGCATTATTCTGCCCTTGTTTATTTTCTTCCTTGCCCTTCGAGTCTGCGTCCTTACCCTTTGGGTCTGCGATTTATTATAATTTTTTCCAACCCTTATTTTAATGAATAATCCTCTTGGCCATGACCCGTAGGGGCGAATTTATTCGCCCTCTTTATTTTCTTCCTTGCCCTTTGGGTATTCGGTTTATTATTATTTGTTTTAATCTATATTCATTTATCCTTGCTCTGCTTGCCCTGTGGGTGCCCTCAGCCTGCCCTGTGGGTGGTTTCCTATTGTTTCTTTTAGCAAAAAAACTAAAAAAGTTCTTGACAAAACGAATAAATTTTCTTATATTTATAGTATGTTATTTTAAATAATAACTATTTAACAATTTACTACTTTTAAGGAGTTATAAAAATTGAATTTAACAGAAAGAATATTTTCTCTGCCTGCCCTTTGTGTGGTCAAAAAAATATCCGGTTTTTTTCGAATAAATATTACCTTTAATCCTTGAAATTAAATAAGTTAACCCTGAAACAAAATTCCCATAAACTCACCTATTTGGGAAAAATGGGAATTTTGGCACTTTTTTCCCACAAAAATAGAAAATAATATCACATGAAGCAGGAATTCCGCCCACTAAGACAAGACACAAAAATAGAAATTATTTTCTTGACAATATACATTTAAATTATTATTATAAATACAATGGAAAAGCCAAAAAAGAAAAAGAAATTAAGAAAAAAGGTTAGTACAAAACCCCCTTTCCCATTTGATGGTAGAAACTTCTTATATTTTTTTATTGGTCTGTTTTTACTTTTGACAGGGTATATTTTCATGTTGCAGGGCCCAGCGGATAGTTTCTGGTCAAGAACCCTTGCACCTGTAATTTTAGTCATAACCTATTGTATAATTTTCCCGATAGCAATTTTATCTAAAGGAAGAAAAAAAGAAAAGGAATAATATAAATTAGATTTATGGGCGGTTAGCTCAGTTGGTTTAGAGCGCCTGCCTTACAAGCAGGAGGTCACTGGTTCAAATCCAGTATCGCCCACCATTTGTAAACATTATAATTACCTTAATAATCTTCTATTTATCCCCATTTTTGAATCTTAATTAATCGAGTCAATTTTAGTTAATTTTTGTATATTTTTGCATCTGTTTAGTTACATAACCTTGAACTTGCAATACAGCTTCTACGATTCTTGCTAAACCGTGTCCTTTAAATTTTTCATTTATATATCTAATAATCTGATCATGTGATGCCTGTTCGATATCAACTTCTGTTCCATTATCCCCATTTCCGTTGTTTGTTTTACCTTTTATAATTGTCTGCATCCTTTCTTCGACCTTATCTCTCTTGATTTGACATATAGTACTTAAAGCTCCAAGGGAATAAAGAATATCCTGATCAAAAGCAGTACGAGGTATGTCTGTCTTTAACCATTTAACTTCCCTTGTGTGTTGCATATCATCGCCGAAGTCTTTTCGATACTTATATTCTCCCTTTACTTCACTTATCGCAATAGCCGATTGTGTTCTAAGAGGCATAATTATAAGGTCATCCTTTTGAATACGTTTTACAAAAGTCCAAATTTGAGAAACATGGATTGCAGTTCTACGTTTGTGACTATCAGGATATTTTTGTTCATAAAGTTTTTGCAATTCATTTCTTGATTTAATTTTTGATGAATTCGGCAATTCCTCCCAACCTATTCCCACGATGCCATGGTCTAATAAACGTTTTTCTCTTTCCCCATGACGTCCTGCTCTCACTAACCAAACACTCATATCTATTTCCTCCTTTGGGAAAATTTTTTCTTTTATTAAGATTTATTAAATGCTTTTTTAGGTGTTCTTCAATTTGAAGATATCTGAGGACATTAAGATTACTGGCTGAATTCTTATTACTTGCAACTTCTCTTAATTCATTCAACTTGTATTTATAAGCTTCATTATATATAAATTCTACATTTACTTTAAACTTATTTAAAATATATTCCTTCACTCTTTTAATGCAAGCAAATTGGTCATATTTTATGCTTGAAGAATGTTTGATAATAGGAGTCCAGAGCATATAAGTAATATTGAATTCTTTCAAATATTTACTGCCATACTTAATATCTTTACTAAATTTATCCTTTAATTTATTATAAGTAACCAGTTTCCCATATCTACTATAACTTAATCCTGTTGTAAGATGAGTCACTACCTCACAAACATACGCCTTTTTATCTTCTAAATTTATCCCAATAACATCGATTTCACCCTGTTTTTCTCTTGTATCAACATTATAATCGACAAAATCACAATCAAGACATTCTTTCCTGCTGCAAACACGAAAACAAAACATCAGCGTACCAGCCATATCCCAC
>JAUWXV010000340.1 GCA_030616165.1 bacterium | reverse complement strand
TACCTACTGACAGACAGGAATGTCTGTCCTACCTACTGACAGACAGGAATGTCTGTCCTACCTACTGACAGACAGGAATGTCTGTCCTACTAAAATAATACTGATTTAAGGGCGGACCCGAAGGACAGGCAAGTTCGCCCCTACGTGAGAATTTATCAGATATTATAAATATAAATACCTTTTGTAATTCCCCCGAGTACTCGGGGGAATCCAGAGTTAAAACTGATTTAAAACACAATACTGGATTCCCACTTTCGTGGGAATGACAACTCTTGCTAATGCTTTTTTTGATTATTTCTAATAAAGTATTTTTATGAAACCCTATTACTTAATAAGTCTGAAATTGTGTCAACAAGTCTGTCTAAACCTTTACCCGTCAATGAAGAAATTTTGATGATTGGAGTTTTTTCGTTAAAATCAGGATTGAGATTTTCGGGATTTTTTATAAGGTCAATTTTCGAAATGGCGATTATTTTTGGTTTATCCAGGATTTCTTTGTTAAAGAGTTTAATTTCATTTTTTAATTTCATATAATCATGATGCAAATCTTTTGATATGGCTTCAATCATAAAGATTAGTATTTTTGCTCTTTCGATATGTTTAAGGAATTTATCGCCCAATCCTTTACCTGAATGTGCTCCTTCGATGAGTCCTGGAATATCCGCAACTACAAAAGAGATAAAATCCTTTTTCTCAACTGTTCCGAGATTTGGGTGTAAAGTAGTAAATGGGTATTCGGCTATTTTGGGTTTTGCGGCAGTAATCTTTGATAACAGAGTAGATTTACCAGAATTTGGAAATCCAACCAGCCCCACATCGGCAAGTACCTTTAGTTCCAGTTCAAGAATTTTATTTTCACCCTCTTTACCTACTTCCCACCTGGTAGGTGCTCTATCTGTTGAAGATACAAAACTTGCATTTCCCCTTCCCCCCTTCCCACCTTTAGCAGCAATAATTTTCTGTCCATTTTCTGTCAGGTCGCCGATTATATTACCATTTTCTTTTATAACAGTTCCGACAGGAATATTTATAATTATATCGTCTCCGCTTTTACCATTTTTGTTTTTACCCTTCCCATGCTCACCTCTTTTTGCTTTATATGACCTCTTATACCTAAAATCCATCAGGGTTGTCAGATTGGCATCTGCCCTGAAAATTACATCTCCCCCTTTTCCACCATTTCCACCATCAGGACCACCAAAAGGAACATACTTTTCCCTCCTGAAACTTGAACATCCGCTCCCACCATCTCCTGCATTAACCTTGATTTTTGCATAATCTATAAACATGAAATGTTATATCTTTTTTAAATTTTAGAATTTGCAACTTTTTTGAAAAAAAGTTGCACAAAAAACTTTACATTATTTTTAATTCCTTATTATATAAGGAATTAAAAATTGTAATTTTAAAATCCGTAAATTTCAGCAATCTTTTTTTCTATGCTATTTTCAACAGCAACTATTTTTTCTTTGATTTCCGGATTATCATGTTTCAATAACTCATTTTTTAATTCGATAATTTTGCGAACAAATTCAGCGATAACCTTTTGATTTTCCTCTTTTGTATATTCAATCGGAACATCTTCAATTGTTTCGATGTCGAGTTGAGCAAGAACCCTTCCAGTTTCAAGACTGATAAGATTGTAATATTCATTAATGAGTCTGGAGTTTAATATTGCAAGAATATATAATATATCAAATCTGTCGTTAATTAAATTTCCTACGTGGAGATTATTCAAACATAACAAGTTACTTTCGTCGTATGCTGCCTTTATACTGTCTCCGGTCTGCCTTAATAATAACTTTGGTTCAGAGTATTTTGCTTTTTTAAATCCACTTTTGAGTTTCTCTCTTTCAAATGATATATATCCCCCTTTATAATTTATAATATATTTGTTAACTTCTGAACTCGAGTGAAGCCCCGGATACCAATTATCATTAATTTTATTCATACTTGCGATATTATCTTTCCCTTTTTTTCCAATTAATCCACTTGAGAATGAAATTACATCTTTAATCCTATACTCTGCTTTTTCAAGTTTTTCAACTTTTTCTCTTGATTTTTCTTTAAAGAATAATCTGAATCTGTTGTGTTTGATTCTTGTGAAGTAAATTTGTTTATAAGAATAAGAGATGTGTTCCTTTTTAGATAAAGATTTTAAGTTCTTATAATACGATACCTTAATGTAATTATTTTCTCTTATATTTTTTTCTTTTTCTTTCTGGAGGATTAATATTACAGGTTTCCCCACTAATCCTGATCTCCAGAAATCTTTTCCAAATAGGACAGTCTCTTTGATTTTACACGTATCAAGAATAAATTTTCTCAACTTTGAGAAGTATATCCCGAGCAGAAAACTATCAGGTAAGATATATCCAAGGAATCCACCGTTTTTCAAAGTTTCAATGCCTCTTTCAATAAAGAGTGCGTAAGTGCTTATTTTATATTGTGCAGAATAGGGATAATTTCTTTTCACATAATTGTACCACTCTCTTTCAAGTTTTCCAGTTCCTTTTAGTCCGTAACTCAAGTATGGAGGATTCCCTATTACTATGTCAAACTGACGATTTTTTATTTTTATTGGCGATGCTAAAGAATCCCTTGTGTTAAGTTTCTCATTTTTAAAAATTTCGAGTTCTTCAGAACCATTTGATTTTATTAGTGAGTTCCCTTCAAAAATGTTAATTTTTCCGGAGAAATATTCTTTTCCTTTAAGAATCAGGTTCATTTCAGTTAACCTGACTGCAAGAGGATTTATATCAATTCCATATAGATTCTTTTTTAAAATTG
>JAUWXV010000258.1 GCA_030616165.1 bacterium | reverse complement strand
TAATTTTAGTTAGTAATTCATATAAAATATTTGATATTGGCAATTTTTTAAAAACTTCCTCTTTGGCTTTGCTTATTTCATTTCCATATTTTTTAATTATTTCAGATATATGACTTTTAGGAATATTAGGCAATAATTTAGCTTCATTCCAATCGTTATAGTGTTTCTTTATAGTTTCATTAATTATATTTTTTATTTGTGAATCTTGAATTTTCCCATCTTTTTCAATAATCAATTTAACTTGATTATCAATCTCATACCTAATTATAAAAAAATAATAAAAAGATGTAATATATAAATAATGACTTTGGTCAGATTCTGAAATTAAATTTTTATCATTCTTTATAAACTCTAAAAAATGTTTAGCATATTCTTCTAATTTGCCAAATTTTTGTTTATTAAGTTTTTTTCTATAAATTTTAATAATTGTTTCCCAAGGAGTCTTCATAAATTCAGCATTACCATAAATCATTACCCCTATTGAGTGATACTTTGAAAGAGCAAAAAGTTTATTGGTTGTGTAATAAATTTTTGGTTTTTTGCCTTCTACCTTTGGAATAGTAACCGCACTATCAGCCGCAAGTGCAATTGCTGTTTTATTCAATATGGCAATTTCTGCTGTCATAAAATATTACTTAATTTTTAATATATTTCTAAAAATTTTAAAACTTAACGTTAAAAAACCATAAATAGAATAATATACACTTATCCCCCCACCATCTCCTTTCTTAAAATTTCGAGGTGTCCCTTTATGCTGTTATCTAAAATTATATTTTCTATCTTGATAACCAATCCTCCTATAATTGAAGGGTCGATTTTATTTGCAATACTGATGATTTTACCAGTAATTTTCTCGAGTGTCTTCTCCAATTTGCTTTTTTCCTCTTCCGTAAGTTCTAACGGAGAAACCGCTGTTACTTCCATCCTTTGATGATAACGGTCATAGAGGACTTTAAAATAGTCGTTAATTTTTCTAAGATATTCCTGTCTTCTTTTATCAATTAGAATAAATAAAAAGTGAATGGTAACATCGGAAAATTTATCTTTAAAAAGTTCGGTTATCAATTCTTTTTTTCGGCTCTTCTTTATTCGAGGAGTCAGCATAAAATACCTGAATTCCCGGTTAGTTTCCATCTCATTTGATAACTCATTCAGGTCACTGGATACTTCCTCCAAACAATCGATTGTAGAAGATGCCTTGAAAATTGCGCTTGCATATCTTCTTGAAATAGTATTTGATATCATCTCTAATACTCAGTTCACAATTTTAAATCAATTAAATTCTTACAGGACTTTTTTCTCCCCCAATTCTTTTATCGAACTATTAATAAGTTCTCTATGTTCTTCAGGGCTAACACTTTTACTTATCATTTTGGAAGCCAGTGCTACGGAAATATCAGCGACCTTTGCTTTTATCTCTTCAACAGCCTTTTCTCTCTCCAAGGCGATTTCATTTTTTGCTTTTTCTAATAATGATTTTGTTTCAAGGTCAGCTTTCTCCAGAATCTCATTTTGAATTTTATCAGCCCTCTCCTTTGCTTGAGAGATAATTTCAACAGACTCCTTTTTCCCCTTCTCAAGCAAATCTTTATATTCCCGGAATTTTTTTTCTGCTTCTTCTTGGGCTTTGTCTGCATTATCTATTGAATCCTGTATTTTCTTCTCTCTCTTTTCTATGGCAGAAAGAATCGGCTTCCAGGCAAAAATTCTCAGGAGTATAAGCAAAAGAATAAAATTAACAATAGTCCAAAAAGAAACACCTGGCACTATATCAAGCATAGCAACTTTATCCTTTCATTTTTTAGGTTTTTATACATAATAAGAAGCAAATAACCTCAGAAAAAAGTGCAATACCTTCAATAAGAGCACATGCAATAATCATAGATATCCTGATTTCCCCGCCCGCTTCCGGTTGTCTGGCAATTCCATCCATCGCACGCTCGGCAATCTTCCCAATACCGAATGCAGCCCCAATAGTTGTAAATGCCGCACCGAATCCTGCTGCAATATATGCAAATGTCATATCTGTCATTTTTTCCTCCAACTGTTGTTTTTTAAGTTGATTTAATCCTTATTCTGTTAATAAAATTGGTCATTCTCTCAATGCTCCTCCAGCATAGTCATACTTACAAATACAGAAGTTAAAAAGGTAAAAATATAAGCCTGAATAAGTGCAATTAATAGTTCAATAAGACTTATAGCAAGTGGGAAAAAAATGATTGGCGCAAATTTAAAACTTGTTAAAAGCCCAAATAGTGCTAAAAGAACTATATGCCCGCCGGTCATATTTGCAAAAAGACGGATACAAAGAGCAAAAGGTTTTGTCAGCATACTGACAATCTCTACCGGTATCATTACCGGTACCAGCCAGAATGGGATACCGGGCGGTATAATATCACGGGCATATTTTATAAACCCCTTCTTTTTAATTCCACTTCCCTGTATTACTACAAAAGATATTCCGGCAAGAGCGGCGGTAACACTAATGTTTCCTGTGGCAGTAGAAGCATATGGAACAAGACCCAATAAATTACAGACAAGTATAAAAAAGAACAATGTCAAAAAGTATGAAACATATCCCCTTCCTGCTTTCCCGAAGTTAGCATAAACAACCTCATCTCTGATAAATAAAATCATTGCTTCTAACAAATTTGCAATGCCCCTGGGAACCAGATCCATTTTCCTGAAACTCAATCGGAAAAGAAGAATAATTATTAAACCTGCAATCCACATCATAAGAATGTGTTTTGTTATAGAAATATCAAAACCAAAAACCTCAATATGTGGAAGATGTATCTCTTTTCCGAATATCTCAAAGACGTTCGAATCAAGGATGTGGTGCATAATCTCCTCTGTCTTCCCACCACCTTGAGTTCCTTCAGAATGTTCCTGGACACCTTTCAAGACCCCTGATATTTTATCAATATTATCCACTAACATCTATCTTATACTTTTTTAATTCCCTTGTTAAAATACATTACCTCTAAAAATTGAATAGTAAAATAATATCCTAAAAGGGAGATAAAATAGTCTTTTACATTTAAATCCGAAAAGTAGCGAATATAAAAACCAGACGAAAGGATTATCAACAATCTAAGCAATATTCCTCCAATAAGCGTCCCCAAAAATATATTCATAGAGCGATTTAAAGTAAATCTCAAAGATAAAATGCCCCCAGTCATTACTATACTACTTACAATGGCTCCCCATACCACACTTTCAAACGTTTTACTTTCGCATCTAAAATATACTATAAAGAGTGGTAAAATAAAAACAGGTAAAAAATATAAAAAAAATTTATGATTTCTTTTTTTCATTTCTATTCATACGCGAAATCAAACTTCGATACAAGCTATAAAATCCTACCGAAGCCCCAAAAAAGACCCCGATTAAAGTAAAAGCGGGCTTAAGCCCGGTTTTGATATCTATCAAATAACCCAAACCAAGAAAGGCTATTATAGTAATTGCATACCTTAAACCTACATCAGTATAGAACCCGATTTCATTAATAGTTTTTTTTCTATCATTTTTTTTGTTCATTGTTGGACTTCACAGAGTAATTATTTTCAGGAGTTTTCAGACTCTTATTCTCATCAACAAGTTTTACCTCACTTTTTACCTTTCCGCCGGGTTTTTCTTTTTCTTCAGTCATACAGCATTTACCTTCAAACATTGCTCCTTCATTAATAGTAAGTTTTGCAGTTTGCATATCACCAATAAAAATGGAATTTGCTTCCAAGATTATCTTTTCCGAAGCTTTCATACTCCCCTTAACTTTTCCACCGACTATAGCATCTACAGCTATTATATCCCCTTCTATTTCTCCTTTTGAGCCAATAGTAACTGTCCCGGTTGATGAAACTTCGCCAATAATTCTACCCTCGATTCTTATACTATTCTGAATTGAAACTTTTCCATTTATAACAGAACCTTTGCCTATTATTGTATTTAATTCTTTATTATCATTTTTCATATTAACACTCTCTTCCTTTTTCATTTCTTCAAACTCTACTAAAAGTTAATAATGTAGTTTTTCGGGTCAACCGGTTTCCCATTTTTCCATATTTCAAAATGGAGATGAGTTCCCGAACTTACTCCTGAATTCCCCATTAATGCTATTTGCTGACCTCTCCTGACAAAACTTTTCTCACCTACAAGAAGCCTCTTATTATGTTTATAAAAAGAGATAAATCCATTTAAGTGGTCCATTATAATAACATTTCCTCCTTCATAAGTCCAGTTCGCAAAAACAACCACTCCATCAGCAACAGACCTTATTACAGACCCCTCCTTTGCAACTATATCAATTCCAATATGCGACTCTCCTGTCAGAAGATCATTTTTCTGAAATATTTTTGTTATAAAACCTTCCACTGGTATAGTATATGGTATATATCTTGAAGAGGCTGAATATTTTTCAAAATTCAGTCCAATATCATTCCAATTATCGAATGTAAAATTAACATTGTCATACAATAACTTGATAATTTCATCTTCTTCGTTATTAAGAGTTTCACCTTCATCAAGTTCTTTTTCACTGCCCATCTTTTCGCCAAAAAGTTCTCTAATCTTCCTGTCGGTATTTTCTATAGTTTCAAACCTTTTTACTATCCTGAGTACAATCCTTCTATATTCCTCTGTCTGCTTACTTTTTTCCTTCATATTATCATAATCCGCAAGGATACCAAGCACACTATAATAGTAAACTCCGCTTAATATTATCAATAAAAATATCAGTACGATTCCAACTATAATAAACTTGAAAACTCCAAGTTTTAATTTTATACTTATAGGTTCTTTTCTATTATCTGAAATAAAAAGAATAGATATGTTTTTTTTTCTTTTTTTCATATAAATTTAAGAAATTGTATAAATTATAAATCTTCAAAATGCCAAATTTACAAAAAAAGGATTAAAAGTCAATAAATTTTTTCTTTTGAGCCCAGAAGTTCAACTATTCTCTCCAATTCATCAATAGAGTAAAATTCAATTTTTATATAACCCTTTTCATTTTTTTCACTAATAGATACCTTTGTTCCAATAACATCTCTTATTTTGTTTTCGAATTCGATTACCCACAACTCTTTAGAAGGTAATTCAGTTTCTTTTTTGTCTCGTTTTGATTCGGCTTTTTTATAAACAATTGACTCCAATTCCCTCACAGACATTTGATTCTCAATAATCTTTT
>JAUWXV010000241.1 GCA_030616165.1 bacterium | reverse complement strand
AATGAAGTGTAATTACAATCTTTATATTATTCAATCCTATCAATTTATAAAACCAGTACTCAACGAAAGGAACCTTAATTTGATGAAAATGGACAACATCAGGTTTTTTACTCAATATATAGAATAAAATTTTAATTAAAGAACGAAAATAAATTACCCCCTTTGAAAATTTGTGCCTTTTTTGATAATGTGTCGGGAGAATTTTTATAATATTGAAATCTTTTTCAAATGAATTCAGTTCATAGTTTCTCGTTGTAAGTAATGTCATCTCCTTTTCCAATGAAGATAAAGCACGACATAATAAATAAGTATAATGACATATTCCGCCTCTGCCGGATGTATCAACAGTAATTATTTTCATATTTTTACATTCATTATTGTAAGGATTCGATTTATGAGTCCGCTCTAAAAACCGCTAATTACGCGAATTTCACGAATTTAATATTACACAATTTAACAAAAATCAATTAGTTTTGATTAGCGAAATTCGCGGTTTTAACCTTTTTAAACTTGACTCATTTATTGAACCTCTATATTCTGTGTTGAATTTAAAATCTCACTGACCCCCGAAAAGACCTCATCTTCTTCAATCAGATTTATGCATGGATTATCCTTGAGTTTGCACTTTTTCTGACTGCACGGAAAACATTCGACTTTTTTGTGATAAACTGTATTAATATCACTCCACGGACCAAATTTCATCGGGTCCTGTGCTCCAAAAAGTGCAATCACAGGAATATTTAATCCCGAAGTTAGATGTACCATCCCGCTGTCATTTGTTATACAAATCAATGCTTTCTCTAACAATGATAAAATTTGACGAATGTCAATCTTTCCAGCAACAGATATGCCTTTTTCTTTCATCATTACTCTCATATCTTCAGCAGTATCGACCTCACCTTCAGAACCAGAAATCAAAATATCCAATCCGAATTTTCCTCTTATTCTGTCAGCAAGAAGAGCAAAGTTTCGGGTATTCCATCTTCTGTATTTCCATTTAGCGCCCGGACTTATTATGACAAACTTCTTCTCTTTTAATCCTTTGGACGATAAAAATTCTTCTGCCCAATCTCTTTCACTTTCAGACAAAAATATAAACTTTTCTTCTCCAATCGCTTCTGCACCAGCCATTTCAGTTATTTTTAAATTTGTATCTACTTCGTGGAGCGTTTTATTTCCTTTCTCACTTTTAAAAATCAATCCTGAAGTGTTTTCATATTTTAGTTTAATCCTGACAGTTCCTCTATCTATTCTTGCTTTTGGAAAATAAATCAGTGAAAAAATAAGTGACAGCCAATCGTCCCTTAATCCTGCAATAAGGTCATATCTCTTTTTAAATATACTTCTTAAATATCTTATCCTCTGGATAATTGATTTTCTATTTTCTCTTTCTCGACTAAACCTGTTCGAGTTGTAAATCTCAATATTATCAATGTACGGATTATTCTTCAATACATCTTCTGACCATTCACCTGTTAAAAATGTAATCACAGCATCCGGAAACCTTTTTCGAATAGAATAAACAGAAGGCAGAGAAGTTACGACATCCCCGATATGGTCGAGTTTTATTATTAGTATCCTGTTAAAATTTGCCTTGCTTACATTTTTATTAAAATTTATTATCTTTGTAAATATGAACGAAATAAAATATAATAAATATTCCATATAAAATCAATTATTTAACAATTCACGATATATCATATAAATTTTTTTTGCAAAGTTTTCCCCGGAAAAATTTTTCGCATAACTTTTTCCTGAAGCTATTAATCTATTTCTGTATTCACCATTTTCCATCAATATCAAGATCTTGTTTTTAAGGTCAATATAATCATTTTCTCTGAATATTAATCCATTATCTCCAATCACCTCTGGGATTGCTCCTGAACTCGAACCAATAACCGGAACTTCACAAGCCATTGCCTCAATTATCACCCTCCCAAACTGTTCCTTCCACCTGTCTGTTGTTATCGACGGAAGAACAAAGATATCCAATAAACTCAAAAATTTGGGAATTTCAGAATACTTTACTACGTCAACAAACCTTATTTTCTCGTTAATCCCGAGTTCTTCTGCTAATCTGATAAGCTCACGTTTATATTCCCCTCTTCCAATAATCAATAGACTTACATCTTCTTTTATTTCACTGCACGCTTTTATAAGAGTATCAAGTCCCTTTTCCTTAACAATCCTCCCGGCAAAACCGATAACGCTCCCTTTTAGACCCAATTCCTCCTTTAATCTCCCTGTTTCAGTCCTCTTTAAAAATGTATAATCAAAACAGGGATAGATTACCTTCACAGGTTTACCAAATCCTTTTGATAAGGTTATACTTTTTGCTTCTTCATTAGCGCATAACGCATAATCGGCATTTTTAAAAGTAAAAAGTTCAATCAGTTTATAAATTTGTGAAAATTTATAGTGAAACTTGTAATTATAAGAGATATTATCGTAAGTATAAAAAATAATCTTGGCTTTGGGAGCAAAGATTTTCTTCACAGCAACAACCTCGAGCGAAAAAAGTGAATAAGGTTCTTCCATTATATGAATTATATCCGGCTTACACTTCATTACCGCCCTGATAAGTGATGTATAATAAAATCCTCTATTTCCATATCCGGGAAATACAACCCTCCCTGCAATTATTTTCAATCTGCTGTTTTTTTCTAAATATATTTTATCAAAATTTTCCTTCCAGCAGTTGGGAGTCAATAAAGTAATCTCTACATCTTCATAATTTGCCAATAATTCCCACTTCCTTTGATAAGCGGATAATACTGATGTTTTATCTATTACTAATATGTTCATAAGATTTTTGCTTACCTCAAAGAAACCTTAAACTCGGATATCTCCTCCCTCGAAAATATCTTAAATGCCAGTATTAATAAAAACTGAATTATTAAAAATCCAATGATACTGAAGAAAAAATATTCTTCAACCGTTAATCTGATAAAAACAATACCGATAACATTCAGTGCGATAATCTTCAAAAAAGATAACAAAGGAAAATCCCTGAGAAACCCTTTGGTAAAATTAATCCACAAAATCAATGCAGAAAATTCCGTAATCACGGTAGCAAGGCTTGCACCTACGAGGCCATATTTTGGAATAAGAAAAACGTTCAAAATGAAATTGATAATTACCATTCCCCCAACAACATAAAGACCTTTAAGTTGTTTCCCGATTGATATTATAAAGTGGTTCATTATAACATTCAAAAATAGAAAAATCTGAGAAATTATAAGAATTTTCAGCCCGGCAGTTGATGGATAATATCTCGAAGTATAAATTATATTAATAATCTGTTCAGAAGCGGTGTATATTAGAACAGCAATTGGAAGAGATAAACAAAACATTATTTTAAGACTGAATTGATAAATTCTGCTGAGAGCTTCATCCTTCTCGTGATAAAGTTTCGACATTACAGGCAATAGAGAAACAACCAGAGCAACCGGTATAAAAGAAAGGGGAAGTATCAATCTAAAAGCAGCGGAATAATATCCTACCTCTGCATCTCCTTTCATCCAGGAAAGCATTAAAACATCCATCCTGTTTGAAAGGCTCAGGAGTATTCCATAAAAAGCAAGTGGAAATGACTCTTTTAAAAAATATCTCCATATATTAAAATCTATCGAAAACTTTGGTCTTATTATTTTTCTCGATTTCCAAAAAAGGAGGACAAGACCCGGAACTCCGCTTAGAACATATCCCAGCGTTATTAATCTTATGGAACCCTTCAGATGAATTATAATAATCACGGCAATAAGAAGAACAACAGAACCAAGTATATTCATCAGAACCGGAAATCCAATCCTTATTCTCACCTTGAATCCCGCTTCAAATGAATTTTTTAGAGTAGGAAGTTTTGGTGAGAATATCAGATTTATTAACATTATATATATCAGAATTTCCTTTTCATATCTGAAATCTGCGAATTTTGTGATTACAAAAGAAAAAATAATTGCTGATGCAGTTAAAAATAGTTTCATAAGGACATTATTGCCGACCAGGGTTGCATCATCTTTTGGATTTCTGGAGATTTCTCTTATAAGAATTGATTCTGTGCCGAAGTCTATTAATACAGCAAAAAAACTTATATATACTAATGCATAATTAAATATTCCGAACTCTTCTTCCCCCAGATATCTTGTAATTAAAACAATAGCAATAAACGAAAATATCTTATCTAAAACCGTCCCAAAGAAAAATATCGAAGAATTTCTCGTAATACTCGCTCCCAGTCTTTCATCGTTGGTTGTCATCAACCTTATTCTCCTTGATAAGTCTTCCGACAGCACCTATCAATCCAAAAGAAAGCCAGAACGGAATCGCAACCTTATCAAACTTTGTAAAATTGTTAAATATCCCATGAATCAAGTAAGAAGAAAAACCGCCGATAATACCAAGTATGATGAGTTTTAAGAACAGGTCGTTAATCTTATTGTAAACCTTAAACCCTTCTCTGAAAAAAATGGATAATAACAAAATGAAAGAGATAAACCCTAATAAGCCGGTTTCTGATAGAACCTTTAAAAATTCACTGTGAACTCCCATGAATGCTGATGATAATAAGGTTGAATAATTAAAATTTCTATAATAATAATAATTACTGGTATAAGTATCGTATCCCACACCCAAAACTGGACTATCCTTAAACATCTTTATTGCTGCTGCCCATCTATTAAAACGTTCAAGGTTTGATAAATTGCTAATATCATATATTGTAAAAAAGTGAACCAATATATCGGTATTTAATACCAAAAGATAAATTATCAAACAAAAAATGAGTATTATCATCAAAAGTATAAAAATATTTTTGACACTAAACTTTTTCAACAGGGTGAACCAGAATGAAAATACAATTAGAAATAGGGCCCCCAGCCACGCTGCCCTGGTAAAAGAAAGAATTATTCCTGTAAATATAATTGCTGCACAAACTCTGAAAATCCAGGTAAGTAAATTATTTTTTGGATTTAATCCCAAATTTAAAGCAAATGCAAATCCGAAGGTAATAAAAGCGGCATAACTTCCATGCTCAGGAAAGAAAGGCCTTGGAACCCCTTTTGTTATATTTTGAAGAAATATATCTTTTGAAAAAAAATGGTTGTATATACCAAAAACAGAAAAAATCAAAGACAAAAATATTAATAATAAAATTACCCTCTCTATATCCTTCTTGCTTTTAACATTATTTAGAGCAAAAAAATATCCAATCAAAATATAAAATAAAAGTGTAATTAAACCCTTAATCGAATACAACAGATAATCCGATTTTATCAGTGAAATTATGCATATTGAAAAAAAAATAATAATAGGTATATTAAAAGAAGATGCTGCAAATGTTATATTTTTTTTGAGGAGGGTTCTTAAAATCCAGATTAATATCACAGTAGCTATTAATGGTTCTGTTGGGAATTGAGTGGCAAAAGAAAACTGCGGAATTAAAATCTCTATAGAAAATGGGGTTAAAAATATTATTAAAAGCCAAACCAATTTTAAATTAAAAAGGGATAACAAAACAAGAATATAAAAAGACAAAAACGATATAGAGAGAGTATAA
>JAUWXV010000151.1 GCA_030616165.1 bacterium | reverse complement strand
GATGAATATCAAAAAGGGTATCTTTTTAATGGTCGAGTCCTAAGACATGCAAAGGTGGTGGTAAGCAAATAACTTTACCTTAGATCCATCGCTTTATATATTTTAAAAAGTAAATAAAGAAAGAAAATATTAGTTTCTTTATTGTTCATCCCAATTATTCAGGATAAACGATAAAGAAAGTTAAATGTTTTTCCGTCTCAGCGGTTCCGCTGGACTGGATGCACAGATTTTTTACAAGAAAGTTGCAAAAACAAAAAAAGGGGAAATCTATGGCAAAAAGAGATTACTATGAAGTTTTGGGAGTAAGCCGAGATGCAACCGATGAGGAGATAAAAAAGGCATACAGAAGACTTGCAATGCAGTATCATCCCGATAGAAATCCCAACAACAAAGGGGCTGAGGAAAAATTTAAGGAGGCAGCAGAAGCATACGAAGTTCTGCACGACCCTGAAAAAAGAAGTAAATATGACCGATTCGGGCATGAAGGTGTTAGGAGTATGGGATTTGAGGGATTCAGCAATGTGGAGGATATTTTTTCAGCATTCAGTGATTTTTTCGGCGACTTTGGATTTGGAGGGTTCGGAGATTTTTTCGGAACATCAACAAGAACAACCAGAAGAACCGATTCAAACAGAGGGTCGGACCTTGAGGTAAAATTAGACCTTAAATTAGAAGAAATTACCACTGGTATTACTAAAAAAATAAGAATAAAAAGGTATGTTCGCTGTGATATATGTTCTGGAGCAGGCGAAGAACCGGGAAGCAAAAGAACAGTGTGCAGTACCTGCGGAGGAACCGGGGAAATAAGACGCGTATCAAGGTCTATCTTTGGACAGATTATAAATGTAACCATTTGCAATGCATGCTGGGGAGAAGGTAAAATCATAAAAAACAAATGTAAACATTGTGGAGGAGAGGGAATAGTAAAAAAGGATACTATGATAAATGTAAAAATACCACCAGGAGTTACAACTGGAAATTATTTAACTCTTAGAGGTCAAGGGAATGCTGGCAGAAGAGGGGGTGAATATGGAAATATTATAGTTGTTATTAATGAACTTGAACATAAATACTTTAAAAGAGATGGATATGATATATTATACGATTTAAAAATAAGTTATCCACAGGCTGTTTTGGGAGACGAAGTTGAGATACCAACCCTTTCAGGAAAAGCGATTCTCAAAATTCCTCCAGGAGGCCAGAGTGGAAAAATATTAAGAATGGGGAAAAAGGGGATACCATATCTTAACGGGAACGGAAAAGGAGACCAGTTGGTAAGGATTAATGTTTGGATTCCAACACACATTTCTCAAAAAGAAAGAGAAATATTACAATCACTTAAACATTCTGAAAATATAAATCCAAAGTTTGATAATAATGGTTTCTTCAAAAAAGTTAAAAAACATTTTAAATATTAAATAAAAAATTGAACATTTCAATACCTTTTTTGGTATAAAAATTGCCATAAATATACTTATATTTTTTATATATTATTTTATATATACTTAAAACTATAATTCATATAAAAAATTTTAAAAATATTTTACATATGTTTAATATTAACCAAAATATGAGTTGCCATAAAAATCATATAAAATTTAATTTAAAACAGAAAATAAGTTTACTGTAAATAACTTTTTTTATTATTTAAGTATTTATTAAATATACCGATAATTTATCATAAGAATTTAAATTTTTTCTTATTTTTTATAAAAAATTTTATTATCTTTTCATATCCTGAAAGTGAGGATATAAAATGGAAAACAACAAAATTAAAAAGCCTCTAAAAAAAATAAAGTTGGTTAGACTTAAAAGAACTCAAAAAGAATGGGAAACGATAATAAATGATGCAAAAAACAAAGAAATGGCTTGGAAATATATGAAAGAATATTATAGTGAAGAGTTGGTGGACAGAGAGGTTGAATCATTATGAAAATTAATTAAAATAATTACTATTCTTATTTATTAAATAGAAATTTCTTAATATTAAATTATAAAACTCAGTAAATCAATAACTTAGTCAACTTTCTAATTATTCCCACCCATTAATAATTACCTTAAACAATAAAGTAAAATATTGATTTTAAAAACAAATTAACTTATATTTGAAAATTAATATAATATTTTTTTTTATAACTGTAGCATTATGGCTTACCTGAAATATTTCAATCTCTTTTAGAAAAATCTCTGCAAATATTTTAAAGCACCAACTTGTAAATTTGGAGGCAACAAAATGAAAATTTCTATTATCTGGATAGACTATGTTATCATCTTGATATATTTTATAGGAGTACTTTGTATTGGCTGGTATTTAAAAAAATACACAAAGACTGGCGATGATTTTTTTCTTGCTGGTAGAAGAAACAGCGCCTGGGTTGCCGGACTGGCATTTTTAGCCGCAAATATGGGCGCGGTAGAATTAATGGGTATGGCTGCAAGTTCATACGAATATGGTATCCTTACTGCTCATTTTTACTGGATTGGGGCAATACCTGCAATGATTTTTCTTGGGTTATTTATGATGCCGTTTTATTACAGCAGTAAAATCCATTCAGTACCCGGTTACCTAAAATTAAGGTTTGACGAAAAAAACAGAACATTAAACGCAGTATCATTTGCAATAATGACACTTCTCGTTTCAGGAATAAATCTTTATGCAATGGCACTTGTTCTTCATACTATTATAGGATGGAATATGCATGCAAGTATGTTGATTTCTGCTGTTACCGTTGCCTTATATGTATATTTAGGTGGTCTGACATCGGCAATATTTAACGAAATTGTTCAGTTTTTTCTTATATGGTTTGGCCTCTTGCTTCTTTCGGTATTCGGAATTATTGAAATTGGTGGATTGAGCCAGATATTTGAGCGAATTCCCGAATCGTATAAACACTTATGGTCAACTACACTTAATCCCACAGATAACCCGATGATTATAAACTGGGCAGGTATAGTTCTGGGACTTGGATTTGTCCTTTCATTTGGATACTGGACTACCGACTTTCTGGTTGTGCAGAGAGCATTTTCATCAAGAGACCTCCGTGCCGCTCAAGCAACTCCAATAGTTGCATCATTTTTTAAAATGGCTATCCCATTTATTGTCTGTGTTACAGGTCTGGTGGCTATCACCTTACTACCAAAACTCGGTCCAGGGACAGAACATTCTTACAACGAGGTTCTTCCTTTGTTGATTAAGAGATATTTCCCTCCTGGACTGATGGGATTGGGTGTTACCGCCCTACTTGCCGGTTTTATGTCCGGTCAGGCTGGAAATATTAGTGCATTCAATACAGTCTGGACATACGATTTATACAGGGCACATATTATAAAAGGAGCCTCAGATAAACATTATGTCTTGATGGGAAGAATAGCAACCCTTGTCGGGGTTGTGATTAGCATTGGTACTGCCTATTGGACAATGGGATTTCCCAGTATTATGGACTATATGCAGGCTATATTCTCATGGGTGAATGCACCTCTCTTTGCAATAATTCTTCTGGGGATGTTCTGGAAAAGATGCACACCCAATGGAGCTTTCTGGGGATTATTAATAGGTATGGTCAGTTCCTTTACTATGTTTATACTTGTTAAATACAACATCATATCCGTATCTGCAATTGCCTTTTCAGAAAATGCAAGCCTTATGGCTGCTAACTTCTGGAGAGCCTGGTGGGCATGGCTAATTACATTTGTATTCACAATCGTCATCAGTCTTTTCACTAAACCAAAAGATTATTCCGAACTTAAGGGCTTAGTTTACGGACTTACAAAAATCACCCAAACAAAAGAAGTAAAATACTATCAAAAACCTATTTTCTGGGCAGTCATATCGCTTATAATATTTTTGATTCTGAATATTATTTACTGGTAAGGAGGATTTAAAATAATGGAAAATTTAAATGAAAAAACTCAAGATAAAATGCTGGATATCTGGTTTTTTGTCGGTATTATGTTAATTGCGTATGGAGTTATTTTGAGCCTTATAGGTATTTATTACATTTTTAATCCTTATACGGATGTAATTTTAGGAAACCTTAATCCAAACCTTTGGTGGGGAGGAATAATGATTGTTTCGGGAATTATTTTACAATTAATTTCGTATCACAGCAGAAAAAAATGAGTGATTGTGATATAATTACTGAACATTGATAAATTCTTATTTAATCTAAATGATTAAAGAATAGAAATATTAAAATGCAGGGGCAAGCCCTGTTTGAAAATTTTTTAAATTTATATTCATATAATTAAGGGGATTTGAAGTGGAGTTAGATATAAAAGAAAAAGCACTTTCATTGAAATCCACATTTCAGGATGTTTTTCAAAGAGAACCGCAAATTTTCATATCTGCACCCGGGAGAGTAAACCTGATAGGCGAACATACCGATTACAACGAAGGTTTTGTTCTTCCAGCAGCAGTCAATATGCATATTATTATGCTTTCTGCCTTAAGAGAAGATAAAAAGATAAATCTATATTCTCACAAGTTTAAAAAACTTGTGAGTTTTACATCTGATAATATTACTTATAACAAAGAGGATATGTGGAGCAATTATGAGATGGGTGTGGCAAAGATGCTTGTTGAAAAGGGATATAAACTCGATGGGGCAGATATTTTGATAGGGGGAGATGTTCCAATAAATGCCGGTTTAAGTTCCTCGGCAGCGGTTGAAGTCGCCACTACTCTCACATTTAAAGAATTATTCAGTCTTGACATATCCGATATTGAAATCATCAAACTCTCCCAGAGGGCTGAAAACGAGTTCGTCGGGGTTGGATGCGGGATTATGGACCAGTTTGCATCCCGTCTTTCAAAAAAGAATTATGCAATTTTCATCGACTGCCGTTCTCTCGAATATGAGTATATCCCATTTAAAACTGAAGATATTAAAATATTCCTTGCAAATACTAACGTTGAAAGGGCTCTTATTGGCTCCGAATTTAATAAAAGAAGAAGCGAATCAGCAGAAGGGGCAAAACTTTTAAGCAGATATATTCCTGATGTTAAATCATTAAGAGATATTAGTCTGGAAGAGTTTGATAAATATAAAGAGCATCTTCCGAAGGTTATTGCCAAAAGGTGTGAACACGTTGTAAATGAGAACCATCGTGTAATCGAAAGTATAGAAGGGTTAAAAAATAATGATATATTAAAACTTGGTGGATTGATGTGGAAATCTCATGACAGTCTCCGAGAGCTGTACGAGGTAAGTTCCAGAGAACTCGATTTAATGGTTGATATTGCAAGGAAGACCGAAGGTGTGCTGGGTTCAAGACTTCTTGGAGGAGGATTCGGTGGATGTACAATCAGTCTCGTTAAAAATGAAAGTATTGAAAAATTCAAAGAAAATATAATGTTAGAATACCCTAAAAAAACAGGGATTAAGCCAGAAATTTATATTTGCAGTGCGGAAGAAGGGGCTCACAGGATTGAAGGGGTATAAACGATAAGATAAATTCAGTTTTTTATTATAAAATCAGTTTATTTTGTGAGAATTTTCTCTCATTTCGTGATAAAATTTTTTCATTTCGTGATAAAATTTTGTCATTTTGTGATAAAAAATGATAAAAATGATAATTTTTGACCATTTTTTAATCTTTAGAGGTATTATTTTTTTTAGAGTTACATTATTTTTGCTGGAAAAATACAATAAATTTTTTATAGTAAAATTTCTTAATGATTGTAAAGATTTTAAATATAAGTATTTACATATTCCTAAATTATTTATGTTGAAAATATTTTTTGAAATAATCATAATAAAACCATCATTACGAGTTATTATATAAAATAACATATATTAAATATAATAAAATATATTCGTAATAACAAGAATTGTTTTATTAATCATAATAATTTTTGGTTTTTCAGGAAGTTTGTTTGGAATGAGGAAGGGCGGTTCGTGAACCGCCCCTACAACGTAAATTACCCAAATGTCCACAAAATATTCATTCTTCGTGAAATAGAGCTATTACATGTTTTTGTGGTAGGGGCACAGCGCGCTGTGCCCCTACATAGATTGTGTTTTAATATTGGTTTACAGATTATGAATTTTCCCCCAATTTTTTGGATTTTCCTTATCCAATTCCCATTTTAGGGGATTGTTGATGATATATTCTCGAATTTTATTTAATTCCTTTTCATTTCTGATAATATGGTCATAATAATTTCGCTGCCATACAGGAACACCTTGTTCACTCCGTAACTCGTTAATGTGTTTGGTAACGGCGGATTTGAATGAACGAATTATTGCTGGTAATGTCCCTGAAATCATTTTTCCAAATTTTCTATAATTACGGCCAATACACGTTTTTGTGGCAGGGGCACAGCGCGCTGTGCCCTTACAGGTATCAATCAAAATTACAATTCCGTGAAAATGATTCGGCATAACTACGTATGTATCCAATACAACATTATCTCGTTTATCATTTGTTTTCGCCCATTCAATATCCACAATACGACCATTCTCATTCAGATGCATTTCCCCATTCATTATTTCACCAAAAACACATTCATGACTATGTGTGCAAATAGTAACAAAATAGACACTGGATTGTGAATAATTAAAATTTTTTAACCTAATTGACTGCCGACGATGTTTTTCTGGATTATATTTCATAACGTTCCAATTTTTGCATAAAACATCTATACATTACATCCATCCCGGCATCCCTGCGTAAGGGCGGTTCGTGAACCGCCCTTAAAACGTCCATTATCCAAATGTCCACAAAATATTCATTCTTCGTGAAATAGAGCTATTACATGTTTTTGTGGTGGGGGCACAGCGCGCTGTGCCCCTACATAAATTGTATTGTGATATTGTTTTGCAGATTAGATTTATTCATTCTCTATGACGTCCATTACCCAGATGTCTGATATATCCTCACGAAACTTGAAATAGAGGGAGGACGAACGGCCGTTCGCCCCTACAACGTCCATCAACCAAAGAAATAGAGGAAGGGCGACCACAGTGAGTCGCCCCTACATTTGTTCATTTTTTAAAACGTGAGATTTCTTGACTCCGTCCTTCGGACTCCGCTCGAAACGACACAAATGTAATGTATCCATTTAATAGCCATGTATTTCATTATTAAATGAAAATGTCTCAAACTACCTCAATAAGTCGATAATCCAGACTTCCCAATCCGATTTTCTCCCCGTATCTCAACTGGATTGTCGGGTCAACATTTGGGAATGCCGACCTGGAAACATCTGTTTTGTGTATCCGTTGAGATATATCAAGAACTGCCTTATCCACAGCAACCGGGTCAAAACCAGCAAGAGCACCGATATCTGGAAGAATGGGCTTCATCTTTTTTGGCATACAGTCACATTCTCCAGTCTGATTTATCATAAATGTAACGAATCCAATTTTATCTTTCTTAGTTTTAGTAACACCTAAAGCATGTTCTGCTATTCTTTTCTGTAAAATTTCAGAAGTACTATCCCACTTAAAAGAAACAGCATCATATCTGCACAAAGCAATACACTCGCCGCATGATATACATTTTTCCTCTATAATAACCGCTATATTATTTCTCATTACAATTGCATCTGAAGGACACCATCTGCGGCATACTTCACAGCCAGTGCAGTTTAATTCGAGTACTTCTGGAGGAAGATTTGCATGCTGATGTAGTTTTCCTTTTCTGCTGGAGAATCCCATACCTAAATTTTTTATAGTACCTCCCAATCCACAGGCAATATGTCCGGTAACATGAGTAACAACAAGCAGTGCGCTGGCATTAACAGCCTCCGCAGCAATAGGGACTTTCTTATAGTTCTCACAATTAATTTCAACTTCAACTTCATTC
The DNA here is from genome assembly GCA_030616165.1 of bacterium. Classification (GTDB taxonomy): domain Bacteria; phylum SM23-31; class SM23-31; order JAUVVT01; family JAUVVT01; genus JAUWXV01. Next base: position 1,336 of record JAUWXV010000151.1, on the reverse strand, counting down.
CTGCCAATTAATCCATCTGCTACAACAAAAGGGGCACCAGTATTCTCAATGGTAAAACCGTGTTTGTGCGCCAATAGTATATGGTCTACCGCATTATTCCGTTTTCCTTTATAAAGAACATTTGTATCTGTCAAGAATGGATGACAGCCCGACTTGCGTAGAATTGCAACCAGAGGCTTGATAAAGTGTGGACGAAGAGCAGTAATAACCCCTTCTTCCCCAATATGCAGTTTAATCCCTACTACATCTCTGCTTTCAAAGCATTTTCCAAGATTCGAACGCTTGAATAGTTTTTTTATCTTCTTTTCAATCGTATCCCCTGGTTCATCCACACTTAATGGTATATAATAAACTTTTTCAGACATAGGATTATATATTTTTTAGTTCGAAAATAGAATATATTTTTAAATTAGATGAATATTTTAATTATCGGGTTCGATAAATCGAACCCCTACAAATGTTATCATTATGATTGTAGGGGCTTGATTTATCAAGCCCTTTATATTAATTTTTGTTAAATCTGCAATTACATAATTAATCCAGAAAATAGAATATATTTTCATGTTTCGTGGAGCTCCAAAGGAGCATGAATGTTTAGTTCGAAAATAGAACCACGAATTTCACGAATTACACAGATTAAAGAGATTAGATGTATGAACAGACCACAGTGTGCAGGCAGTGTTCTGTCCCTATAGTTATTTTCATGTTTCGTGACGCTCTGAAAGAGCATGAGTGTTTATACTGAAATTAAATTTTAGCTAATATTGAAAATTTAATTCAAAAAATCAACAATATATTTTCAGAAACTTGAATACCCACCATTTTTACAATTTATCAAAGATTAATGTGTCATTCCCGCGCAGGCGGGAATCCATTTTATAACAAGTTATTGTATAAATCTTTCCCTTCTGGATTAGTTCTTTCTATTAAACTAATTTTCCAATTTCGCTTCCACTTTTTCATTTGTTTCTCTCTTGATATTGCACTGTTAGCATCATTAGTTTCTTCGTAATACACAAGTTTGTCAACATGATATTTTTTTGTAAAACCTTTAACCATACCTTGTTTATGCTCATAAACTCTCTTCATCAAATTATTGGTAAGGCCGATATATAAAGTCCCGTTTCTTTTACTTGCTAATATATATACATAGTAAGTTTTCATACCATATTATATCAAAAAAAAACTGGATTCCTGCTTTCGCAGGAATGACAGAGAAAATTTGGGAATGACAGTGGTTATTTTGCGATGTTTGGTCCATATTTATGATATACAAATATTAGTTACTCATGCAACTAAGTACAGGTGTCTGCGTAACTGGCTTTTTTCTAGTTCT
>JAUWXV010000132.1 GCA_030616165.1 bacterium | reverse complement strand
CCCAGAACCACTCCATACATTCCTCCTGCCCCCCATCATACCTCCAAGCAGTAATAAGGGGAGAATTCCACCGCGAGACATAATCATAATAAAAAATATCAATGCCAATATCGACCCAATTCCTATTCCACGCTTACCAGATATTCTCCTTGTCCCTGACGGCAAAGATTTAGGCATTTCACCGGTAATCGTAACACCTTTATCCTTTGCAATAATACTCACAACGGCAAGCATCCCGTTTAACAGTCCTTCTCCATATTCACCTTTTGCCAGAAAAGGTACAATATAGTTATCTCTTATCTCCCCGCAGAGACCATCAGGCAGAATCCCCTCTAATCCATATCCAATTTCTATCCTTATTGTTCTATCTTCCACTGCATTTAATATCAATACTCCCTCATCCACACCCTTTTTCCCTATACCCCACCTTTCATACAGCCTGTTTGCATATTCATTATAATCCATATCACCGGTGGTCTTTATAGTAACTACAACAACCGCAGCACCGGTTTTTCCATTCAGTTCCCTCGCTATAATCTCCATTTTATTTTTGTATTCACTCGGAATGACCCCTGCAAAATCATTAATAGAACCTATTGGCTTTGGAAAGTCATCTTGAGAAATACCAAAATCAAAAATGAATACCAAAAGGAAAAACGATAGTTTAAAGTATCCCTTAATGTTTTTTTCCATCAATAATTTCTCTAAATATATAATTATGATAAGTAACAATATCTTTTACAAGTTATTAATGTAGTTATATTTGTATAAATAATCAAGAATAAAATAAATAAATTAAAATACAATATATAGTATATAAAAAAATATAATAACAATATATCGAATACTTTTCATTTTTTTCTTGACAAATTGATTATCTCTTTTTATATTTTTTGTTGGGAAAAATATATATTGATTTTCAGGGGCATTTCTATGAATGAGAAAAAAGATTTTAGTAAAAAAGGAAAAATTAAAAGAGATAATAAAAAAAGAAAGAAAGAATATCTCAAAATTATTGATGATACCTCATTAAATCTCCTTGAGGGGATTGATTTTGGGAAAGACAATGGCGAAGATGATGGTCTTTTTAAAGGGACTCCACCAGAAAAGGTGCAGCTTTCGAGCAATTCACTAACCGTGCTTAAAAGAAGGTATCTTAAAAAGGATGAAAATGGAAATGTAATAGAAACACCAGAAGAGATGTTCTGGAGAGTTGCAAAAAATATCGCAAAAGTTGACAAAATATACGATACAAACGCAGATGTTCAGAAAACTGCCGAAGAATTTTATAATATTATGACAAAACTCGAATTTATCCCAAACTCACCGACTATGATGAACGCAGGGAGAGAACTCCAACAACTCTCCGCATGCTTTGTTTTACCGGTTAAAGACTCTATGGAAGATATTTTTGAAACGATTAAAAATACCGCACTTATACACAAAAGCGGAGGAGGAACTGGATTTTCGTTTTCCCGAATACGTCCAAAAAACGACAGGGTTCTATCAACCAAAGGTGTCTCAAGTGGACCTATTTCATTTATGGATGTTTTCAATGCTGCTACTGAAACTGTTAAACAGGGCGGTACAAGAAGAGGCGCCAATATGGGAATACTGAAAGTTGACCATCCCGATATTATTGACTTTATTACATGCAAAGTAAAAGAGGGACAATTTTCAAATTTCAATATATCTGTTGGGATAACCGAAAAATTTATGCAAAAGGTTTATAAAAATGAAGAATTTAAATTAATAAATCCAAGAAATAAATTAATAAAAAATAAAGTCAAATCAAAAAAAATCTTTGACTTAATAGTCAATCTTGCATGGAAAAATGGAGAACCCGGAATTATATTCCTTGACCGCATTAATAAAAACAACCCAACCCCTAAACTTGGAAAGATTGAAAGCACAAATCCTTGCGGTGAACAACCCCTCCTTCCTTATGAGTCCTGTAATTTGGGTTCTATAAACCTCGCATTAATAGTAAAAGAGAAAAACGGAAAAGCCGATATTGACTATGAGCACCTATCTGAAATTATTGAAAAAAGTGTTCATTTTTTAGATAATGTTATCGATGCAAACAAATATCCCCTTAAAAATATTGAAAAGATGACCAAAAAGAACCGAAAAATTGGTCTTGGAGTGATGGGATGGACTGATATGCTGATTCAATTGGGAATCCCTTACAATTCAGAACAGGCACTTAAAAAGGCTGAAGAAGTTATGAAATTCATTGATGAAGAATCCAAAAAAGCATCGGTAAAATTAGCGGAAAAAAGGGGAGTATTCCCCAATTTCAAGCATAGTATACATAATGTTCCCGGAGGGATGAGACTCAGAAATGCCACAACAACCACGATTGCCCCGACTGGAACAATCAGCATTATAGCAGACTGTTCAAGCGGCATTGAACCTCTATTCGCTATTTCACACACAAGAGAAAATATTCTCGATGACGATAAATTGACGGTAGTTAATAAATACTTTGAGAAGATTACCAGAGAGAAAGGTTTTCATTCAAAGGAACTGATGGAAAAGATTACAAAAACGGGGTCTATACAAAAATTAAATGAAATACCCAAAGATGTAAGAAAAATATTTATTATTTCACATGATATTACTCCTGAATGGCATATAAAGATGCAGGCTGCATTTCAGAAATACACTGATAATGCGGTCTCAAAGACGGTAAACTTTCCTAACGAAGCAAAACCGGAAGATATTGAAAAGGTATACATACTCGCCCACCATTTGGGATGCAAAGGGGTCACCGTTTACAGAGACGGCAGCAGGGAAAAGCAGGTGTTGACAATAAAAAAACCAAGAGAAAAGACTTCCGAAAAAATTGAACCAAGAAAAAGACCGAGAATAACATCAGGCAAAACCCAAAAAATAATCACAAGCGACGGCACATTATATCTAACTATCAATCGTGACGAATACGGGTTGTGCGAAGTTTTTGCAAATATCGGCAAACACGGGAGCGAAGTAGCTTCCTGGTCTGAGGCTGTTGGAAGGCTTATATCGCTTTGTTTAAGGTCCGGGCTTTCCCTGAAATCTCTTGTCGAACAATTAAGCGGCATAACATCACGACCAATCTGGCATAACGGCGAGCAGATTCTTTCTGTTCCCGATGCAATAGGTAAAGCCCTGTCAAAACATCTCGATGAAAAAAATATTATTACAAAATTTCCCCCCGAAGAAAAACCTCAGCAACAAGACAAACAAGAGACTCATTATCTCACCTGCCCGGACTGCGGCGGTCCCATTGAACATGAGTCAGGATGCATACTCTGTAGAATTTGCGGATATTCACGGTGTAATTGATTATAACCATTTGAACATTTTGGATAAAACAATACAAAATGTTGCTTGTCAAGGTATTGTAGTAAATTATACTAACTTTTCTCAAGATAATAAATTTTATAACAGACAGGGACTTGAACTTTTAAAAGATCCGGCTTATGAAAACTATAATGCTCATCCATGGCTTTCCTGGTATTCAGTAAAAATTGCAATTGGCGTGAAATCCTTTAATCCTATTCCTCCTCAAGAGTATTTAATAGTAAGATGTCCATATCATTCAGGTGGTTGGAGACAATTAGGAGCTTGTGGAGGATGGTCGTGGTATAATTAACTATGTTTTAATTCAAATTTTTATATAATTAGTTAATATTTTGTTTGCTTAAGTTTATTTACTAATTAGAAAATAACTTACAAATACAAAGTGGAATTATTAATGTTCCACTTTGCATTTGTATTAATTTAAATTTTCATAGTAGGTAAATATGAAAAAAAATATTATTACTATAATTTTAACTCTTTTAATATTTTTTAATTCATTAAATACAAAAGCACAATATTACACAAAATCAGACACCTTACAATTACCAGAAAAAAATTATAAATATTCTGTTTATAGTGATAAGAATAAGATTATTACTCAAACATTAGGATTTACTTTGATTGGTGTCATTGTTGGACCTTTTGTTGGTAAAGTTATAATAGGTGATCCTGGCGAATTAGCTGGTTTAGCTGTTTTTTATTATGTTTCAATTGGAGGAACAGTTGGATTTTTAACCGGAATTGGTAAATCTATAATAGACTGGCATAATAGGAAAAATTTTGGCTATGATAAAGAAGGATTGATGAAACACTTTGATAAGGAAAATTCGTTTGATAATATAATATTAATAACATATGCTCTTGCATCAACAGGTGATAAAAAAGTGTATCATTTTTTAGTAGATGAATATTATAATTTCAGTAAAGCTAAATTTCCTCCGGATAACTTTATAAAATCATTTCAGGAAGTACTTGCTTATGCTGCAGTTAAAAATGAGTATGACTTGGAACCTGTATTGAAATCAAAACTAAATTTAGAAGATAAGCAGGATATATTAAATAAAATTCCATTCTGCATTAATGTAGTTCCTGTTGATACTGCATTTTATTATTTGATATCAGAGGTTGAAATCCAAAGGGAAGAGCAATATGAAAAAGATATTTATCTATCGGATACTTATTATGAAATGTTGACTGCGCATTTACTGACGAGAAGAGATGAGGCAGATTTCAGTGAATTGGTTGAATTTTATAACAGTGCACCGGGCGGAAAGGTGAAATTCTGGCTTGGATTTGCACTGGCTGATTATAAGTATGAGGGCTCGATTGATTATCTAATAGAGATGTATAATACTTCTGGAAATGGTAATTTTAGATTTTACGCTCTGCAGGGACTGATGAATTTTGATACGGATAAAGTTCGTGAAGTAATGAAAAAAGCCCTGTATGATGATTATATTCCTCCAAATCAAGTAAAGTCGAATAAAGAAGAAAGATTTATAATCAGGAATCTGGCAGAGGAGTATTTGTACAATTAGATTTTGAAATTTTAAATAACTTTAAAAATAATAAATGACCATCACTCTTCCAACTGAATAGTTTTTACTTCTCCAAACTCAGAAATTGGTCTATCAAATCCCTTTTCATTTCCAACTATAAGGATTGTAAAATTGTCCGGATGGAGATATTTTTGAGCAGCCCTATGTACATCCTCCTTAGTAATTTTTGCAATATTATCTCGAAAGTTTTTGAGATAATCTTCCGGGTATCCTTTATATTCGAGTCTCATTTCCTGAGTTAAAATCTGACTCGAAGACTGAAAATTGAATACAAACGAATTTAGATAAGTATCTTTTGCTACACTCAATTCTTCATCGGTCACAGGATTTTCTCTAACATCACGCACCAATTTTTTTAATAATTCAACCGCATTAAAAGTTGATTCAAGTTTTGTCTGCATTACCGCTTTAAAAGTCCCAACATATAGAGGACTAAAAAAAGAACTTCCCACTGAATATGCAAGCCCCTCTTCTGTCCTTATCCTGAAAAATAACCTTTGAAAACTTAGTATCTGGTTCATTATCACAACAGAAAATAAATCCGGGTTATGTCTCTTTAAACCAAGATGACCAATTGCAATATTTGACTGATTTATATCTTTAAAAATATAATTCACCGAGCCTTTAAATTCACTTTTCACTTCAGGAACTACCGGAAAATCAATATTTTTCTTTTCCCATCCTTCAAAAACTTTTTCTATCTTCTTTATTAATACCTCAGAATCAAAATCTCCGGCGAATCCCATAATAACATTATTTGGATAAAAATACTTTTTATGAAAATTTACCAGGCAATCTCTCGTAATAAAATTGATAGTTTCTTCGCTCGACACCCTTGCAAATGGACTCTCCTTCCCATAAATTAAAAAATCGAATTCCCTGTTAAGAACAGAACCCGGGTCGTCATTCCTTCTTCTAATCTGCTCGATAGTCTGTTTTTTTGCAAGGTCAATTTTATCTTCACTAAAAACCGGATTCATCAAAACATCCGCAAAAATTTCAAGCCCATAGTCAATATCCTTTTTTAATACAGAAAGAGTTGCAGATGCAGATTCTTTTTCGAAACTTGTCTCTACACTGCCGGCAATAAATTCAAGTTCCTCATCAATCTGGTCGCCTGTTCTCGATATTGTTCCACCGGTTCTCATTACAGTTCCCGTTAATGATGCAAGACCAGTCTTTTCGGACGGTTCATAGATACTGCCTGTCCTTATCAAAGCATGACCCTTTATCAACGGAAGTTCATTATCCTCGAATAAATAAAGTACTATACCATTTTTTAATTCTGTCCTGCTTACGTCTGGAATTTCAAACTTTAATGGTTCAAACTTTAATTCGGAAGGATGTCTCTGGGAAAAAGAATAATTATAATTAATCAATAAGAATAAAATTGTGAAAAATAATAAACCCTTTTTCATTATTACCCTCTAACTAAAATATCATAATTCTGATACGGTGAATTTAAATTTATAAATTCCACTTTCTTTGTAAAACGAAGCGGCAAAAAGTGGATTCCCGCTTTCGTGAATGTTGCACAACACAAACGTGTCATTTGGATCTAATTTTTTTGGACAACCGAAGTCCCCCCGTTACTGCGGGCTCTAACACCCAACTGTCATTTCGACCGAAGTCCTCCCGCCGACGGCGGGAGGACGTAGTGGAGAAATCTCAAACTAACTGGAGATCCCTCGACTCCATCCTGCGGACTCCGCTCGTCCACCAAAGGTAGATCCGCCTCTGGCGGAAAATGATACTCTATTATATTATACAATTCAGTTTTTATGTATGTATGAGTTTAAAAATCTTTTTCGTATAAGTTTAAAAAATTTTGTGAGCTAATCTATCATTTATCCCGAAAATAGCTGTCCTATCATACGACATAAAATTTAATCATTAGTTCGCGTAGGGGCGGGTTTACCCGCCCTGCCTTTTATTTTCATAATTCGTGGCGCTCTGAAAGATCATAAACGTTTAGTTTCTAAATATGCTACAATTTTATTGTCGTTTATAAAATATTTTTTAGCGACTCTCATAATATCTTCAGGTGTAACTTTCTTAAAGATTTCTCTCTGTCTCAGGATATACTTCCAGTCATTAGCAACAACCTCAAAAAATGCGAGCATTGATGCAAGTCCCTGATTTGAATCAAGCCCTCTAATAAAATTAGCATCAATCCGATTCCGAACCTTCTGGAGTTCTTTTTCACTCACCGGTTCTGTCTTCAATCTTTCAATCTCTTCATAAATGGCATCTTCAACATCTTCATTAGTATTAGGGTAACGTGGAACCGCGTAAAACACAAAAAGATTATCATACCTTGCACCCGGCAGTCCCTGTATAGTATTGATTCCAAAAACCAACTTTTTTTCCTTTACAAGGCTTGTATAAAGGCGCGATGTTCTTCCTTCCGAAAGTATAGAATAAATCACATCAAAAACGTAGTCATCATATTCTGGAAGTGTAGGTTTATGATACCCAATCAAAATTTGCGGCTGTGCCTTGAAGTATACCGTAGTTTTTCTTGGTCCCTTCTGTTCTGGCTCTATTGTTTTTAAAGGTTTTGGTTCTCCTCGGTTGGCAATACTTCCAAAGTATTTATCTAAGAGTTTTTTTGTCTTTTCTATTTCAACATCCCCCACCAGCACTCCTACTCCGTTGGCAGGCGAATAATATTTCTGATAAAAATCCACAGCGTCTTCAACAGTTATCGTCCTTATATCAGACATCCATCCCACAATCGGATGACCGTAGGGATGAGCAATAAAAGCAGTTGCAATAAACTCTTCAAACAGTTTACCAGATGGTTGATTATCAGTTACTAATCTCCTCTCCTCTGCAACTACATCTCTCTCTATGTAAAACTCACGAAAAACAGGATTCCTTATTCGTTCAGATTCCATCAGCATCCACAATTCTAACTTATTTGACGGAAGACTGACGTAATACGAAGTAACATCTTTTCCGGTACCGGCATTCGTACCAACACCTCCATTTGCATCGTATATCTGGAAGAATTCATTGTTTTTTACAAACTCTTTATGCTGATTTTGTAAATCTTCAAGTTTTACATCCAGTTCATTTATTTTTACAGAATCAGCCAATCTTCCTTTTGCATTTTCCAAAGAAAGTTCAGCCCCAATTTTATTAATCTCTTCTAAAATTGGCTTTTCTTCTTCATAACTGACTGTCCCAATAACATCTGTCCCTTTAAACGCCATATGCTCCACCAGGTGTGCCAGACCAGTTATCCCGACATCTTCATCTACGCTCCCCACCTTAAACATCAGATAACCCGTAAAAATCGGTGCACTTCCCCTTTTCATCAAAAGAAATTTCATCCCATTATCAAGTTTATACTCTATAACTTTATCTTCAATATTTTGCGCATATATATTATTACTTAGAAATAAAACAATGAAAATAAAAGATATCTTTTTCAAACTGGACATAAATCCTCCGATACCATATTTAATAAATAAAATGAAAAAAAGAGCCTTTACATGGCTCTTTTTTTAGTTAACCCAAACAAGAAATTTATAGTATATATCTGCTTAAATCTTCGTCAGCGACCACATCTTTTAAAGTATTTTTGACACGCACTTTGGTAATTGTTATTTTTTTATCAGGTATATCTGGAGCATTAAAAAGTATCTCATCGAGCAAATAGGTCATAATAGTATGCAGTCTTCTTGCACCAATATTTTCAGTTCTCATATTCACTTCATAAGATATTCTTGCAATCTCTTTAATTGCATCGACATTAAACTTTAAATCAATTCCTTCTGTTTTCATAAGAGCAATGTATTGTTTTACGAGAGCATTTTCAGGCTCGGTCAATATTCTGAAAAAATCTTGTGTTGTTAGGCTGTTAAGTTCAGTCCTTATAGGAAACCTGCCCTGCAGTTCAGGAACGAGGTCAGAAGGTTTTGAAACATTGAAAGCACCTGATGCAATAAAAAGAATATGATCGGTTTTAGCCATGCCATACTTTGTAAGAACACTTGAACCTTCAACGATAGGTAATAGGTCTCTCTGCACACCCTCTCTTGATACATCAGGACCGCTTTTTGAACGTTCACCTGCAATCTTATCTATCTCATCTAAAAATACTATCCCTGAATTTTCGACCCTCGTAATTGCTTCAGAAATAACCTTCTCCATATCAACAAGTTTTTGTGCTTCCTCCTGAACCAACATTTTCCTTGCTTCACTGACGGCAACCTTTCTCTTTTTTATATTTTTCGGCATCATCCCCCCAAAAATTTCCTGTATGTTAATCCCCATCTCCTCGATCCCTATCGGTGAAAATATCTGCATCATTGGAAAAGAGTCCGAAGGAACACTAAGTTCAACCATCCTTTTTTCTAACTTCTTTTCTTGAAGGCTCTTTTTAAGTTTTTCTCTTGTTCTTTCTCTTTTCTCTTCTACCTCCTTATCAATAGCAAAATTGCTCCCCCTCTGATTTCTATTCCTAACTGAGGGAAGCAAAAGGTCAAGAAGTCTATCTTCAGCATGTAATTCTGCTTTTTCTTTTACAGCGTCAGTTTTTTCTGCTTTTACCATAGAAACAGACAAATCGACTAAATCTCTAATAATTGATTCAACATCTCTTCCCACATAACCAACTTCTGTAAACTTTGAAGCCTCTACCTTAATAAACGGAGCCTGAGCAAGTTTAGCAAGTCTTCTTGCAATCTCTGTTTTACCAACTCCGGTAGGACCGATTAATATAATATTATTGGGCATAATTTCTTCTTTCAGTTCATCTTTAACCTGCTGTCTTCTCCATCTGTTTCGCATCGCAATAGCAACCGATTTTTTTGCTTTATCTTGGCCTATTATATACTTATCAAGTTCCTTAACAATTTCTCTTGGCTTCAGTTCTTTCATTACATTCCTCCATCATCTTGCTAGTGTAACGATTTGTTAATACATTAACTTTAAATATTAGCACCTGAAAAAAGCAGCTTTATGGTATATTACTAATAAAAGCTTAAATTTCATCCCGCCAAGGCGGGACAAATGCCAAATAAAATCCAAATGACTAAATGTCAAAACTTGTGTATTTATAGTTATTTTGATATTTGGATTTTTTTCCTAATCCGCCTT
>JAUWXV010000257.1 GCA_030616165.1 bacterium | reverse complement strand
AAACCTGTTTTAGAACATACTTTCAGGAATATTGTGACTTAACTTTGATTATCTCTGTAATTTTATAATAAAGTAAATTTTTAATAATAAAAGATATCTGCTACTATTATTTATAATCAAAAAAACAAAAAGTAGTATTAACGATTTTCTATTAAATTGCTTATAAAAATATAGAACAGTAGGTCTGGTTTTTAACAAAGTCAAATATCTGAAATTTCTTTCTTTATGACCTATCAATTTTCAGGTAATTATCACAAAAAGTCAGAAAAACCCTTAACTTTAATATAAGTAAGTTTATTATAATTAAAAAATATTAATCTAAAAAAGTTTTTTCTTGACATTAGATTTGATATTATTTAAAATTAAATAACAGACCTTTTTTGAATAAGCGGAGGATAAAAAATATGAGTTTAGCACTTTTAAAAAATATACCTTTGTTTTCCGGTTTAAGTGAAAAAGAACTTAAAGATATATTGAGATTGACTTCTTCAAAAAGATATTATGAAAATAATATGATTGTTGCCGAAGCAGATGAGGTAAGCGACTTGTTTTATATTATAAATAAAGGTAAAGTAAAAGTTTCGCGTGTAAGTGAAGATGGCAAAGAGGTGATCCTTACAATATTGGGCACTGGAAACTTTTTCGGTGAAATGTCTATACTTGATGGATTGTCCCGGTCTGCAAACGTTGTCTCTATAACTGACACTGAAGTATTGACATTAAATGGGAAAGATTTTTTAAATTTACTTAACAAATTTTCAAAAATTCCCCATAATCTGATAAAAGTTTTATGCTCAAGGATTCGTGGATCAGATGCCCAGATTAAAAGGTTATCACTAATGAATACTATTGGTCGGGTTGCTTCAACACTTTTGAGTTTAGCAGAATTCGGGGAGGTAAAGGAAAAATCTACAGCCGAAATTGAAAAGCTCCCTTCACTTCAAGATATGGCAAATATGGCTGGAACCTCTGAATCTTCAGTTTCAAGAGCGATTAATAATCTCGTAAAAAGCGGATATATTAAAAAAGAAGAGAATAAAATAATAATCAACAATTATTCTGAGTTTAAAAAGATGTATTGTTAAAGTTCCATTCTTTTTTGCGTTCTTTCTGTTCAAACATCATTTTCATTATTTTTGGACTTTTACATTCTTCCCCTTCTTTAAAAACATTATTCGTCATTTTCCAGAGAATGAAAAATCGTTTAATAATTTTCCACAAATTCAAAAAATTACGATTTTGGATACTCATAATTCTGTTTGTACCCCTGATGCTTTTAATTGTAGATTGTGCGGATAATAGCGCAGGAGAGGGGATAGAACCACAAAAACAAAGTCTGGAGAATATCGTAATTGAACGGGATGTTGTATATAGTACAGTCGATGGCTACCAGTTGACTTTGGATATTGCATACAGGAAAGATTTACAAACTCCTGTACCAGCGATTGTGCACATACATGGGGGAGGGTGGCGCGGTGGAAGTAAAAATTCGAATAGGGCAAAGGCATTTGCAGAGCAAGGTTTCGTCGGTATTTCAATCAATTACCGCTTAAGCGGCGTTGCTATATTTCCTGCCGGAGTACACGACTGCAAAACCGCCATTCGATGGGTGCGTGCGCATGCTGAGAAGTATAACATCGAATCCAACCGAATCGGTGTTACCGGTTCATCCGCAGGAGGTCATCTTTCAGCACTTCTTGGCACATCAGGAGGAGACATCTATCTGGAAGGAACAGGTGATTATCTTGATTATTCAAGTTATGTTCAGGCGGTAGTTGATCATTTTGGTCCAACAAACTTTCTACGGATGAATGACCAGCCGGGTCGAATAGACCACGATTCGCCAGATTCGCCGGAGTCTCAATGGCTGGGAAGTCCTATTACAGAACTCCCCGACCTTGTGAAAAAAGCAAATCCAATAACCTATATCGATAAAAATGACCCACCAACACTCATTATCCATGGAGAAAATGATGAGTCGGTAATTATCAGCCAATCAGAATTGTTATACAATGCACTGAAACAGGCTCGGGTTGAAACCAAGTTAGTGTATGTAAAAAATGGAGACCACGGCTATAAGCCAAGTCAGCCTGATGCTGCTATCTCCCCTAATAGAGAGGAAATCAATACTATGGAGATAGAATGGTTTAAGAGTGTGTTAGGTCATAAAAAATAACGATATATCAAACAGAGAAGATTTGAGATTTAAAATACATTTATTATCTTTCAAGAATAGATGTAAATATGTTCTGTAATAATCAACAATTCAAATAAATATATTTATTAAATAACAATTATTCTATCAAAAATGATATGAAAACTGTTGTAATATACTATGTAAAAGAAGATTAATAAGTTAAAAAAAGTGGAATAAAAAGAGTCAAATATTAATTATTTATTCATAAAATAAAGAGAAGCTTTGTTATATCCTGCAGTATTGCCGGTATCAAATATTAATCCATTATATAATTTTCCTCTCAATCTTCCTTCAGAGGCTAATTCATTAAGAATTGGAGTATCATCATATTCTCCCCTATATTCTGTTCTAAATTTTTTTATATAATCAAAAACATCTTCCTTGAATACGTATCTGCCGAAGTTCTTTATACCGATTTCACCATTTTTAAGTTTGACTTTACGCTTTTTTTTATTTTTTATATGTGTAATTTTATAAATATTTTTTGATATTAATTCGTATTCAACTCCACCTATATCTACTTCGCCAGGTTCTATCCCCCCTACAAATTTTTTAAGTATAATGTATGAATATTTATCTCTTTCACTGAACAAATCTATGAGTTGCTTAATGCATGGAATTCGGGATACCATAATATTATCCGGAAGAAGCACAGCAAAAGGTTCATTATTAACAAAATCTTCTCCAAGTGAAATGGCATCCATAAGCCCTTTTGCATATTTTTGATATGCAAAATCGATTTTGCATTCCCTGGTTAACTTTTCTAAATATTTTATCTCTTTTCTATTCAAAAGTTTTTCATCAACCTTCCCTGTAAGATAGTTTCTTATTAAGTCTTTATCTTTTCTGATAATGATTAGAATTTCTTTTATACCTGCTTTAACTCCCTCTTCCAGAGCATATTGAATCATCGGTTTCATATTAATTGGAAGGAGTTCTTTCGGAACAGACTTTGTGATAGGGAGCATTCTTGTACCGAGACCGCCCGCAGGGATAATGGCTTTTTTGACTTTCATTCTAATTTCTCCGCAAATTTTTCCAAAATATAGAGAGTTACTCTAATAATCTTGATTAAGTATTAATCTTATTAATATATTTGCTGATTAATTGATAGTTTATTATTGACTTTTTGATGTAATATTTTATATTTATACATAAATTATACTGATTATTATATTTTATAAAAAAAATAATTGATTTTCAATATAAAAATAAATTAGCATTAAAAAAGAGAGAAATTAATAGATATATGGGGCTGTAGCTCAGATGGGAGAGCGCTTGTCTGGCAGACAAGAGGTCGTCGGTTCGATCCCGATCAGCTCCACTAATAAAAACAAGGGATTATGAGGATTAATGGCAAGAAAGACATGTGCTCCTTTTAATAACCTTGCCAATTCTTGCCACTTTTTATTAAATGGCTATGATTCTTATACAATCTTAGCCATTTTTTCATGTTCATTTTTCCTTCTAATGATTGGTATAAATTCAAGAACCTTTCTACTTGAAAGTCTGTCATATGTAGTATATCTGTCTGTTGTTTTCCTGTCTCTGTGTCCAAGAAGTGGTCTTACTATATCAAGACTCACTCCTGCTTGATGAAGCCAAGTCGCAAAGACGTGACGGAGATCATGAAATCTAAATTTTGTGCCATTAACAGTTAAGCCAAGTTCTCGTACTGCCTTGTTAAAACCCTTATGTATGGAATAAAACTTCTTTCCTGTTTTGGGATTAATAAATAAATGACCTTCTTTTCTATCTCCTATGTTTCTTTTAATGACTTCCACAGCAGCGGGGCTCAAAGGAAACACTTCTTGTTTTCCACCTTTGACAATGAGCTCAACTTCACCAGTTGGCGTAAGGTCATGAATACGTATAGACTCAATTCGCAAATCAAGAATATTTTCCTTGCGGAATCCCGTATATATCGCAAGTTCAACAATACTTGAAATCGGTTCTTGAAGTTTATTAATAAGCGTACCTGCTTGTTCAGTGGTAAGATGTACTTCACGTTTTTCTGCTTCTCGAAATAATTTTAAACCGCTTAACGGATTGTGTTCGAGAATATCCAACTCAACAGCATGTGATAACATGCCTTTCACAAACACAGCTTCACGGTTGACAGTTGCAGCTGTTACGCCATCCTGTTTCATTCTCAATTGCATATAATCTAAAACCATCCGTTTAGAAATTAGGTTAATAGATGAATTTGCAATATCAGGACACCGACAGATATTTTTAAAGCTGTAGAAATAACTTTCCTGCATATTTTTACTCTGAAGTGAACCATGACGTTCCATAAAAATAGGATAGAATTCTCGAACACTAATGTTTTTTACTTTCTCCACTTGATTAGCTTTTTCAAGCTCTTGTTCAGGGTCTTTTCCTTCAATAAGCCAATCTGAAAATCTTACTGCTTGACGCTGTGCAAGTTGATAATCTGAACCTACCGACAGCCGCCTCCTTCGACCATCGGGGTTTATATAGTGTAGAGCATAAGTTTCATAGCAGGTTTTAACTATCCGCACGGTTTTTATTTTTGCCATTACGCACTCCTTTCTATGCGTATGGCTGCCGTACGGAAAATATACAATGAAAAAATCATTCTGTCAAGTATCCTTTTAGTTTTTTGAATTATTCTGTGGTAATAGTATTAAGTTGTCGTCTTTCTTAACCTTGTTGATTTGGTTCGGTTTATGATAATGAGAATCAAGAAAAGCCTTAAGGTCTTCCAGTCTTATACGTATAAGTCTTTTAAAATCATCACCACGACCTGGAAATTCTTCAAAAGGTAAAAGCCTTTGAGAAATCCAGTTTTGCACCGTTCCCCTGCTGACACAGGCATATTCAGCAGCTTCTGTAAGTGTCAATGCTCGTTTTTCTTTTAATTTATTTGTTTCCATATCATCTACTTTTATTTTCTATAAATTAAATATATTATATCTTATTCACTTTTATTAAATTCCTTCAAATTTACCCCGTTTCCGCTTAAAATTAGGATATTCCTGCAGCAAGTT
>JAUWXV010000090.1 GCA_030616165.1 bacterium | reverse complement strand
CAGAAATCCTCCGAAACTTCAGGTTTGAAATTCCAAAAAGGTTAAGATAATAATCAATATCGGAATCAATATTAAACTCCTCATAAACAAAATTGTTTATAAGTTGAAACTCTGGATTCTGAAAGACTGTCCCGGAAATGCTCATCAAAGAAGGTTCATTTAAATTTCTTTCATTAAATTCATTAATGGACAATTTCCCATTAAAATCACCAGAAATAACGTTTGGAATAAGCCCGTTTAAAATCTTTGTAAGTGTGCTTTTACCAGAACCAGACCTGCCTAATATGCAGATAAATTCTCCACCTTGTATTTTCAGATTAACATCCTTTAAAATCCATTTATTATTATTTGGATATTTAAAGGAAACATTATTCAGACTGATAAAACTCATAATTTTAGGATTTTATAATATGATGCCGTTGCAAATCTTTGATTAAATTTTATGTGAATTAATTTTCTCTGTTGGTGACAATACCAAAAGAGAGCAAAAATTTTTCTTACCTGTTAAATATTTATCAAAAATATATAAAAAACATATCATAATTCCAAATCATTTTTGTTTAAATAAGATTAACTCCTGATAATAAAAAATCTAATAATTTTTCTTGACTTTTAAGATTTTTTGATTTATTAATTAAATGTAAAATGAGAATATTCTTCAATCATACCTGTTAGATTTTATCTTTTACTTTAATACGAAAATCAGTTGATAATTTTCCTTCATTATTAAAGAATTTAACTTAAATTATATAAATTAATAAATATATATGGAGGATATGATGAAAAATAAAAAGAATTTAACCAGAAGGCAATTTGTAACCTATACCATACTCAGCAGTGGGGGATTAATTGCATTAAGCAACAAAATAAAAACTTTCGAATTAACTTATGGCAGTAATATAAATAAAAATCCTGAAAGAGACTATCCTATTATAAAAAAGGTATTTCTTGCAAAGCCGGTTCCGACCTGGCCCCGTCCCGACATAGACCTCGATGCAGAAATGACAAAAATAAATGCCCAACTTTCTGACTTTGAAAGAATGTGGAATTTTAATTTAAAATTTGTCGGAGGTGAACTTTTACGAGTTCAGGAAGACTTTCCTAAATTTAAAAATAATTTGGGCGAGTTTGATGGACTTGTTATCTTTCCACTTACTTCAACTATGATGTATATGATAAATAACATTGTAAACCTTGGTTATCCTGCGGTATTATTCAACCAACCTGCCAGCGGTCATGATTGGTCAAATATTGCAGATTTAATCAAACAAGGGAAAAGAGTTGATGTTATATCAAGCAGTAATTACGGGGAACTTGAACCATATGCACGGATTATGGATGCTATAAGAGGATTGAAACAATCAAAAATTATCCGCATACGCCAGGATACCAAAAGAAATGATTATATCAAAAAGATAGAGGATAAATACGGTGTTGAAATTAAGCTTATGGACTATTCAAGATTAGATGAAATTTTCAATACTATTAACGTTAATGAAGCAAAAAAAGAAGCGGCAAGATTTATTAATAATGCTGTCAAGGTTGTTGAACCTTCAAGGGAAGATATAATATTGGCGAACAGGTTTTATTTAGCGGTGAAAAGGTTACTTGAAGAAGAAAATGCTAATGCTATTACCATCGATTGTCTCGGCGGATTCAGAAGAGGTGACCTGAAGGCATACCCGTGCGTGGCTTGGACGAGGCTTAATAATGAAGGGTTGACCGGTGTTTGTGAAGCAGATTTGGATTCAACTCTGACATCTCTAATGTTAAAGTTTTATACGGGTGGAAAACCAGGATTTGTTAGTGACCCATTTTTTGATACTAATATTAATACTGTTACGCATGCCCATTGTGTTTCAGCAACAAAAATGGATGGACCATCTGGCGAATCCGCCCCGTATATCATTAGAACACATATGGAAGATAATAAAGGGGTTTCAGTTCAGGTTAAAATGCGAGTCGGACAGGTAATTACTTCCGTAAAAATTGTAGATGCCGAAACAATGCTTGTTTCTACTGCTAAAATTATTGGCAATTCAGACAGCAATAGAGCATGCAGGACAAAAATTGTTTGTAAAATTATAGACCCAGAAAACGGGGAGGAATTAGGTGCTGATAAATATTTACATAATTGGTCTCATGGTTTACATAGAGTCATTTTTTATGGTAATTATGCAAAAGATATAAAAAAAATGGGAAGATTAATGGGTTTTAATGTGGTTGAAGAAGTGTAAAATATATCATTGGCCAGGAAAGAATTGGCAAAATATTGATTGTCGGGAATATATAGATTATTTATTGTAATATTGTATATAAATTAAAAAAACCTTATTTGCTGCGGGGCAGGGATTCGAACCCCGGTGATGAGATTCAGAGTCTCACATCCTGCCGCTAGATGACCCCGCATTATTTTGAATGTAATGCATTTTACGGTTTAAATCAATACTTTATAATGTGCTTCTTTAATTCATTTAAAACTTTATACAGTGAGTTCAATTTCATATTTTCTATTGGAGTAAAAATATTGGGATTATTTATTTTCTTCTCTTCAAGCAGTTTTATTTCATTTCTCGTTTTATGAATTTCTTCTTTGACTTTTGCTATCCATTCGCTTTTTTTTATTTTCATTTTTTAAATCTTTCTACAATAATAAAATGAATAAAATTTTTATAAATCAATTAAAACAATAATAAAATCCTTATTTAATTGATGATGAAGAATTTCTTTTACTAAAAATAGTGCTTAAAGACGAGTTGAATACTTTTATCATTAGTTTTTACACTTATTTCATCTGACTCCTTGGAATATAGATATAAATAAATTCCCAAGCCTTCCGTGGCGACTACAGCAGTTAAAGCAGCCCACGAGACTGTTTTATGCTCTTTTGAGAAAAGAAGAGATTTACCCTCGGAATCCCTGAGGAAGGCAACTGCAATTATAAATGTGACTCCCCCCAGTCCCATCAACTCTAATCCTCTGATTCTGTAAGGGTAAATTTTACGCTTTGATAGTTCCTTTTTGAATTTTATACTTAAAGGTTCTACGTAACCTTTGTAGGATGTAATCAATCCATTTTCGAAGTTTAGAACA
Organism: bacterium; assembly: GCA_030616165.1. GTDB lineage: Bacteria > SM23-31 > SM23-31 > JAUVVT01 > JAUVVT01 > JAUWXV01. The sequence goes on along the minus strand of JAUWXV010000090.1, from coordinate 10,054 downwards.
AAGTCCACAGATGGTATTTTTTGGTATGTCCACTGCTCAATCTCAGATTGAGCAGTAAAGTATTTGCTTGATGAAGACGGTTCACCTATACTTGCTGTCGCCATTTGTTTATTCATTCCTTTTAAGATTTCACCATTGTAAACAGAACTTTTTATTATTGCATTCCATTCCGGATGAGAAATTACCTCTTTTATCCTTCGAATCATTAAGGTTTTATCAGGTTCAGTCTCAAACCTTAAAAAGGGTCCGAACGTAAATTTTTCTTTAACATCAGAACTGGAAATCCATCCAACCGTATATTGATTTTTATCTGACAAAAATTTGATTTGATAAAATTCGTCAGATTTGCCGCCGACTTCAAATGTATCATTTAAAGCAGGATTTAATTTATTGTAGTCAATTTTATTTGAAGTTAAATCAGGTTTTTCTTTAATGACCAAATTTTTATTCTCAACAACTGCAAACTCTTTATTTATTTCTTCTTGACCGAAGATTTTTAAAGGTGCAATTAGTAAAAATATTATTAAGACAATTATTTTTTTTGGTTTCATTTTAAATATTTATCCTCTCGGTAAACAGTATCACTTTTTTCCTTGATTCCTCTTTGATAAAATATGAAAAGCACCTTAATTTTCTATTCTCGTTTGCTCTCCCGATTGAGTCTTGAGTTTTGTATGAATAATTCATGCATTCAATTTCAAAAGGATCAAGTTTTGCATTAAAAGAGCCACTTGATGAGTTTTCTCTAAAAACGAGTGTATAATTATGCCATATTGTAAGAATATTTCTTTTCAATGGAAGGAGTCTTTTTGCAATTGTTTCAAATGAACAGTAAGGGAAAATCTCTTTCAACTTAAAAAGTGAATAATCGATATAATCTTTAATTTCCTCTATGGGAATTAAAAGTTCATAAGTAAGATTCTCCGCTGCTTTCTCTTCTTCAAAAGTAGATTCAGAGCATACAGTTCCAAGATGATTATGGGCTAAAGTATGGAATATCGAATATGTCTGAGATTCAAGTGAATGTTTTTTATTTATATAAAATACGTTTCGATTTTCAGAAAAAACTGAAGGAATATCTCTTTTAAATTTCGCAACCTTAATTTTTACATTATAATTCTCGGATATTCTATCAAAGATGTTATTTTTCATTTAATAAAAAGTCAGAATGTTAAATATTTGGATTTTTTACTTGTAAGTTAATTACATTTTATATAAAAAGTCAAGAATAAATTTCAATTACATCCGGTTATTTACGAATTAGAAAACCAGTTATTCAATTAATTTAAACTATTTAGATTATCAATATTTTTCTTGACAAAAAGTATATAAAATCTTAAATTTTCAAAAATAATTCTCCATATTAATTTAAACCAAGAAATATTTTATTTATTAACAAACAAATTGGCATTAATAAAACTTCTATGGAAAAGGATGTTCCGTTCCGGTGATAGAAAATTTTGTTTTTAAAGTAATAATATATTTAATGAGATTGCCACGTCGTCCCGAGTACTCGGTACTCCTCGCAATGACGTGTATGATTGTTGTCACTGCGAGCCGAAAGCGCGGCAATCCTGCCTTGAAAATCTCGGTACTGGTTATGTATGTGCTAATTAGAGCAAATTTGCCAAAGTTTTGATATTAAAATAGAAGGAAATAATTATTATGAAAAGAGATATTATATTAAAAATAGCATTATTAGTTTCCATTATTCTCGTGTTATTGGAGCACAATTTCTGCTTTGGTGGTCAAAGCGTTCTTAGAGGGGGATGTGCAAAGGTGAATATCACTCCCCCTGTCGGAATCTGGCTTACAGGTTATGGTTCCCGGGATAAACCGAGTGACGATATAGTTGATGAACTTTACGCAAAAGCGCTTGTTCTTGATGATGGAGAGAATACTATAGCAATCGTTTGTAATGATTTATTGTGGATTCCTTTAGAGATTACCACCAAGATACGAATGATTGTGAAAGAAGAAACCGGTATCCCTGAAGAGAATATTTTTATTAGTGGAACACATACTCACTTTGGACCTAAGATTTTTACGAAAACGAGTATTGGACCAAAGGTTCCTGCTTCCGAGATTGATAAATCTTATGTTCAAACTCTTATTAAAAAGATTGCTGGTTCAATATCTATTGCTTATAAAAATATGAAGGAAGTAAGGGTAGGTGCAGTAAAAGGTGAAGTTCCTGAAATAGTTTATAATCGAAGAACAAAAAGAATCGATGGTTCACTGGTAATGACATCTACGATTCCATCTGAAAAGGGTGAATTGATTTTTGGTCCAATTGACCCGGAGGTTTGCGTACTCAGAGTTGAAGATATTAGCGGCGAAATTGTTGGGTCAATAGTTAATTTTGCCTGTCATCCAGTTAGTGGAAGTACATATAGTGATTGGTTTTATTCTATATCGGCTGATTATCCAGGATACACAATGCGCGTTGTTGAACAGATGGAGGGGGGGATTTGTCTTTTTGCTCTCGGGACTGCCGGCGATATAGTTCCTATAAAGAGAGGTAGAAAGCCACGTTTACAGGTTGGTAAAGCACTTGGTGGAGAAGTTTTGAGAAGACTTCAGTTTGTTCCTACATCTGGTGATGTCACTTTAAAGGCGCTTAAAAAGGCTGTTAACATTCCCATAAAGAAAATCCTTTCGCCTGATAGGATTATAGAGACTGATAAATCTAAAAACTATTTAACAACAGAGATTCAAGTTTTAAAAATTGGGGATATTTATATTTTAGGACTGCCCGGAGAGGTTCTGGTTGAAATTGGTCTGGAGATTAAAAAAAGAGCGGGTCTGGAAAACCTTTTTGTTATCTCACTGAGTAATGATGCAATCGGATATGTCTGCCACAGCGAAGCTTACGATGAGGGAGGATATGAACCGACAAGCGGGACTAATCTTGCAAAGGGAGCAGGAGAAATCATTATTGAGGAGGCTGTGAACATTATCAACCAAATAAGATAGGTAATATTATTTTCGAAAAAATCAGCATAATTTGTGAATAAATCAATGTTTATTCTTATCACGTTTCCTCAAAACCAGATTCACGCCTGATATATGCTGTTGCAGAAATAAATAATTGATAACCATCAAAGGCAAAATATACTTCGCTCAGAAATATACCCCTCAAGCAGTTATCACGCTTTCTGAGTCCAATAAGATTGAAGCTATTTCCTGCATATTGCTCACCCGTCCTACAATAAGTTTATCGTTTAATTTATAATATGCGATACAAGTTCCACATGCAATAACATCAACCCCCTCATTAAAGAGTGCGTCCAATGCATCTAAAACTGATGAGCCTTTTGCCAATAACTTAACTCCTGAATTATAAAAAATAATTGTATCTGGTTTGCTTTCTAATATACAAAGCTTTCTGAAAAAGGAACCCATTAATCTTTCTCCTAACTCCTCGCTACCACTTCCTAAAGTTTCGCTGTTAATAATAATTGTTTTTTTCATATTCTCGGACCCTGCTTATATGTATCTGTAACTGAAACGAAATTTAATAGACAAATTTAAGAAACATATCATGACAGAATTTATGAATAAATCAGGTTATATACACTACCGATTTTTTCTGTTAATTGAAAATCGACCTTCTATAAAGAATATATATATAGACTGTTTATCTCTAATTGTAAATGACAACAAAAAATCTATTTACCCGTTTCAAAGATAAAAATACCGTATGATAGTGGATTATGAAAAGCAGGCGGAGACCAAACAGTTGATACTGAACGTTTTTTACCTCTATCTGCCCTGCAGAAATCAATTTTCCACCTGTCACCTGCAACCGGGGGTACGTTTGGAGCGGTGTAAATCTGGTCGAATGGAATTGCTATTTCTAAATCCCAGTACTGGTCAACATCATCTCTGTTATCAACTGTTCCAACGACTTTAACAGCGTTCTTTAAACCTATGCAGTCCCATTTCCAGAGCTGATATATATCTTTTCTATTATTATATTTATTTAAAATATAAAGGTCTAAAACTGTGTTTAGTGGATTAATCTCAAATTCAGCGTATGTTTTCGGTGCGCTGTCAGCGTCGATAAATAATTCAATAACCTCCTCCACCCATAAACTATCATCACGGGCTGTCATCGTTGACCAGATATCATTATCCTCAACATGAAATGCTCCGTAAAGGTAAACATCATCCCAGAGCCATTTGAAGGTGGTTTTCTGTTCAGGAATTGATCCATCTCTATTTACAAACTGAGCCTCTTCTGCTGTTTCCCATGCATCTTCAGTTATATTGCCATCTATTGTTATCTCTTCCGATGTCTTATAACAGTGGTATATCGGCAGAGCTTCAGGTTCCTCTTTTGGAGCACAATAAAAAGATGTTAATATAAGAATAATTAATAGAAAATGAATCTTTTTACTTCTCATGTTTACCTCCAGAAATTTTTTGTTTTGATTAACGACATTTTAGTATATTGAAATTTGAAAATTCTTTATAGAAAAGCTGCACAGAAATTATGTATATATTATTATTGAGTTCCTGCTGCCTTTTTAATCGGTTTGTAGATTAATGCACAAATTATTCCTCCGATAACTGTACCAATTAAACCAAATATAAACCAAATCAGGGGCCAGGAGCCTGGATAATTAAAATTTGCATACTCGAAAATCATTTTGGGAAGCCATATAAACGCCCCAATTATGATGCCAAACCTGACACCCTCAATTATTCCTTTTCCCTCATATCCCTTAATAAAGATATAACAAAAAAGAAAGGAAAAGATTAAGCCGCCTATAATGTTTAATACCATTACATCTGCTCCTCCAGTCCTCATAAATTCTGAATGCTCAGAATAACTGCTTCCTAAAATCGTAACATGCTGAAAAATTTCAATAATAAAAAATATCACACAGACAATTATGCTCATTAAAATATACCTTTTTAAGTTCATTCTTTCCTCCTTTCATTTTTTGAAAAAATGATTAAAAGTTTTTTACATTGGTTAATCAATAAATTAACCTCAATAATAATAGTTTATAAAATTTTCCCGATTTCATCAATAACAGGAGTTCTAATACTTTTTGTTTTGCCACTTTCAATTATTTTAAAACCGCTTTTCGAGGAGGTAACTTTTCCAATTATTTCCGCTCTGATTTTATTTTTTCTCAGTGATTTGACAATTTTTTTCGATTCATCTGGAGCAGATATTATTATAAGTGAACCTGAGGCAATTAACCTGAGTGGGTCAAGTTTGAACTTTTTTGATAATTTATTGCACTCTGGATATATATATATTTTTTCTTTTTCTATAATGAACCCGGTATTGCTTAATAAAGCAAGTTCATAAAGCCCACCGAGAAGCCCGCCTTCAGTCGGATCGTGCATCGCAGATATTCTACCAGATTTTAAGGCTATATTTGCTTCTCTTATTATGCTCAGGCCAGGAATTTTTATAAAGTTTTTTGCTTTTTTTACAAATTCTCTCCCAAAAGATTTATTAAGAAAAGAGCCTTTTTCTCTGGCTATTATAGAAGTAGCTTCAATTGCAATACCTTTTGTTAGTATTATCGAATCACCCGGTTTTATAGAATCCTTGTTTATAAGGTTCTCTTTTTTAACTTCACCGAGCATCTGTCCAATAATAATTGGTCGTTCAAGACCGGGGGATATTTCCGTATGTCCCCCGCATAGGGTGACATTTATTTTTTTCAGTGAAGAGATAAGACTTTTAAATAATTTTTCTATATCCTTTTCGGTTGTCTTTCCTTCTGGCATTAATGCAGTTGCAAGAAACCATCTGGGATTTCCCCCCATTACCGCAATATCATTGGCATTTATATTTACGCAATACCAGCCTATGTTATCCGAAACAAATGTAATAGGGTCGGTTTTTGCTATCAAATACTTATCACCAAAATCAATGACAGCAGCATCATCCCCGACCCTGGAGCCTATAATTATGCTATTGTCTTTCTTTGGAATCCTGGACAGAAATTTACTCAAAAATTCAGGCTCTAATTTTCCTACGGGCAAATTCATATATAAAACCGCTAATTACTCGAATTATACTAATTTAATATTAATTGTTTTATTAGCATTGAAGGGTATCTCTCGAGTTAAAAAAGGGAAGGGGGAGATACCGGCACAGAAACTTTAATTATTATAAAATATATGTTTTCGGATTTATTAAGTCAAGGATTTATTAAAGTTCGAGGTAATATTTTAAAAGAGTTGTGAGATAAAATAGTAGGAGGGAGGTGATAGCGAGGATTTAGGTATAAACGTTGTCGGTATATCGGTCTGTTTTTCAATTTCCTAAATGAGAAGCACTCCGGCATCAGAGGATACTTAGCCTCTGTTTAAATCAACTTCAACTTTTTTGTTAAAAATTTCTTTTAAAAAAAAAATCTGTTTCGTATATTGTTTTATAGATATTTCTTAAACTTGGTTTCTTGTTCGTTTTGTTCATAATCAAATATAAAAAAAATATATACAGGAAACAAAGTGGAAGCAGTAGTATTTAGTGATGTATTAAAAGCAAGTGAAATTGTTCACAAATTTTTGCCGAAAACACCCCTTTATCATTATCCGGGCTTATCGGAAATAACCGGCTGTGAATTCTATTTAAAACATGAAAATCATCTTCCTACCGGTGCTTTTAAAGTCAGAGGCGGTTTAAACCTTATTTCATCTCTATCAGGCGACGAGAAAAAGAGAGGTGTAATCTCTGCTACAAGAGGCAATCATGGCTTGTCTATTGGATATTCATCCAGAATATTTGGAGTTAAAGCATATATAGTTGTTCCTGAAAACAATAATCCTGAAAAAAATAAGGCTATGAAACAGCTCGGAGTGGAATTGATTATTTATGGAAGAGATTTCGACGAAGCACGAGAAAAAACAGAAACTTTAAAGGATGAATACGGTTTAAAATACATACATTCAGCAAATGAACCGCTGCTGATAGCAGGCGTTGGTACTTATACGCTTGAGATTTTTGAATCGGAAAGTGATATTGACTACATTTTTGTCCCAATAGGCTTGGGAAGCGGTATTTCAGGCGTTTCGATTGTAAGGAATGAATTATCTCCAAAGACAAAAATTATTGGTGTACAGGCACAAAATGCTCCATCGGTCTGTTTATCATGGAAGGAGAAAAAAATAGTAGAAACCAGTTCGGCTGATACTATCGCAGATGGGCTCGCAACAAGGGTTCCCGCTGAAATGACACTTGAGTTCATTAATAAATATGTTGATGACATCGTATTATTGTCTGAAGATGAAATTAAGGATGGAATAAGGACAGTAATAAAAGAGACTCATAATCTCGCTGAAGGTGCTGGTGCTGCCGCTACTATGGCTGTGATAAAGAATAAAAATAAAATCAAAGGCAAAAAAGTAGTTTCGATTTTAAGCGGATGTAACATTGATTCAAATAATTTAAAGGAATTGTTTACATAATTCATTTAAGAGATTATGAAATAATAAAATATAAAAATCCCATTGTCTTTGAAATAAATCTCTGCTAAAATCAGATAAATATATAAATTGAAATAAATTGTGAGGTATTGAAAAGTGATAAAATATAAAAATGTAAATATTGGTTTAATAGGATGCGGTACAGTTGGGGTTGGAGTGGTTAAACTCTTAAGGAAAGGGATATCGAAAAAATATGGAATTAATATTAATTTGAAAAAGATTGCCGACATAAACAAAAAGGTTGAAAAATTCAAAGGTATAGAATATGCCAGAAATGCCGAAGAGGTTATTAATGACCCTGAAATTGAGATTATAGTTGAATTGATTGGAGGTTATGAACCTGCTTTGACTTATATTTTGCGCTCTTTAGAGAAGAAAAAACATATCGTAACGGCAAATAAAGCGGTGTTGTCTGAATTTGCGCCGATAATATTCAAAAAAGCAAAACAAAAAAATATGTCTATAGGATTTGAAGCAAGCGTCTGTGGAAGTATTCCTATTATTAATATCCTTCTTGAAAGTATACCCACAAATATTAAATCTATAATAGGGATTGTTAACGGGAGTACTAATTATATATTAACTAAAATGAGGGAAAAAGATTATAAGGATGCGCTTAAGGAGGCTCAGGATAAAGGATTTGCAGAAAGAGACCCATCCTTTGATATTAATGGACTGGACTCCACACAGAAACTTGCGATTTTGTTTTTAATTTCAAAAGGCGTATATATAAAGTCAACTCAGATATATACTGAAGGAATCACAATTATTACAAAGAGAGACCTTGAATACGCTGAAGAACTTGGATATACAATTAAACTTCTCGCGATTGCAAATTTCTCAAGAATACCAGAGCTCAGGGTACATCCTACACTTGTTCCAAAAACTCATCTTCTCTCATCTATAGAGTATGAGGACAACGCTGTTTACATTACTGGAGAAGCGACAGGTCCTCAGATGTATACCGGGAAAGGAGCAGGAATGCTGCCAACCGCTAACGCTGTAATAAGTGATATTATAAATATTGTAAGGGGGAAAAGTTATGATATTCCAGAATTTAAAAATAAAACGATAAAGATAAAGAATCATAGAGATTATAAACTCGAATATTATTTCAGATTTCTTGCTCTGGACAAGCCAGGTGTTCTGGCGAAAATCAGTAATATTCTTGGTATATACAATATCAGCATAGCTTCTGTTATTCAAAAAGAAAAGGGACGTTATGTTCCGATAGTAATGATGACCCATAAGTCATTAGAAGGGAATGTTTATAAAGCAATAAAAAAGATTGAAAAACTCGATTGTATAAAAGGAAGAGCTAATCTTATTAGAGTCCTGGATATTTAGAATTTTTTAATAAAATGTTGATAACTGCAAGTATAACAATATCTTAAAAACATCTCATTTTATATAAATTTATTCGAAAACATCTTATTGAGAAAAGATGAATGAGATAGGGCATTTCTACTTAATTTTTGTTTTAATTATTGGAAAAAATCAATATTCTATTTTTAGACTTTGTTGTAAACTAACACACTTTCCGTTTCTCTGTCTCCAAAAATCCTAATCTGTTTTTCAGTGAGCGTTTTACCATCTTCTGATAGACTGTAAGAACTGACCGTTTGTATAGTAAATGTTCTATCTTGCATAGACATTGTTGTATTTAAAGTAACAATAAGGGTACCATCTTCCAATTCAGCTTTTGCAAGTGCAACCGGGGCTGGACCACCTGTTGCACCTCCTCTACCCATCATCCCCATCATCGATTCGACTTTTGTCTGTCCGCCTCCAATAACGAGGTTCATTGCTGATTTTCTTTCACCTCTTTGAGTAGTAGTGACTGTTTCAATTTTTATTAAATTATCCTTTTGCTCGATTGTAAGTGTTGTTTCTCGATCTCCACCACCACCCATTCCACCCATTTGTGGCATTTGACTCTTTTCCAAATCAAGTTTCCAGGTTCCTGAAAAATTAGTTTCTTCTTGGGATTCTTCTTGAGAATCTGACTTGTTATAGACTAACACCGATTCGCTATCGCCTCTTGAAGTGGACCTTGTCTGCTTTTCGGTAAGTGTATTGCCATCTTCGGATAGGCTGTAAGAACTGACCGTTTTTATTTCAAATGTTCTATCCTGCATAGACATTGTCGTATTTAAAGTAACAATAATTGAACTGCGATCTTCGCTCCTTTCTGCTTTTGCAATTGTTGTAGATTCAATATCCATGCCGGCTCTCCTCGCAAAACCCATCATAGGACTTTCAACCTCTTGCTCTTCTCCTCCAATAGTAAGTTCCATTGCTGTTTTTATTTCACCTCTTATTGTTTCAATTCTTAATGTCCTGCGTTCTTGCTCGATTATTAGAGTTGTTTCCTGTGCCTGTGCAAATCTACCCCCCATTTCTGGCAGCTGACTCTTATTTAAATCAAGTTTCCATGTACCTGTAAGATTAAGTCTGGGTCCTTGGGCGTATAGACAAATAGAAAAAGTAAAAAATACAATTAATAAAATTAAAAGTGTCTTCTTCATTTTTCCCTCCTTAAATTTTTATACAATTTTTTACGTTAGTTATATGTGAGCCCCCTCTAAAAAAG